>NZ_JAHOOJ010000009.1:0-183685 GCF_019132535.1 Erysipelatoclostridium sp. DFI.2.3 | reverse complement strand
TTGGCTATTCAGAACCTCAGCAGCAAATGGACACAGAGATGTCGAAACTGGGATATGATTCAAAATCAACTTGCCATTATGGAAGCAGTAGAAGCATAATGAGTAAAGATAAAGGCATATAAAAAAAGTCAGTATAACCCTTGATGAATTGGGCATACTGATAATACATAAACAGATGATGATTAGACATGATTCGTCATCTACTATCTAAACCTGTCGATTTTTACTTACACATAATTCTTCACATTCCCGAAGATTGGCATGCAGATTTCTACAGCAAATCTTTCAGAATTATCTGTGTAATTCTTCAATTGCATGTAATGTGATTGTGTTTGATATGCTCATGACTTACAAGTGATTGCTGCTTCGGAGTTGATAAATGATCCAAACGGCTATATGCGGTCTTTGTATTAACCACACCTATGACTCTTTGAAGACGATAAGGACATCTACGCAAAATAAGGAAACTTTCTTAACTCCTCCGCTTTTCAATGTATTCATATTTTTTTAGAAATTATCTTTTTTTCGTATCGATATTACCTCATTTTAAAATCTGTATTTGTGTATTTAGATGTATACAAGAGAATTTTTTACATTAATTCTTTTAAGATTTTTTCTCAGCTACCTCAAATTTATTTCCCATTTTTTGTAGGTTCTATCTTGAAAAAGAATATAAAAGGTGTAAAATGTAGGTAAACAAAAGAAAAAAGAGATGAAATTTTCAAGTATTAAAAAAAAGGGGTTGACAGCTGTGTTCAGAGACTGCATACTAGACAGACAGACAGACAGACAGACAGACAGACAGACAGACAGACAGATAAGGTAACGTCTGCCCTTTTTGACGTACAAAAATTTATATACAAATTAAAAGCACAATATCACTGTATCTAATGGTGGATTGTGCTTTTTGTGTATTCTTTAATGAATTTTCTTTTGTGAAAACAGAAAGGAGAGATGTTTTATGAACAAGAAAAAGTTAGCATTAACAATGGCTGTTGCAGCTACAATAACGGTTTCTTCTGTATCTGGTAGTTTGCCAACTGTTGTTTATGCACAAGAAATTGCAAATGCAATTGAAAATGAGGAAAAAACAGTAGAGAATGATTTGGAAGAACCTATATTGCCAGAAGAAGATTCAATAGAGGGAGAAATACCTTTACCAGAAGAAAATATACCAGCTGATGTTGAAATATTGAGCATAAAAGAACTAGATGAAGAAACTGCAGAAGAAAGTTGGGAAAATTGTGATAAATGTACACAGAATAAACCTCATATGATATCAACAGGAGGAGATTTAGATAAAATAAGAACTCATACAACAACAGATGAAAGTGGAAATACAATTATCAATGGATACTTTAAATTAGTTAATGATATTGTGTTCACAGAAGAAGATTTTCAAGAAGGTGGAAATTTTTATAATGATGGACAAACATGGATTCCAATAGGACATTTGAATTTACCAGGAGAAGCAGGAGTTGGACCTTCATTCTGCGGTGTTTTTGATGGTTCAGGTTTTAGCATAAAGAATTTAAAAATGACTGCTATTGATAGTGATAAGAGGAATAGACGATATACCGGGGTTTTTATGCAACTTGGAGAAAATGGTGTGATTACTAATACTGTATTTGATGGGATAGAAAATTCTTTAAAACATGGTCCTACTTTTGTTGTTGGGAGAATGGTAAGTGATACATCGGAATTGAGTAATATAGTTATAAAAAATTCTAAAATAACTTCACCAGAGAATTCAAATGTAATGTTCTACTCCTTCCTATCGACAGCGTTATCGGGGACAGTTTCTAACATAAGCATAAAAAATTGTACTGCAAATCCAAATTTAAGTGATTGGTATGGAGGAATAATTTCTGGGCAAGTAGCAAATGCTAAAATTTCAAATTTAACAATAGACAACTGCAGTTATCCAATATATGCGTATTCTGGTATGTTATTCGGGAATATATATGGAGATAATGTAGTAGAGAATCTTAATATAAATAATGTAGATGCAATTATACGACATCCAAATGTAACAGTTATAAGTTATGATATGTTCCCGGTCAACACTAGAAAATTAACATTAAAACATTCTAATATAAATGTGAATGTTAAGCAAACACAAGCCTTGCCTCTACGAGATTTCATTATACCTGAAGGCCTCGAATTAGAATATGACAATTTAAAATATAACTTAAACTTATCAGGGAATAATTCTACAGTTAAAGCATGGTGGAAAATAATAAATGACGATAAAAATGGAGTAGCAGAAGGTAAAGGCAGTGCAAATTTTAGTTGTATTGACAGTAATGGAAATGAAGCTGAAGTTATTACTTATAATAATTCATATTATATAGTTGGCGGAGAATTAGTGGATGATTTTATATCGCCTAATTATTTAGTTGGTCATTTAAACGAAGGAACATTGCCTAAGAATGTAATGCCTGAATCTGATAAATTAATTACTCCTATTAGAAACGGTTATGCTTTTAAGGGGTGGTTTGATAATAAATTATTAGCAGGTAATCCTATAGAAATATTTGAAAAGAATAAACTGTATTATGTCAAATGGGAAGAGAAAAAAGAAACTATTGTTTCTTTCAAGGACAAGTTTAAATTAGATAAGGATTATAACGGAAAAGCTGTGTCAATTTCTGAAAATGATTATGCGGTAACTGACGGTGCAGGAGATGTTACGTTTTCTTACCAAGAGAAAAAGGGAGATACTTGGGGTGATATGAACGATGTTCCTACAAATGCAGGTATATATCGAGTGAAAGCCGTAGTTGCTGAAAACGATACACATAAAAGTGCAGAGACAGCTTGGAAAGAATTTACTATCCATAAAGCAAAACCAAGTTATACATTGCCAAATGATTTGGTAATCGGTAAGGGGAAAACACTTGCCGCCGTAAAACTTCCTAAAGGTTTTACATGGGCAGATAAAACACAAACTGCTGATAAAATAGGAACACAGAAATTTAAGGCAACATATACACCAGACGATACGGTGAATTATGAAACTGTGGAAGTGATGATACCTGTCGAGGTTGTTCCCAACATATCATCAATAAACCATGCGCCAGAGATTGAAGTTTGTGATAAAACCTTAACTGTAGGAGATGTATTTGACCCATTAAACGATGTTATCGCTACAGATAAAGAAGACGGAATGTTGACAGATAAAATTCAGGTATGGAGTAATTCTGTCAATATAAACAAAGCTGGAATTTATGAAGTAACATATAAAGTAACAGATAGTAAGGGGGCAAGTACAACCAAAACAATTATGGTAACAGTCAAGGAAAAGAATGTAGATACACCAACGATACCAGATGATATAACAAAGCCAGATACTATAAAACCAGATAATACAACGGAGCCGGGAAGTATAACAAAGCCGGATAATGCGATGAAGCCAAATGAGACAGATACACCAAAAACCGGAGATATGACAAATATAGGAATAGTTGCTTTAATGTTCACAATGAGTACATTAGGTATCGCTATCTTAGCGGTATTAAAGAAAAAGAGGACGTTAAGTAATAAATAATTGCTTTTATATGAATATTTACTGACGTAATACAATTTTGACGGAGCATTCCAAATAGGGCGGTGTGAAAATCTTTTAGATTTCTCCACCGCTTTTTAAGTGGGGGGGTCACTTTGGCAGTTGAGCAAGCTTATGAGTGAATAACAAGTCTGTCATCTGACAAGATTGATACAGAATGCAGGAGACTATATGCATTTACAAGCGGAAACAGCTGTATTTATAAGCAAAACCGCATTTTACATGGCATGATATAAATGATGTTGTTGTGTGATAAAAAAATGAATAAGACATGAGTAAGACAGTTGACTTCAAATAAGAAGTTGATTGTCTTTTCTTACTTGTAGAAATATAAGCAATTATCAAGTTACGGTAGTTGTCTTTTGGATTGGAGGAATCAAAGAATGAGATTTTGTATTCAAACAGACGGTAATAGTTGAGTGTTGATGTGAAAGGAAGTGAATATTGTCAATTTCAACAGAACAATTCATAGTTGATAATGACGGTATTAGGGGCAACAGAAAAATAATCTTTTTCATTATCCGTGATTCCCGCATCTTTTCTTGCCTTTTGTCTAATTTGCGATTCGGATAATGGATTAAATTGATATATACAAAATAAAAAGCAAGTCTTGAGAACGACAGAATTTTCATTATAATTAAACTTATGAAGAAGATATTATAAGGAATGGTAGGTTATTATGAAGAAAATTATGTTTTTTTGCCTGTTTACAATCATGGCAATGTTACCGGTACAAGCAAATACGAGAGAAGAGGTTGAATTTGGTAAATGCACAGATGGAGACACTGCACATTTTAAAATCGACGGCAAAGATACAACCGTTCGTTTTCTGGCAATCAATGCACCTGAGTATACCAAAACGAAGGAGCCTTATGGTAAAGAGGCAAGCGCCTATGTGTGTGATGCTTTGAAATCTGCGGAAACGATCGAGCTGGAATATGATGACGGCAGTGAAAAGCTGGATAAATATGGACGTACACTAGCATGGGTGTATGTGGATGATGTCCTGTTGCAGGAGGAACTTGTAAAACGGGGATTGGCAGAGGTGAAGTATCTGTATGGTGATTATGCATATACGAAGGAGTTGCAAACGCTGGAGAAAGAAGCAAAAAAAGAGAAGATAAATATGTGGAGCGATGGGAAGGCTGCTAAAGAGGCACAATACGATACAGTCCAGTATGTGCTGGGAGCGGCGGGAGGCGTCGTATTGATTATTTTTGGCTTGTTTTTTGCGAAGGGCAAGCACAATAAACAGCGCTATATCCGCAAAGGAGTAAAACAACTGCGAAAAAAATAAGCATAGGATTCGATAAATACAGCATTTTAAGGTTTCACCAAGATGTATCTAAGCGATGTATTGTCAAGGGTAATGTATTGGGAGAAAACAGCTTCTGATTATAAAAATAAAGCTTGTAAAAAATCATAAAGTGCGTTTGGATAGCTACAATTCGCAATCGACGTGCTATGTGATCTACCAACTGTACAATACCTGTTTTGATTGACTTTCAATGTATTGTTATCCATTATGCAGATATGAAGACATATAAAAAACAAGGTGTCGTTTGTGAGAAACCTTGTTTTTTATAGCATACATAGCTTCAATTTAATCAATACTACATCGCTTTAATTTCTTCTGCAATCTGTTTACCAAGCTCCATCAGTGCGTCCAAATCCGCTTCACTCGGCGTGTAATTCTGTGAAACGATCTCATCATTCAGCAGTGTGATTCCTGCCTTTCCCAGTCGGGCATTGATTTCCTTTGTGACAAGATTTGCCCAGCCATACGAACCAAAGCCAAGGCCCTTTTTATTCTTCACCTTGCAGGTGATGAGCTTTTCCAGAAAAGCCGCAATGCTTCCCGCCATGGCATTGTTGTAATTCCCGCTTCCGACCAGAACCGCCTTGGCATCCAGCAGCTCCTTTTGTATGATTGCGGGGGAGGTCATTGAGCATTTGAAGATTTTTACACAGATTCCGTTTCTTCCCATACCCTCAGCAAGCGCCTCAGCCATCATCTGTGTATGCTTCCAGACACTTTCATATACGATGACCGCCTTATCAACCGCCTTGAAGGTCGCAAAATCCTCATATGCCTGAAACAGCTCCGGCAGGTAGCTTCTCCAGATAATACCATGTGCCGGGGCAATCATATCAATGTCAAGATTCATATCCTGAATCTGCTTTAGCTTATTGGCAACCTGCATACCATACGGCATCACGATATTTGCATAGTAATCTTTTGCGCGATCAATACACTTGGCAGCACCATGTGCATCATCAAAGATATCATAGCTTGCAATGTGCTGTCCGAACGCATCATTGGAGAATGCAATTTTCTGCTCTGCGACATAGGTCAGCATGTTATCCGGCCAGTGAATCATCGGCATTTCCACAAACGTAAGCGTATAGCGCCCGGTGGACAAGGTATCACCGGTTTTCACCCTTTGAAAATCATAGCTTTTGAAATACTGCTTCAGCATGATGCTCACACCGGCATTGCTGGCATACGGTCTGGCATTGGGATAATCCTTCATAAATTTCAGGAAGCCTCCGGAATGATCCGGCTCTGCATGCTGTACGATAACATTGTCAATGGTTCGCTCACCGATTACCGAACGAATACGCTCCATCATCGTATCATAGAATTCTTCCTCAACAGTATCGATCAGTGTCACCTGCTCATCGACAATCAGATAGGAATTATAGGTCGTCCCTTCTGCAATCGGAAACAGATCACCGTGAAAATGACGGCAATTGAAATCATGAACACCGACCCAGTACATATTTTCTTTCATTTGTATTGCTTGTTTCATTTCCTTCACCTCTGGTTTCTATTTTAATATGATATAGGGAGGATGTCCACTTATTTAATTTTTTTATTCACAAATTAAATAAGTGACATTATTTGCAGTTTTTAGCAGAAACGGTACACGAATTGAAAATTAAGTTGCAAACCCGTTTAAATTAAAAGATTCGGGTAGTATAATAAAGATATCAATAAAGGAGGAGCTATTTCATGATTATTCAAAGTAAGAGAATATGGGTACTCGGTCAATTCATCGAAGCCCAGCTGGAGCTGGAGGATGGAAAAATCAAAAATGTTCTGGCTTATGGCGCTAAACCGGCTGACAAGGACTATGGTGAAAGACGAATTGTACCTGGATTCATTGACGTTCATACACATGGTGCCTATGGCTTTGACACCAATGATGCAGAAGAAGAAGGCTTGCGAAACTGGATGAAACACATTCCCGAGGAGGGTGTTACCGGAATCTGTCCTACCACAATCACACAGACAGAGGAGGTACTTACCAAGGCAGTGAAAAATGTCGCAAAGGTCGTAGCGGATGGCTATGAGGGAGCGGAAATCCTCGGAATTCATTTTGAAGGACCGTATCTGGATATGGTATACAAGGGAGCACAGCCGGAGCAGTGCATTGTAAAACCGGATGTTGAGCAGTTCAAACGGTATCAGAAGGCTGCCGACGGACTGATTAAAATTATAACAATGGCTACCGAGCGTGACGAGGATTTCGAACTGACAAGATACTGTGCAGCAAACGATGTCCGCGTAAGCATCGGACATTCTGCGGCAACGATTGAGGAAGCGGGTATGGCAATTGCCAACGGAGCAACTTCCATGACGCATATCTTTAACGGTATGACACCGTTCCATCACCGCAAGCCGGGTCTGGTAGGAGCTGCTATGCGTTTCCGTGATACCTTCGGTGAGGTTATCTGTGATGGAAATCACTCTACACCGGATGCATTAAACGATTTGTTCATGGCGAAGGGAAGAGATTATACCATCATGATTACGGATGCGTTAATGGTAAAAGGTCTGCCGGTCGGGACAAAGGTTCTCTTCGGTGGAAATGAAATTGAGCTGTATCCGGATGGCAGTGCACATCTGACCGGCGCAAAGAGTCTTGCGGGCTCTACCCTGAAGGTCAATGAGGGCTTGAAGGTGCTTGTTGAAAAGGCGATGATTCCTTGGGATTATGCAATCAACTCCTGTACGCTGAATCCGGCAAGATATCTGAATGTGGATGATCGCAAAGGTAAGCTTGTGGCTGGCTATGATGCAGATATCGTTGTACTGAATGATGATTACTCCGTCGAAATGACCTACGTAAGAGGAAAAGAAGCATTCTAATCATAATAGAAACCAGATGGGAATCCGCAGGATTCCCTTTCTTCAGTATTTTTACGGCAATGCTCACATAATTTGGGGTTAGCTTTGCTGAATTACACATAATTTACCATGATCTATACATAATATATTGATAGACATTTTGTATACTATAGGCAAGCAAGAGGTTTCTTGCTTGTATGAACAATTTCCCCCAAAATTATTTCATACTTTCTCCCTTTCAAAATAATAATTATCATATACAGAGAAGATGCTTCCCCCAAGGCATCTTTTTTGTTAACCAAAGAAAAGCGCACAGATTCCTGATGATTCATACGTTTGCAAAGGTGTCATGAAATATAACCAAATGCTTGCTGTTTCCATAAGCCTTATGCGGCCCTTACCGGAGGGATAGCTGTAGCACAGATCAGGTCTTTTCAGGAAAGGGTTCGATACCGTTATTCAAGTATGATTGAAAATGGAAGGCAAAATAGTAAAAAAAATCAAAGCAGGAACTGCTTCACTGATGGAAATAAACGGGGGGACATTGTCAGGTGGATGAAATACAATTAAAAATGATGATTATCGATTTGCCGATGCATGCATTCCACATAATTTACCATGATCTATACATAATATATTGATAGACATTTTGTATACTATCAGCAGGCAGGAGGTATCCTGCCTGTATGAATGATTTCCCCCAACAGTATTTCATACTTTCTCCCTTTCAAAATACTAATTACCATATACAGAAAAGGTGCTTCCCCCAAGGCACCTTTTTTGTTGGCAAATTCGTGAGAATTTCACATTTATCTTTCTACAGCCCTTTTTTGCATGTGCTTCACATAATTTGGGTTCAGGCACTTGAAAGAACACACATTTTTACAAGTTCTCTACATAATTAAAATATAACTTTCCGGTATACTGTAAGCATGCAGGAGGAATCCTGCAGATATGAATTTTTCCCCTCAGAAAATTTTTCATACTTTTCCTTTCTATTAAATAAATAATAAGCAACAGCAAAAGGAGCACTTCCCCAGGTGCTTCTTTTGTTTTATCTCTCTATCATGCTATAATGATAAGCGTTATGAAATGAGGGATTGTATATGAAACATATAAAAGCTTTATTTTTTGATGTGGACAATACGCTGTATACGCATCGTATTCATGATTTTCCTGCAACCACCCGTCAGACGCTGAACCGCCTGAAGGAAATCGGATACCGTATCGGTATCGCTACAAGCCGGTGTCGTTATGAGGTCCGTAATCTTCCGGCCTTTTTTCGGGACTTTGCATTTGATGCTGCAATCTTTGATGGGGGAGCACTCATCATGGGCAAAGAGGAGACTGTCACCAGCTTTCCCCTGTTACAGGAGCAGGTGGAGCGGCTCATCCGCTACTGTGAACAAAGGCACATACCAGTGCGGTACTCCACCTTTGACAATGACTGTCTGACAACACCTTGTCCTCACAATATCCGTGATGAGTTTTTCAAGCTGTATCTGAATATGCCCGTTGTAAAGCCCTATGAGCAGGAAACAGTGTTTAATATGCTTGCCTATCCGCAAAACGGGGAACAGCGTGAGGAAATCATCGCGCTCATGAAGGATGCCTTTATTGTAACGCATTCCTCCAATACGTTGGAAATCACAGCGGAAAACGTAGATAAAAGCAAAGGGATAGAGGCGATGGCTGCACATTGGGATATCCCGGTTGAACAGATCGCATGCTTTGGTGACGGTGCCAATGATGTGGGCATGCTGCAGGCCGCAGGCATCGGCATTGCTATGGGGAATGCCAATCCTAAAGCAAAGGCGGCAGCGGATTATGTCTGCGGTTCCATCGACGAGGATGGTCTATATCACTTCTGTAAAGAGATGGAATGGATATAGGAGAAGTCCTGCAGTTTCTGGAGAATCTGCTTTTTGTTGTGCTATAATAGACATGAACAATCGAGAGAGGAGAGGCAGTATGAAATTAACAAATAATCGTTATGAGGTGACCTTCACTGCGAAGGGTGGAGAAATTGAAAGCTTTACCGATCTGGAAACCGGCATTCAGTATATGTGGCAGGGACATCCGGATTATTGGACAGGGAAAAATCCAGGTCTGTTTCCTCTGGTAGGCAATACGCTGGATGGCACCTATGAAATGGATGGCAAAACATATGCAATGAAAAATCACGGTCTGGTTCGCTATGCGACGCTCGACTGTGTATGCGATGACGGAAACGAGGTCATCATGGCATTTGACAGCAGTGCGGAAACAAAAGCGCAGTACCCCTTCGATTTTCATTATGAGGTAGGCTATGCATTGCAGGATGATACCCTTACGGTAACCTATCGTATCACGAACACCGGAGAACGGGACATGCCGTTTACATTTGGGCTGCATCCCGGCTTCAATTGTCCGTTGTGCGAGGGAGAGGCGTTTGAGGACTATACCATGCGTTTTTCGAATCCGGAGAAGCTGAAGCAGCTGGTGTTTGATCCTGAAAAGAAGAAACCGTATACGCTGGAGGATGTGGAGCTGCAGACGATACCTTGCAGCTATGAGGAAATCGAGAAATATGCGACGCTGATCTATCAGGGGATGAAAAGCTCCTATCTGACACTATCCGGACCGAACAACCACGGTGTGCGCATTTCCATCAGTGGCTATCCGTATCTGGCAATCTGGACAGCGAAAAAGAATGCGCCGTTTATCTGTCTGGAGCCGTGGTACGGCCATGCGGACTTTTCAAGGGTGGAGGAAGACTTCTGCCATCGTGAGGGAACGATGACACTTTCCGCAGGAAAAACATTCACAACCGCATATACAATTCAGGTATTTTAAAAAAACAGGGATATGCAGAAAGCATGCTACCTAAACCGGGTATGGGATAGGAGGAAGGCTCTTTGCATATCCTTTTCCATGCCGTGGCAGTAGCGCTTTTCATGCGGTGATGAAAAACCTACAGACTGTTTTAATTACCCTGCTCCTTGCAGAACAGATATCATGCTGCGGATGAAGGACAGAAAGAACCAGTGGTGCATTCATACACAGGGGCTGCTTCCGGCAATTGAGATTTCAAGGGCTTGGCAGGCACTGGGAGCCCTTTTCTGAATTCAGCAGGCAAAGTACAGAATCAGGAATGAAATGGTATCCGCGTTAATGCTCTGCTTCCTATGCAATAAGAATTCCATTGCTGAAAAAAGCTGTTTCCTGTATTCACGTACAGGAAAAAGAAGTATAATGAAAGCAACTGATAAAGAGGAGGAAGCTAGCATATGAAAAGCATAAGCATTGCAGGTACACAGGCACCGGCTATCATACAGGGCTGTATGCGTATTGATGCCATGAGCGTAAACGAGTTGGAGGAACTGATTCATCAGGATTTAAAGCTCGGTATCAATTTCTTTGACCATGCGGATATCTATGGAAAAGGTGTCTGTGAGGAGCTGTTTGGTAAGGTATTGAAGGCACAGCCTTCTTTAAGAAAGGATATGCTCATTCAGTCAAAATGCGGTATCCATCGCAGTGAAACAACACATTATGATTTTTCCAGAGACTACATACTTCGCTGTGTGGATGCTTCTCTAGAGCGTCTGCAATGTGGATATCTCGATTATCTGCTGCTGCATCGTCCGGATGCCCTGATGGATCCGCGGGAGGTAGCGCAGGCATTTGATGCATTGTATACCTCAGGAAAGGTGAAGCATTTCGGCGTCAGTAATCACAATCCCTATCAGATTGAGCTGCTGAAAAAATACAGCAGGCAGCCGATTGAAATCAATCAGATGCAGCTGAGTGTCATGCATACACCGATGATTGATGCCGGCGTCAATGTCAATACCTTTGATCAGCGCGGTATTGACCGTGATAACGGTACACTGGATTATTGCAGACTGCAGGATATTACAATACAGTGCTGGTCACCGTTTCAGTATGGCATGTTTGAAGGTGTGTTCCTCGATAATCCGAAATTTCCCGAGGTGAATACACGGATTCAGGCACTAGCAAAGAAATATCAGGTCAGCAGCAGTGCGATTGCGGCAGCATGGCTGCTCCGCCATCCGGCTCAAATGCAGGTGATTCTGGGCTCTGTCAATACCGCGCGCATCGAAGGGATTGTACAAGCCTGTGACATTACGCTGACCAGAGAGGAATGGTATTCCATCTATGTTGCAGCCGGAAATCTGTTGCCATAGGAACCGGAATCTGAACTGCAGAGGCAAAACAAACGCCGGCATGGAAAAAAGCGGCTACCATCTGTAATCGTATATGGAAGGCAAGAAGCCGGTGCTCAGCGATCGGCTGGAAATACAGCTGGAAATACAGGATATGTATGTTCTGACATTGAAAACATGCTTTTAAAATGGTATGATATTACTGTGTAATATCAGGAGGAGAAAAGAAAATGAAAGTTATTGTAGTGAAAGATTACGATGCAGTAAGCAAAGAAGCATTTGCTGTTATGAAGGAAGTTGTCACAAACAAAAAGGATGCTGTTTTAGGTCTTGCAACAGGCTCCAGTCCAATTGGATTGTACAAGAACATGATTCAGGATCATAAGGACAATGGAACAAGCTATGCACAGTGCCAGTCTTTCAATCTGGATGAATATGTTGGAATCGACAGAAATCACCCGGAATCCTACTGGACATTCATGCATGAAAACCTGTTTAAGGGTATTGACTTACCGGAAGACAAGATTCATGTACCTTATGGAAGTACGAAGGAAGACTGTGAAGGCTATGAAAAGGCTATGGAAAATGTCAGCGTGGATGTACAGGTTCTGGGAATCGGCGGAAACGGACATATCGGATTTAATGAGCCGGGTACACCGTTTACAGAGGAAACGCATATCGTTGAGCTGACAGAAAAAACACGTTCTGATAATGCGCGTTTCTTTGATAATGATATCAATCAGGTGCCGACACATGCAATTACAATGGGAATTGCGACCATCATGAAGGCAAAGAAAATCCTGCTTGTCGCATCCGGCGCAAACAAGGCAGATGCTGTTGCAGCTATGGTCAACGGACCGGTTGATCCGGCATGTCCTGCAAGCGTATTGCAGAATCATGCAGATGTTGTCGTTGTTGTTGATGAGGCAGCGGCTGCTAAATTAGCGAAATAAATATAAAGGAGCGGACATTTCAATAGAGATGTCCGTTTTCTTTACGGTTGGCAGAGCTTCTTTACAGGGATTTCAGGTTTACTTTTTTTCTATATTCGCTATAATAGGGTTGATAAAGAAAGTAGAGGTAGAACATGGCGATAAAACTGATAGCACTGGATCTGGATGGAACGCTGCTGACCACGCAGAAGACAATTGATGAGGAAACCAAAAAACGTCTGATCAAGGCACAGGAGATGGGGATTTCCATAACGATAGCTACCGGACGGGATAAGGGTGGTATTGATTTTGTATATGAGCCCTTGGAGCTTGAGCACAGAGGTGATAATTTTGTAGCAGGGGTTAACGGACAGATTATTTATGATTTTCATAAAAAGGAATATTATGTGGATAAGGTGCTGGACGGCAATGACGCAAAGAAAGTGATGGCACTGGGAATGAAATATAATTTTGAGGTCATCAGCTGCTGCGGATATGATTTCTATGATTTGATATCCAAGCGTCTGAAGGCAATGAAAAAGGTGCGCAGTGTCGTGTTTGGGCGGCCGATGGATTACGGGTTTAATCAGGGAAAGCGAAATTTCATTCCACTGGAGGATGCAGACTATGAAATTACACAGGATGTGAATAAGTTTGTACTGATACAGACGGCCTCCTTTTTCAAGAAGCACCTGCCGCATCTTCGTAGGGAATTGAAGGATTATGACTTGCTGGAGGTTGGTCCTGCCTGGATTGAGGTTATGCCGAAGGGGGTATCCAAGGCGAGTGCGCTGTTGCGTATTGGAAAGAAGCTGGGAATCTCCACAGAGGAAATGATGGCGTTTGGAGATGCGGAAAATGATATGGAAATGATCAAAACCGTGAAGTACGGCATCGCTATGGGAAATGCTATGGATTCCTTGAAACAGGCAGCATGGGATGTCACTGATACCAATGATCAGATGGGAATCGCGAAGGCGCTGGATAAATATGTATTTACATCAGGGGAGTAAGCTCTCCTTTTTTATGAAAAAAGCTGCCATGGAGCATGACAGCATTAAGCTTCACTGATGAGATCTGCTGTTTCCGCATGAATCAGCTTTAACAGTTCATCCGGCTGCATTTTGATCTGAACACCGATTTTCCCGCCACTGAACATTATGGTAGGATGCCCTGTACAGCTTTCGTGTACAAAGGTGCGGAATTGCTTCTTCATACCGATGGGGGAGCATCCCCCACGGACGTAGCCTGTAATCTTATTAATATCCTTCACATGAATCATTTCCACGGATTTTACACCGGCAGCCTTTGCGCATTTCTTCAGATGCAGCTCATGTGCAACAGGAATTACGAAGACGATATATTCCTTCGTGTTCGCAATCGTTACCAGTGTTTTGAAAACCTGCTCCGGATTCTCTTCCAGCTGCTTTGCTACATCAAGACCTGCAACAGCCTCTTTTCCATGTGCATAGCTCAGCACTTCATAGGACAGCTGTTTGCTGTCCAGAATACGCATGGCATTCGTTTTCTGTATTTTCATTGCAGTACCTCCCCATTGTGCATTTAGTATAGCACTCTTTTTTTTCTTCTTCCAGTATGATTTTACTTCTGAAGATATTCATTGTATAATCCTATTCATAAGGGGCGTGATAGTATGATACAAATGATTGTAATGGATATGGATGGAACACTGCTGACAAGCGATAACAGGATTTCCTCCAGAACCAAGGAGCTGTTGCTGCGTGTGCAGAAGCAGGGGGTACGTCTTGTACTGGCCAGCGGAAGAAGCTATTGCAAGCTTATGGAATATGCCGAAGAGCTGCATATGGATGCCTATGGAGGCTATTTACTGGAGGTCAACGGTTTAATTCTGTATGATCTTGCGAGTGGAAAACGTCATATCCGCAAGCAGATGGGACGTAGTGAAATGGAAGAGCTTTTTACATATTTCCGGCAATGGGATGTTGAAATTATGGCACAGTTTGATGACGGACTGTTTGATTATAATCCGGAAAGTGTCTTAAAGGAAAAAGCGGAATATCGCAAAAAGCACAAGCTTAGTGATGATTACCCGTGGACGGGAGGTGCCTTTGCACTTCTGGCGGATAACCGAAAGGGCTACCCGAAGATTCATTATATCAATACGTGGGAAGAAATTGACCGCAGTATCAACAAGGTGAGTGTTGCCTACCATGAGGATGTCATGGCTGAAGTAAGTGCGCAGGCAAAAAGAGATTTGCAGGATCGTTACTGGCTGGGACTGACAACACCGAAATGGCTGGAGCTGATGCCGCTGGGGATTACAAAGGGAAGCGGTCTGACAGCACTGGCGGAAATGCTGGATATTCCCATGCATGATGTGATGGCATTCGGTGATGGCGAAAATGATATTGAAATGCTGCAGGCGGCAGGTATCGGTATTGCGATGGGGAATGCGATGCCTGAGGTTAAGGCAGCGGCGGATGAGGTTAGTAGCGGCAACAATGAGGATGGAATTGCGGAGGCATTGCAGAAATATTTCACAGTATGAGCATTTTCGTGCATGTTTTTGGCAGAATGTGCTATACTGTGGATAGTCGGAGGTACGAGATTATGAAAGTTATAAATAAAGCAGAATTTGAACAAATAACAAAAGAGGGTGTAGTCCTGGTAGATTTCTTTGCGACCTGGTGCGGGCCATGCAAAATGCTGGCTCCGGTACTGGAGGAGCTGGCAGAGGATATGAAGGGCAAAGCGGAAATAGTCAAGGTTGATGTTGATCAGGAAGGCGATCTGGCAATGAAGTTTGGTATCATGTCGGTTCCTACCATGATCGTATTCAAGAACGGAGAAGCAGTAAAGCAGATTTCCGGCTATCAGCCAAAGACACAGCTTGCAAATATACTGAATCAGCTGCTGTAAAAGAATCAGACCACTGTTGAGTATCTGTGATAATGAGCTGAAATAAGAGGTTTTTCATTCCATGGTGCAGATCATGAATGAGAAATCTTTTTTTGTCTGCAGCAGAGATAGGATATGGGAAGCATGTTCAATTCCAGGGAATGGGGGAGGTATTTCATCACTTCATACGTTCCTGCGCGTCGCACTACCCTTTCTTGAACAGGTCTGTAATAAACAGTTTCATAGGAAGCTGTCGGAGATTTCATTGACTTTCCTTTTGTGGAATGGTACATTTATAGGAAAAAAGAGGAGGAACGTTATGGGAACAGTGATCAATGCAGCTGCCGTGATTATCGGAGGGACGATCGGTATGCTGGTTAAGGGGGGACTACCGCTTCGTGTACGCGATTTGCTCATGCGCTCACTTGGTTTATGCACATTGTTTATCGGTATCAGCGGAGCGATAAGCGCTATGATGCAAGTGGATGGTACACGCCTGCAGGCGAACGGTACACTACTACTGATTTGCTCACTGGGGATTGGTGCAGTTGCCGGAGAGCTGTTACGTTTGGAAGATCGCATGGAGGGGCTGGCTCATCGTCTTCAAAGTATGGTAAAAAGCAGGGATGATAAATTTGTGGAAGGATTTGTGAGTAATGCGCTTGTCATCTGTGTCGGAGCGATGGCTGTTGTGGGAGCATTGCAGGATGGACTGACACACGATGCCTCCATGCTGATTACAAAGGCGATTCTCGATGGTATCATATCCATGGTTTTTGCTTCTGCCCTTGGAATTGGCGTAGTTTTTGCGGCCGTTCCGCTTTTTCTGTATCAGGGAGCCATCACCATTCTAGCCGGAACCCTTTCTCCGTTGTTCAGTGATACGCTCATCCGGAATCTCTCGCTGGTCGGGAATGTACTGATTTTTGGTGTTGGAATCAATTTGTTTTTCGGTAAACAGATGAAAATAGGTAATCTGCTGCCGGCATTGCTAATACCGGTTGTCTGGGAAGCACTGCAATATCTTGTATCCGGTATGAGATAATCAATCTCTTTGACAGCAGTATGATGCAATACAGAAAGAATCATCCGCTGAATCCTGTCCATGTGCAAAAGCGATGCATATCGTTTTTGATAGCAATACGCGATGGTGCCGGTAGGAAAGGGTGCAGGGATGAGAAATCAATTCGGCAATAAACGTGGATTGGCAATAAACGCGGATAAAAGAAAAAGAACGCTGAGGGGGTGCGTTCTTTTTCTTTTAGAATTATAAAATTAAATGAAAGGGAGAAAGTATGAATTTCATTTGAGGGGGAAATTATCATACTTGGCAAGAGTTCCTCTTGCTGACTATAGTATACGAAAATGTTATCTGAAAAATATGTCGCAACTATGTGAAATTATGTAGTTGAAATCACGTACTGTTTTGAACATTTCGTTTTTTCAAATACTGCATTTTCTGTTTTGTTCATGATGATATTAAAAATCGTCTGGCAGAATAAGAAAATAGAAACGCACTGCTTGGGGGAACAGTGCGCTTCTATTATTATCAGTTTTAAATGAAAGAGAGAAAGTATGAATTTACTTTTGGGGGAATTATCATACTAGCAAGCATTTCCTACTTGCTGCTTACAGTATACAAAATACTTGTCAATAAATAATGTAGATAATATGGAAAACTATGTTATAATACAACGTTTTCGTTTTACATTATGGGAAGCATACCGCGAAGCTGTGGTATAATGGAAAGGAAGTAAGCTGCCTGTACGGATAGCATGTGAGTGTTCATTTACAATGTTTGAACAGGGCTTATTTCGATTATGAAAGACTGAATGATTCCTCAGACTATATACAGTCTGATATGAAGGGAGGGATATTATGAAATTACCTTATGCAGCAGCTCCATGCAAAGTCTGATGGACGAATCGCTTGCATGGAGCAATGATTACGGACTCGTCCGCTGACTTTGCCTGTATACAATTCATGTAGAAAAGGAGCAAAGTCAAAATGAACAATATGAAACAAACAATAAAAGACCTGCATGTTTTTCTTGTACTCTGGAGTACGCAGGCATGCTCGCAGCTTGGAAGCTCTATGACGAGCTTTGCACTTGTCATATGGAGTCTGCAACAATCCGGAAGTGCTATGGTCAGCGCGATGCTTTCCATCTGTTCGTACACCCCCTATGTGATATTCGGCCTGTTTGCCGGATCCCTGTGTGATCGCTGGGATAAAAAGAAGACAATGCTGATCTGTGATAGTCTGGCAGCTGCCTCAACCCTTGTAATCGGTATCCTGCTGTTACAGGGAACGCTGGAGATATGGCATTTGTATATTCTGAATGCTGTAAACGGATGTATGAATACGCTGCAGCAGCCCTCCGGTGAAGTGGCGATTACTCTGCTGACTCCGAAGAAGCAGTATGCCAGAGCAGGCGCTCTGCGGATGTTTTCCAATTCATTGAACACACTGCTGGTTCCCGTTTTCGCAACCTCTGTTTATGCGTTGTTCGGTATGCAGACAATCCTGCTGATTGATCTGATCAGCTTCAGCGTTGCCTTTACAGCCCTGGCCTTCTTCATACGGCTGCCTGCTGTAGAAGCGGTGTCCGCTATAGAAAAACAATCTCTTCTGAACGGCGTAAAAAGCGGTCTTCACTGGCTGAGAGAAAATCGCGGTGTTCTGGACCTGATCCTGTATCTGGCTGCGATAAATCTGGTAGCCTCCACCCTGGATGCTGCACTGCCTTATATGCTGCTGATGCGCGAGGGTGGCAGTGAAGCTGTGCTGGGGGTAGTGAATACCTGTATGGGACTGGCAAATCTTGCCGGAAGTCTTGTTCTGATGCTGAAGCCGACGAGGCATCAACGTGTGCGATTGATTCACAATGCCCTGCTGATCAGCATGGGAACCGAAAGCTTTTTTCTGGCATTGGGCAGAGAACCCTTTGTATGGTGTCTGGGGGCATTTCTCGGCTGGCTGTGTATTCCGGCAATGAATACGAATATGGATGTGCTGCTGCGTGAACATATACCGCTTGATATGCAGGGAAGAGTGTATGCCGCTAGAAATTCTCTTCAATTCTTCACCATACCGGCAGGATATTTTCTGGGTGGTGCCCTCATAGATTATATCCTTGAGCCCTTCATGGCGGCACAGGGAGCATCCTCCCTGCTTGGACATGCAATCGGTGTAGGCGAAGGAAGCGGTGCGGCTCTTCTGTTTCTACTGCTGGGATTTGCGGGTATCGCGATTTGCCTGCTGTTTCGTAGAGATTCAAACATCTGGTCTTTGGAAACAATAGATGAACAACATAAGTAAAACAAAAGAAGCTCATGCTTGGGTTCATGAGCTTCTTTTGTATCTTATTATCTTTATATTTGAAAGGGAGAAAGTATGAAGTATTCTTGGGGGAATTTTATCATACCAGCAAGATTACCTCTTGCTTGCTTATAGTATACGAAAAACTTGCAGTTTAAATATGGCGCGATCATGGAAAAATATGTGGAAATCAGAATTGCGGCGCACAAATTGTGTGATAGCTCCCACAATTTTATGGATCGTGGAATAAAAAGGGGAAAAGCTGTACATACGAATACAGTCATTTTGGTATCAGCGGACGCAGGTGATGGAAAGGGAAAATGTGGCTTTACAGTCATTCTTGCTGCTGTAAAGAGAAATCTATGATCCTGCATACAACAAAAAAGACGTTTGGGGGAACGTCTTTTTTGTATCATTATTATATTGTTTTGAAAGGGAGAAAGTATGAAGTTATTTTTGGGGGAAATATGTCATACTAAGCAAGATTACCACTTGCTTGCCTATAGTATACAAAAAACTTTCCGTTTAAATATGGCGGGATCATGGAAAAATGTGTGGAAACTTGATTTTTCGTACACAAATTGTGTGATTAGCATTTCTAAGATGTCAAAAAGCACATAATTCATGATATAATACGATGCATAGGAAGGTGATGGATTTGCAGATTACAGGACTTGAGGAGCAGGATGTAGTACAGGCGGCTGCTGTAAAATTTCCAGGTAAATACATAGAGATGGGTGAAAGTGATCTGTATCTGCCGGATATTGAAAAGGGCAGCTTGACGATTGAGGGTATCGATCATCCCGTATTTGCCAGCACGCATTATGCCTATGAAGATAAGCTGGTAAATGGAAACAAGACCCGCTACAAGATACCTCTGACTACGGTGCTTGTAAAGAAGGATAAATATGAAGTAATCTATGACAGCTATGGGAAATATTATGTGGCTTATAAAGAGGAAGAGAAAATTCATTTTGTTCCATATGAGGATTTCTATGAGCTGCTGAAGCCGCTGATTCATATGAATGAAGAAAAAAACGAACAGGCGACATAGTTCGACAAATTGCGAAAATGAAGTGCTGTATAGTATGGGTGGCAGATGAGAAAACTGCTGATACGTAAATGATCCCCGAAAACTATCCCTAATTTACGTATAACATCATTCTATCCCCTATAATTTTGGAAAAGGCTCTGCATTACATGCGGAGCCTTTTCTATACCGATAAGCAGGATGACTGCCTGTCCTGACGAACAGTTCTGTAAAATGTCATAGCACGAAAAAGGCTGTGCAATCCGTTTTTCAAAGGAGCCCTGTCAAAGAGGCGGTGCTGCTTTCGGATAATGAAAAACCGCCGATTTCTATCGACGGTTCCCTTGATTGTGTAATTAAATTACAGTTACGTTTGCAGCGTGATCTCCGCGATCGTTTGTATTGATCTCGAAGTTAACCTTTGCTCCCTCTTCCAGTGTACGGAATCCGGAAGTCTGGATTTCAGAATAGTGTACAAACAGATCCTGTCCAGCGTCTGTTGTAATAAATCCGTATCCTTTGTCTGCATTAAACCATTTTACTTTACCTGTACTCATATTAGTACCTCCTTATAATGTAGATAAGAAGCACTCTCATGGCATAAAAAAACACATATGTGAATTGTACAATGAGATAATTACAATTCCTGATATGTGAATATTGAAATCATAGTTATTTGCTTGTTATTACACTTTCAGTATAACACAAGAAATGAGAAAAGCAAGAACTTTCGTAATTATTTGCATTATTTGCAATATGGTCGTTACGATTCACCAATCTATTGTAGATATCAGCTGAGATAAGGGTAAATTATCGAATGGCAGTGAACTCATACATACAGGAGCAGCATCCTTGATTGATTTATTATTCCTCGAAAGAAGTGCAATGATAGCCTGATGCATCATTTGATCACAATGGAATAAAACGTTCTCATAAGCACTTACTCTGCGGCATTTCTGGTTCGCAGCTGTTTATGATAAACCATACGCAAAACGCTAACAGTATAAGACGACAAAAATGTCTGAAGATTTGAAATGCAGAAAGAAAGTGCTGGAAAAGTTCTGGCAGTTACTGCACTTCATTCGCATGCGTATATTATATAACTGAAAGACGATTCATTATTGACAGAGTTGAGCATAGAGCTTATATAGAGAGAAAGCCAGCTGTTCTTTTCAGAATTACTATGTAAAGCGTATGCTTTCTGCAGTGCAGAAGGTTCGGCGGGCAGAAATGCTTCACTGTGTAATTGCGATTCGTCATAATGTATATAATGCATCGGTATTTTGTATCAGACCAGGTTTTTTTACATATTCGTTTAGAACGTGAAAACGAATCTATTGCTTCAGCAATCTTGTGTTCTTTTGCTCCACAGACGATTTGATTTCTTTTGATATTTATTTGACTTTTCACTGAAAAAAGCATAGACTGAGGGTATTGAGGTATATAAAATGGTAAACTACGAAGAAAAGGTATTTCATCCAAACCTGGGCATCTGTGATGTTACAGGCATCGACAAAAAAGAAAAGCGTATGGTAATTACGGCAGCGGATGGAAGTACCTGTTCCATACCGTTCGAGAGCCTGCCACGAGTGGGTGTACGAAATCTGATGGAAAGTGATGAGGCGGATCTCATCATGAAGAAATTGTTTACTCCCAAACAGGAATCATCCCTTCCAGCCAGTCTTACGCTTATGCAGATTCAGCAGAGTATTGTGGACTACAAGCTGGAACAGCAGGTACAGCTGCTCATTGGTCTGCTGTATTGGAAATATGCGGAAGGTAAAAAAGGTATCCGTTATCAGGAATGTCTTTCCCGTATTGAGGGTGTACTCTGTGAGGAGCTGTCCTTTGTTCTTGACCTTTCCAAGGATCTTCTTGTGGAGCGTCTGGAGGATTGCTACCGCAGCATGGCATAGATTACAGAAAATGGTGCAGTCGCACTTTTTTTTTATTTGCTGAATGCCGTAGTTTTATATGGGAAAACTGATGGATGATAAAAATTATAAATTGACGTATGTACCATCGTATGGTAAACTTAGTAAGTTATTACGAGTTTTTAACCTGCAATGATAGAAAGAAGGTAACAATGACAACATTTAATGAATTACAGATCAGCAGCGAGGTAATGAAGGCTGTTGAAGAAATGGGATATGAAAATGCAACCGATATTCAGGCACAATCCATTCCGCTTATTATGGAGGGCAAGGATGTGCTTGGTCGTTCAAATACAGGAACAGGTAAAACTGCTGCATTCGGTATCCCGGCGATTGAGAAAGTATGTCAGGGAACAAGATATCCGAACGCACTGATCATCTGTCCAACAAGAGAGCTGGTCACCCAGGTGGCTACCGAGCTTAGAAAATTTTCAAAGTACAAGGAAGGCGTTAAGATCGTTCCGATTTACGGAGGTCAGCCGATTGACCGTCAGATTCAGCTGTTGAAACGAGGCTGCGGTATCGTTGTCGGTACACCGGGCCGTATCATGGATCATTTGAACCGCCGTACACTGAAGCTGGATAATACCAATATGGTAATTCTGGATGAAGCGGATGAGATGCTGAACATGGGCTTTAAGGAAGATATTGAAGAAATCCTGTCCATGATGCCGGAGGGCAACGAGCATCAGACCATTCTATTCTCGGCTACATGGCCTGCGGAAATTCTGCGTATCACCAAGGAATTCCAGAATGACCCGGTACGTGTGGAAATTAAGTCTGCACAGCGTACCATTGATACAGTAGAGCAGATTTATTATGATGCACCGCGTGGAAAAAAAGCAAATGCTTTACGTGTGCTGCTGTCTCATTACGATCCGGATTTATGCATGATTTTCTGTAATACGAAGAAAATGGTAGATGAATTGTGTGATGAGCTGAATAAGCACAACATCAAAGCAATTTCCCTGCATGGGGATATGAAGCAGGAGTTCCGCTCCCGTGTTATGGAGCAGTTCCGTTCCGGAAATTATCCGATTCTGATTGCCACGGATGTCGCAGCCCGCGGAATCGACGTGGATGATATCGATCTGGTTGTGAATTTTGATATTCCACAGGATAATGAATATTACATCCATCGTGTCGGACGTACCGGAAGAGCCGGCAAGAAAGGTCTTGCTATCACTCTGGTAAGCGGAGGAAAGCAGCGTGCGGGAATCCGTGACATCATTCGTTATACGAAAACCAATATTGTCCGTCATGCGCTGCCAACCAGTGCACAGATGATGGAAGCCAACCGCAATGCTTTTGTCGCAAAGGTAAAGGAAGCATGTGATGAGGGCATTACTGAAGAAAGCATGGAGATTGCAAATGAATTGATGGCAGAGGGAATTGCTCTGGAAAACATTATTTCTGCATTGATTTCCATGACCTACAAGAATGAAATCATCGATATTGAAGCGGATGAGGATGTGAAGCGTTATGCATCTGCATTTGATGCTATCACGTTGAAATTCAATGTCGGAAGAAACAATGGTGTACAGCCGGGTAATATCGTTGCGGCAATCATTGAGGAATCCGGACTGAATGGAAAGGCCATCGGGCGTATTGATGTACGCAAGGATTTCACCCTGGTGGATGTGGAAGCCAGCAAGGTGGATGCAGTATTGAGCAATATGCAGCGCAGTCATATCCGCGGTGTGGAAGTCATGGTGGAAATCGACAGTGCGCCGAAGCGCAAAAACAGCAGCCGTTCCAATGGAAGAGGAACCGGAGGCAAAGGCGGTTATAATAAAGGCGGACGCAGCAGAAGCTATGATAACAGTGCTTCTTCTTCACAGCGTCGTCCAAGCAGACGAGCATCCGGAAGTCATGACAAGAGTGTTCGTAAGAGCAGAAAAGAGAAATAAGAAAGAAGCATCCCAAGCTCAAGGGATGCTTTTCCTTTATGTTTTAAGGTTATTGCTTGCTATCGGCAATGCTATCATTTTTTTCTTTATAGGTAATCGTACGGTGCGGATAGGGGAATTCAATGCCTTCCTGATCAAAGCGTTTTTTAATTGCGATGCGCAGATCGGACAGCATGGCAAAGCCTTCTGAATTATCACGCGAGTATACGGTGGCACGCAGGGTCAGGGAAGAATCATTGAAGGAGGTAAGACGAACGATAACCGGCTCCACATGGTTTCGCATATCCTCCTCTGTGCGGGGATCCACATAAGCGGGATGCCGTATGATTTCTTCCTTCATGATATTCATCGCCTTATCCAAATCACTTTCATAAGCGATGTCCAGCGTTAGAAAATTACCTTTTGTGTGATTGGTCAGACTTACATTTTCCAGAACAGCTTTGTTCATGGTGCTGTTAGGAATGATAACCTTCGTGTTTTCGTAGGTTCTTATCACCGTATCTCGAAGGGAGATATCCACCACGTAGCCTTCATATTCTCCGTTATTGACCTTTACCAGATCGCCGATTTTAAACGGCTTGAAGGTGGTAATCAACAATCCGTTTACAAAATTGCCCATGGATTCCTGAGCCGCAAGACCTAATACCACTGCGATGATACCTGCACTTCCCCAGATTTTACCAAGGACACTTTCAAAAGGAGTCAGCAGAGATAAACAGCCGTATATGGCTATGGTGTACAGAGTGATTTTAACAATGCGCATAACAAACTTCGCATTCACGATTTCCTTTTTACGGATCCAGCGGTTGATTGCCCGTTTGCACAGCCAGGCACATAACAGAAATATCAGCATAATGACCAGGGATTGCAGGAAGCCGTATTTGAATAGGGAACCCTTCCCCCATTGATCTATATCCTTTACTATGTCAAACATGACAACACGTCCTTTCTGTGTGATATACAGGAATATTATACATGGAAATATGCGAAATATATATAAGAAATAAGTGGAATTGTGTGATTATATTGATATAATAATTATTTCATATATAATAATTTCTAGATAAGAAGGTGTCGAACGTGAACGTAAAAAGTAAGGTGCTAAAAATCAGAAATTTGCCCACAGACGGCAGAAAAATCGACCAGATCAACGCAAAGCCGTATCTGGTCATTGCCGTATTCCTTTTCATCGGGATTGCATTGCTGTTTACCCGTGTCTATCTCATAGGAATCGTAATAACCTTTCTGTTTCTGTATTGCCTGCTGTTTGTCAAAGATGTTGTACTGATAGAGTTTTATGAAACCTATGCGGTCTTTTATCTCAATAACGGCAAGGAGGAATGCTTTCTGCTGTTCTGGCAGGATGTAGCAAAATGGTCGATTACCTCCAGTCGCAATGATTTGGATGTGTTGAACATCGAATTGAAAAATCATCAGTGCATCTCGCTGAAATGCGTATCACGCAAAAAGGTGGAAAAATACTTTCTGCAGTATGCCACTCCCATAAGGGAATCCGAAATCACCAAGCAGCATGCTCTTTGAGCGGTTGCTTTTCTTTTCGCTTTCTCGTATAATGTTTTGTATTGTGATTGCTGAAGCAGGAGAAACCGACAGCTATCAGCAGTTCAAGCAGCAAAGCCCGTATGCAGCGGGTTACATGGAGGTAATTATGAAAACATATCAACAATATAAGGAACAGCTATCTGCACAGCTGAAGGGGCATCATCTACGGCTGTTTGCCATACTGCTTGTTTCCAGCCTGCTGATATCCCTGTGTAAGGATTCTCTAATTTATATCATGGATGCCAAATCGCTGATGTATTCCATCTTGAGTTTTCTTCTGTCCCTGTTTTTTTCACTGATCAACTATGTGATTCTGTTTCTGTTTATTCAAAGGGTTCGAAATGAGTCCTTTGGTGTGAAGGATGTGCAATATGGTGCTTCACGCTTCATATATCTGATTCTGGCTGGGCTGATTGTCAGTGTGATACAGCTGCTGGTCAGTACCGTGGCAACGTTTCTCATCATGGTTCCGCCATTGTACTATGTGGGAATGAGTGTGCTGAATGTCTTCTTTATCCTGTGGAACGCACTGATCTCCTATGGCGTATATGATGGTGTTACTCGGATCAAGGCACTCGTGATGGGGAGCTTTCAGTTGCTTTGGGAACAGATTCGTGTGATTCTTCGCGGCTCTCTTGTGTATATGATCTGGTTTGTTGTCGCTCAGATCGGTATTCTGCTTGTAGTGACGTCCTTTTTGGGGAATGATATCAGTAACAATCTGATGGAGGTATTCAGTGTTGCTGCCAATAATACACAGGCGCTGATCAGTATTATCGGTATTTATGCGCTGTATTATGTGGTGCAGTTTTATTTGCTGGTTCCATTATATCTGTTGAGTGCAAATGTGTATGAGGATGG
Organism: Erysipelatoclostridium sp. DFI.2.3; assembly: GCF_019132535.1. NCBI lineage: Bacteria > Bacillati > Bacillota > Erysipelotrichia > Erysipelotrichales > Coprobacillaceae > Thomasclavelia > Erysipelatoclostridium sp. DFI.2.3. The sequence goes on along the minus strand of NZ_JAHOOJ010000009.1, from coordinate 157,382 downwards.
AAAGGACCATTGGATCAATATAAAATAAGGAGGTACCAATCCTTCTGCAATATCGGCAGGAGGATTTTTTTGTATTCCTGATTCAATATGATCAATATGATGCTGATCAATATGATTTGTTATAAAGCGTTGACAAAAAATAGTTAATAGGTTATTATAAAATTATAAATGGAAGCGCTGACATTATGGGAGGGAAGGTGATTCTGTGAAAAGAAAGAAATTTATGCTTGTAGCATTGTTCTCTTTTGGATTCGCTTTATCAGCTATTTCAATAAATGCTGCATCATATGACTATGGCGTAAGTTGCAATGATAAAACTACAAGTGGGTATACATATGCTACTAATGATTCATGCAATATTAAATCAGTATCTCGTTATACAAAGGATGGAGCAAGTATTATTACACTAGCTGCTGATTATGGCTATAGAGATGCTAATACTGGTTATGCAACAACTAGACGCTCTTTACCGAGTGGAGGTCGTTACTTTACACGTATTGATGGTACTCATAAAGTAGGAAATAATACTTATTATAGTTCAGATGTTCGATAACTCTATTTTATTATGCGAATAATTCCTCCTAGGTACCTAGGAGGAATTATTCTAATAATCGAAAGAATAATTTTAAAGGGGGACTCTTATGAAAAAAAATTTCACTAAAGTAATCGCGATGTTTATAATGTTTTCCTTGTTAAGCGGCTGTAGCGGCAAGCAGACACAGAAAGTTGATGAGAAAGCTCTGCATTATGAAGCTGATTATGCTACACTGAAAAATTCTATGGCATCTTCCTCTTTCATGGCAGATATTAAAGGTGGGGCATTATTGTTCCCTGTTTATGAAAATTCTGAAGGAACACATAAATATACAGTTTTTTATGATGGCAAGAACACAAATATAATGGATTCAAACCCTGAATCCGGCTGTGATTTTGACAATGTAGATAGCTGTAGTAGCATTTCTGATGAAATGCGTTCAAATTATACTGTATATGGGGATAAGCTTTATTATGTAGTAGAGGCTTTTAATAAAAAAGATCAATTAACAGAGACTATTATAAGAAGTAATTTTGATGGAACCGAGGAAGAACAGCTTCTTTCTGTCACAAAAAGTGATGATGGTGAGGATGTTTCCTTTGCCTTTACAATACATAAGAATATTTTATATTATGCAGACAGCAACAAGGTACATGCTTATGACCTGTCTGATAACGAGGATGAAATATGCTTTGAATTAGAACCTGATACAAATATTGTAAATATGTTTTTTGAAGATGATAGTGTATATATAACTACAGAAATCTATAAGGATAAACAAGAAGTCATAAAGAATGCTATATTGAAAGGATCACTTACAGATTACAGTATGAAGCTCTGGCAGAAGGAGAAAAATGTTTATTATGCAAACAGCCAGTTTTTAATTGAAGTAGGTAATGGGGAAAAAGAAGGTGTCTTTTACTATGATGTTGCATCAAATAAGAAAAAGAAATTATTGGATACCTATTCTTTTAGTGCCTTTGTAAATGATGACTATATCGTATTATGCGATATTGACATGAAAAATCTTTATCTGTTTAACAGAAAAGGTGAATTGCTTGATAAGACAGCTTTAGAACATATGGAAGGATTGCCACAGGGAATCATCCATCACTCATTTTATTTTGCAAATGGAAATAAATTTTATAGGTATCCGATCAAAGAAGATAAATTCCAAAAGTATGTACAAATTGAATTAACATAAGGGGGTGCCTCATGTTATCGTTAAATGTTCAAAAGGTGACGAAGAATTATGGGAAAACGGTAGCCGTACGTGATATGAGCTTTGTGCTGCAACCGGGGGTTTATGGTATTATTGGACCGAATGGCGCAGGGAAAAGTACGCTATTACAAATGATTACAACGAATTTAACGCAATATGAAGGTACAATTTCTTATTGTGGAGATGAAATAAAAAAGATGGGCTCTACCTATCGCAATATTCTTGGCTATATGCCGCAAATAACAACGGGATACGGCGATTTTACTGCGAAGCAGTTTTTGTATTATATGGCAGCACTAAAAGGAATAAAGAAAGAGGAAGCGGAACAAAAGATAAAGGCATTAAGCAGTATACTTAACCTTGATACTTATCTGAACCGGAAAATTAAGGCCTACTCCGGAGGGATGAAGCAACGGTTATTTTTCCTGCAGGCGTTATTAAATGATCCAAAGGTACTGGTCCTCGATGAACCGACGGCAGGCTTGGATCCATTGGAGAGAATACGGTTGCGGAATTATATTTCTACGATTGCAAAAGATAAGATAGTTTTAATAGCAACGCATGTTATGCAGGATATTGAGACGATTGCAAAAGAAATTTTATTCATAAAGGAAGGGAATCTGTTATTCGAAGGTAGTATAACGGAGTTGATTGAACGCTTAAAGGGTAGGGTACAGGAAACATTGATTGCTGAAGATGTATGGGAGGAATTTCAGAGAACACATAAAATTACAAGGTCATTGCGTTTGGATACTGTATTTCATGTACGCTATATAGTTGATGAAGTCGGTGAAAGCTCTGTTCTCCCCTCACTTGAAGATGCTTATCTGTATTATATGGGATAATTTTTATGCAGCTTATACGATATGAGATAAGGAAGCTTACATCAAAGCGCAATCTGATCGTTGCCATCCTTCTTCTTCTTTTTGCGACATTCACCTTTCTGTATATGGAACAATTACAGAGCAATGATGTAATGGCGAAATATAAAGATGTTTATTTCAGCATAAATAAACAATTAAATGGCAAAAATCTGCAGGATAAAAAAGCATGGATAGAAAAAAAGCATACATTCTTCACACAAGTGAAGCAATATGAAGAGCAGCTTCATTTAACGGAGGCCTTTCAGGATGATACGGAAGCACAGAAGGCTGATGCAGATTTTCTGTCAGAATATCAAAATTTACTGCAAACGGATATCTATACGGATTTGAATGCTCATTTACAGATATACCAGTATCTCCATACCTATTACAATCGTATAACAGAGTATCAAACATATCTGGATGGTATTCTGAAGAAAACGGATTTTCTCAAAAATAATCCCATGCATATTACGATATCGGATGAAAAGCTACAACAGTTGGAATTCACAAAAAGTACCTATGAAAGGCTTCGTAATACAAGCTTCAGTGACGAAGGCTTCCTTGTTTTTGAACGTTATGTGACAAGCTCTGTCTCTATCATGATTTGTTTTGCCTGGTTATTTATAGCGATTATCGTATTACAGAGTGATGAAAGTGCAGATATGACATCCTTGATAACAACTACGAAATATGGAAGGGTCGCATCACGCTTTTCTAAATGCATTGTTATCTTCATTACAGGTATTTTGCTTACGATCCTAATTGAAGGGGGATATCTGCTTCTCCTGCAGGGATTGTATGGCGGCATAAATTGGGAAGCATCCATTCAAAGCATACCTTCTCTGTATACAAGCGCATTTCAAGGAAATGTAGGTATGTGGTATGGTATAACATTTGCCATAAAAATCATTACAGGATTCACTTTAGCTATGATATTTGCATGTTTGTATCAATGCTTTCAGAAATTCTCTATTCTTTTAATGAGTGCATTGCTGGCCCTCTCTTATCTGCTTTTCCAGACTATTTCAGTCAACTCTATACTGCGTATCTTTCATTACCTCAATTTATATGAAATCAGTAATACACATACGTTTTATCAGGATTATATAGTATTTACATTTCGTTCTATCACAATATCATTAGCTGAACTCCTATGTATATGTATCATCATATGTATGTTACTTTTTACAGCGTTATTCATGTTTTTACATAAAAAGGTCAGGATCCCCAAATGGAATGCTCATTCGATTGCGTTTGTACAGCATACCAGTCTGTTGATACATGAAATTCAAAAAATCATTGTTAATAATAAATTCTTTATCATATGTGTCCTGCTGTGTGTTTATCAGGGGAATTATAGTTATACAATTGCCAGTCAGCGACAGGACTCTGTCATTGAGGATAAGGTGATAGAACTATATAAAGAATATGGCGGTGTACTGAATCCTGTTAAGAAGCGTAAAATTGAAAAACAATATAAGCTGTATGAGGAGCAGGAAACAGAACTGGAAAAGCTAGCTGCAGAGAAAGATAGGGGAATGGCGGCATCGGAAGCAAATTACCAGGCTTTATTAAAAAAGAGTATGGATCAAATAAAAGACAAAGCGGCGTTCAAGATTTTTTATAAGGATTATCAGGATGGTGAGGTACTCGTTTATAAAAAGGGATATCAGGCTATTTTTGCTATGAATACACAAGAGCGGGATATTCAAATGAGTATTCTGCTGATTGCCTCCCTTATATTTGCTTTACATGGAATCTATACATTTGATCAGCAGAAAAAGGAGTATATACTGTATGAGACTACAAAAAAAGGCAGAAGGTCGAGGAATAGAGCTAAATTCATAGTTGTACTATTGGTGTCGGTATTCATGTATTTATTTTACAATCTTAGTGACGCACTTGCATTTCATCAACTATATCCGATGTCTCAATGGGATGCCCCATTACAAGCTGTAGTACCTGATGATTGGAGTATTGCATCTTCATTACCGCTTGAAATTTCATGTTTGCAGTATGCTTGTTTGCTGTATTTCATCCGGTGCTCGGGTGTAGTGCTCAGTGGCTGTATCGTAGCCCTAATATCTAAAAAGTGTGAAAACCCTCTTGTTAGCTGCTTTTTGAGTTTATTTATATTATTGTTTCCAATGATTCTTTATTATAACGGTGCTGATTTTATCTTGTATGTCACTGTCTTTGACTTGGTTCAGGGAAATCTCTTTCTATATCATAATTTCAATTTCATTAAGTATTTGGTGATTATACTATTTCTAGCGGGCTCATCTGTGAGGCGATTTTCATTGATACATTCAAAAAGGAAGCTTTAATATCGAGCAATATTCATCCATATGGATTTCCTGCACAGGCTTGTTTTGTGAAAGGTACATAAAATGCAATAAAAAATTCTTCCTGCAATATCGGCAGAAGGATTTTTTTTCGTATAGAAATTTTATAATAGAAGATTGATTTTCCAGAATGCTTTGGTTAACTGTGGTGTCGAAAAAACTTGATTATCGTGCATTTAAATCCACAATTTATTGATTTTTCGCCATAAAGCGATGAATTCATGCTATGATACAGATATCTAGTGATACATTGAAAAGAGCAAAACTAAAAAGCTTTCGCAGTACGTTGATTTATCCTTTTTCTCAATTCGTATGTCTGAATTATGAAATTAAGGTATAATATATATAGAAGGCGGTGATATTTTGAAAAAAGCCATACCAATAGGAGTTAACGGTTATCAGAAATTACGGGTTGAAGATTATTACACAGTTGATAAAAGCAGGCACTGCCCGCCTGAGGCGTGATGATTGCGGAGTTTCTGGAAAGGAAAACAACTGTTACACTGATTACACGACCAAGACGCTTTCACCGAAATATTGCCGATACCTTTGGTATCCGACAAAAGGCGCGCTAGTAGCGGGGAAGACAATCAATATGAGCAGGCGCTGCCCACCCATGGCGTGCTTTCAGATTTTTTCGATGTTACCAAGAATTCAGCTAGCATTTTTGAAGCTTCAGCAATTATGAAAACAGAGTATGCTTCCTATATAAATACGTATCCAACAATATTTTTATCTTTTGCGGATGCAAAAGAATCTAAGAGGAGGATAGTGAAATCTATAAAGGAGCAATTATTAAATGTTTATGATGAATATGCATGTGTTTTAGAAAAACTCAGTATGTTTGAAAAGCCTAAATTTGATTTGATTTTACGGGGATTATCTGATCTTGAAGACGAAAACTTGGAGCCAGTTGACCATGCAATCAGCTTTTTAATGAAAAAATGTCATCAATATTACAAAAAACGCGTTATGTTGTTTATAGACGAATAGGCGCTGCCCGCCCAAGGCGTGACACACCGTTTATTGAAGCCCATACACAGGGATTTTATAAAGAAGTGAGCGGTGCCTTATCAGCACTCCTGCATACGGCTTTGAAAACAAGTGATGATTTACAATTTGCTATGTTGACAGGCATACAGCGCGTTGCGAAAGAGAATACGCCTAAGGCGGGCAGAGGCCTCTTTTCTGATTTAAATAATCTGCTTGTATGTACAGTAAAGGATAAAGAATATGCAGAATACTTTGGATTTACAAAGAATGAGGTAAAAGACTTGTTAGCATATTATGATTTGAAGTATACGGATGAAGTACGCGCATTATATGACGGTTATAATATGGGAGGCGTAGACATTTTTAATCCCTGGTCCATTATCAATTACGCGGAACGTAAAGTATTGATGCCTTACTGGGTGAATACCAGTTCTAATAAAATGATAAAAGTGGCAATGAAAGATTGTGATGCTTCATTTAAAGAGGGATATGAAGAATTAATAAGGATCGGAACAGTTAGAACACTTGTAAATTTCGAAACATCTTTTTATGAGCTAAAGGAAACAAGCAGTTTATGGGGGCTGTTTGCGCCTCAGGCGGGCAGTGCCTGAATGCCGGATATCTAACCGTACAGGATACGCTTGATTCATTACTCGGAAGATATGAATTAAGAATTCCTAATAAAGAAATCATGAGTGAATTTAGTGCAATCACAGCACATTATCTTCATGTAGATGAGAATAGTATCGATGTTTTAACAGATAAACTCCTTCAAAAAGACTGGAAAGGGTTTTTGCGCGGATATCGTAAAATTCTGATGGATACTATAAGTTATTTTGATTTAATCAATGAGAATTCTTACCAGACGCTTCTATTAGGTCTTCTTATGCGGTTGGGAAATGCTTATGAAATTTCGAGCAATCGGGAGCATGGGGAAGGTAGGTATGATATTTTGTTAAGCAACAAAACCAGTGGAGAACCCTCACTGTTATTTGAATTGAAATATACAAAGGACGAAAATATTGACCTTACAAAATTGGCGAAGCTTGCATGTGATTAAATCATAGACAAGAAATATGATCACGATATGCAAAATGTTATTAAAGTAGGACTTGCGCATCGGGGAAAGCAGGTTGAGATGTACGTTCATGCGTGATATCAATAAAATACAGTATATACATGCATATCCTGTTTACTGAAGTCTTCCTGTGCGGCTTGCAGGAGGATTTTTACATATTAAGGAAATCTTAGGCACTAAAGATAAGAATCAGCAATAAAACATCGTCTATGGAAACTATTCATATCTGAGCACCGCCTGCACAGTTCCAATCTTATCCTTTTTAGCATTTCCCATTTTACATGAAATATGGTAGAATAACCTATACCTGAGGTGATATTATGAAAACTTGGAAAGACTTTCTTTCATTTACCAATATAAGAGAACGCATTGCCAGTCTGCTGATTATGCTGATGCTGCTCAGCATTCTGTACTGCTCGATTTACAGTATGGGAATTTCGGTTGTCAGCCGGGCAGGCAGTATGCTGGTATCCTACCTGTTTCTCTATCTGATCGTTGTTGTGGCTGCCTATGTATATCTGATTGTCATGTTTCAGTTTATCCGTACCAAGCGGGAAGATATACGTACGCTTACGATGAAGGACTATATGTTTCCTCTCATTGGGGTGCAGACCCTGCTGTTTGTCGTAATGGTGGGGAGCAGCTGGCTTTCCTTTCAGCTGATGCTTGCGGATATGAGCAGTATCAATACCATACTGACTCCAATCATGCTTGTGCTGATGATGTTTTATATTCCGGTGCAGGTATTTGCCTGCTTTGCCATTTATGACGGGGCGCGGAATCCGTTTCTCATCATAAAGGATGCCTTTGTTAAGATCATTCGGCATTACCGTTCTTCCTTTTACAGTATGCTGGTCATCTTTTTAATTGCTTTTGCCTATACCTCGTTCATGAATGCCTTTTTCCAATATGGAACCCTGTTTGCTGTAAACAGCGGCGTCGTTGATATCATGACCCGCAGCAATCCATTCATGGATGCGATGGAGCTGGGACTTTCCCTGTTCGATAATATGCAGCTTCTTCCTGCCTTTCTTGTATCTGTTGTCTATGGTGTTGTCATGTGTCTGGTGCTGGTATTCTACTATACCTTTATGGTGTGCATCTACGATGAGGATGTACACGTTTAAGCTTTTTACATACGATAAAGCAGGTGATTGTAATGAATAATGAATATGATATCCCGTTTGTTGTAACACTGCACATGAAGAATACCTATGCTGTACTGCGTGTACATGTAATCAAAATTGAGGGGCAGCCCTATGTGCTGCTGCAGCTGGAACCGTTGATGAATTAACGGTTCTTTTATTTTGTAGAACAATTTCCATGTGGGCTCATATACTAGAATGTATAAGAAATGAATCGCTTATATGAAGAAGGAGGATAAAGATGAGCAAACGCTTATGGAACGCCTTTTACCGCATGCTGCCTGTCAGCCTTCTGGAAACGGCACAGCCGTGCATAGAAAATGCGAGCATGGATATTGTCATAGAAGAGAGGATGCGTGATGGTAGTGCCAGAGACATACGCAGAATGCGTCATGTCAAGGTCTGTCACTCTCAGAACGAATGCTGTTATTATGATGTACCCATCGATCCGGCTACCGGTATTGGAAAAATCACGATTTCCGATATCCAGGCAGTACAGCATGTCATCGTACAGACGGATGAAAGCGGGCAGCAGATGATCAACGGGGATGAGGTGGATATCACCTATCTGGTGGATGAGGAAATTCAGCAGGAGGACTACGCCACAGTGATCTACACGAGTACGACCTCTCACCGCACAGTCCGCATCATCAATCAGCAGCTGGGTGAGACACAGCTGCATGTCGTAAAGAAATTAGTAGATATGAACGGGAACCCGCTGGAATTTCAGAGGGACATGGCATTTACCCTGCATGTCATGCAGAATGGGCAGGAGCAGTGTGTTACCCTGGATGCATCCAATGACTTTCAGGAAACCATCTGTGACCTGCTGCCAGGCTATACTATGGTTGAGGAAAGCGGATGTACAGGGTATCTGACCCGCTGGAGATTCAATGATGAGGGAGAAACCTCGGATGGCCGCTTTGATCTGCTACCGCAGGAAAATGAACTCGTCATGATCAATGAACTGCGTGCAGACACTGTATTGAAAATTGAAAAGTATATTCGTATGGAAAACGGACACCTGTGCAAGCCGGGCTGTGGTGAGGTTTATCAGGTTCGCGTTATCTCTGACAGCGATGATCGTCTGATTGAGCTGAGCGAGGATAATGACTACTGTGCCATGCTTTGCGGACTGCTGCCGGGCTATTACGATATCAATGAGCTGAGTGATCCGATGGAAGCGAATCCGGTTTATATCGTAAATGGCCGTGAGGAGCAGTGCTATGCCAATGTAGAGCTGAATGACTGTGAGCAGGCATCGGTTATGATTATCAATTCACAGCAGAATATGGGACTTTGTGAAGGTATGACCTCACCGCTTCGTATCTGCAAGTTTATTCGCAGCTGTGACGGCAGTGTTTCCAAGCCGTCGAAGGATCTGCAGTTCATGGTCATGGTCAGCGGCTGCGGTATGAATGAAACCTTTAATCTGAATGCCAGCAACAACTTCTGCGTGGATATCGCGAATTTGTGCAATGGGGAATATGTCATTGAGGAAGTGAGCTGTAATACCGATTATACGACAAGCTATGTTATCAACGGGGGAAGAGAGAGTACTAGCGCCTGTATCCGCATCAATGGTGACAATGCCTTCTGTGTGTCCGTCATCAATGAGGAACGCAATGCAGGTACGGTCAGCATCTGCAAATATGTGCGCAATGAATTCGGTGATTTGATTAAGCCGCAGAAGCATCAGTGCTTTCATGTAACCCTCAGCTCCTACTTCTGTAAACGCTGCTTCGAGCTGAATGCGGATAACGACTGGTGCATGTGCTTCGATGATCTGCGCTTCGGCAGCTATGAGGTGCGTGAGGATGCACCGTGTGAGTATGAGGTCAGCTATCAGGTCAACTGCGGACGGGAGTGCCGTCATGCCCGCTTTGTTGTCGATGACTGCTGTGAAAATGAAATCCGCATCATCAACAGTGTTGCGAAGAGCAGCTGCGGTGTTTTGAAAATCTGTAAATTTGAAGAAACACGAAGCGGTGAGCTGGTCAAGCCGGGGCGTGATGAGGAATTTGAAGTCTGTGTGGAAAGTGCCTGCTTCAAGGAAACGTATCTGTTAAAGGCCGGAAACAACTGGTGTGTCATGCTGGAGGGTCTTGCGGCAGGAGAATACCGGATTACCGAGCTGGACAGCTATGATTATGATGTTTCCTATATCGTCAATCAGCAGGATGAATGCGATGCCATCGTGTATATGGATGGGTCCAATCAGGAGGTCAGCATCATCAACCGCCGCCGCAACAGCGGTATGCTGAAGCTGCGTGGTGTTGTTCGCTGCTGCAACGGGGACATGCAGCGTCCATCCAGAGGCATGCTTCTGGATATCCTGGTCGAAGGTAGAGAGTGCAGTGAGCACGTCTGTCTGCGTGCGGAAAACAACTGGTGTGTGATTCTGGATCAGCTGCCGCAGGGACGCTATCGTATTGTGCAGAAGGATAATCTGGGCTATCGCGTCAGCTACGTCATAGACGGCAACGAGGAAAGCTTCGGCAATGTCGAGCTGGGACAGTGCGATGTGGAGGTTCTGATTGTCAATCAGGAAAGCGACTGCACAGGAAGTGTCCGCGTTACCAAGTATATCGAGGATGCGCATGGAGAGCTGTTCATGCCGTGTCCGCAGGATGAATTCCGCTTCCTGTTACAGGGACAGGGCTTCAGCCGCACCTACCGCCTGTGTGCACGCAATGACTTCTGTGTATATTTCGATGATCTGATGGAGGGAAGCTATGAAATCAGTGAGGTCGATGAAAACTGGAATGTCCGCTACCGCGTCAACGGGGAAAGCTGCGAGCGTGCCTGCTTTACACTGGGACGTGATGATGAATATATCGACATCATCAACAGTGAACAGCGGCAGGGCGTTGTAACAATTGAAAAACGCATACGGGATGGAAACCGTATCGTGATGCCGGATGAGGATGCCGTATACCGTGTGCTGCTCAAGGGCAAGAACTGTCATGAGGTATATGAACTGCATGCCGGCAATGATTTCTGCATCTGCCTGAGCAATCTGGCCAACCAGCATTATGAGCTGCGTGAGCTGGGCGGCGGTAAGCATGTATATGACATCAACGGGGAATTGCATGAGAGCTGCTACTTCCTGTTCGAGGGAGAAAGCATGCATGTTACGATCATCAACGAAGAGGAGCGCTGCGGCTGTATGCTGCTGGAGAAGCGTATCGCGGATGCAGACGGTAACCTGGTCATGCCATCCTATGGTGAGTCCTTCTGTGCCATCGTGGAAAGCGATATGTGCACACAGAAAATCGAGCTGAACAGCGAAAATGATTTCTGTGTCCGCCTGTATGATTTGCCGCAGGGACATTATGAGGTACGTGAGGTTCCATGCGAGGGCTATGAGGTCAGCTGGCTGATCAATGATCTGCCGTGTGCGTCTGCCGTCGTGGATGTGTGTGATGAGGATGTCTGCATCACCATGGTAAATACACCGTGTCCAAAGGGCTGCATCCGTGTTGGTGCACTCATGGAGGAGGACGGCGTTCGCCGTGATCTGTGTCCGGGCGAAGAGGTACGTGTGGAAATCGTCAGCGAGCATTGCAAGGAAACACTCTGCCTGAACAGCCGCAATAGCTTCTGCGATGAATTGAAGAATCTGCAGCCGGGCTCTTATACACTGCGTGTGCTTGATGCCGGTGCGGTTCGCTTTGAAATTGAGGAGTGTGTATTCGAGGATGTTGTCTGCATTGAATTAAACGGGGAATGTGTAAGCGTCTGTGCTGTGATCAAGCAGCCGCGCCGCGCCGACATCACCGTTACCAAATGCATGGAAAACGGATTCAAAGAACGCTTTAAGCCGGAACGAAACGACACCTTCCGTATCCAGCTCCTGCATGATAAGGAAAAACAGGAATGTGTTCTGGACAGAAGCAATGACTGGACAGCGACCTTTTGCAGGCAGCCAAACGGCGCCTATGAAATCCGTGAGCTGGGGGATCATGAGGTCCGTTATCAGATCAATGAGGAGTGTCCGAAGGATAGCGGATACTTTGAGGTCAGGGATGAAGCTGTAAACATTACCGTGCTGAATGCAAGCGAGGCTATGGCGAAGCTGCATCTGGAGGCAGTCGTCAAGAATTGTGAGGATGATCTTACAGCGCCGTCAAAGGACATGGTGTTCCATATGCAGGTCAAGGGGAAGCATATGGATAAGACCTTCGTGCTGAATGAGCGCAATCACTGGCATCAGGCGGTGGAGCTTCCGCAGGCGGAATATCAGGTTATTCAGAAGGAGGATCCGCAATTCAAGGAGCTGTATTATCTGGTGGATGATGCACGCGAGTGCGATGGTACAATCGTGTTATGCAGTGATGTGCATGTACAGTCTGTCAATGTAATGAAATGTGCATTGGGAAGCATCACGCTTTCCAAGTACATGCGCGATGCATCCTGCGGCTGTCTGAAGAAACCGCAGCAGGAAGAGGAGTTTGAGGTGGACGTCAGGGGAGAAGCGTTCCATCAGATCATTACGCTGAACTCCTGCAACCGCTGGAAGGAAACGCTGGAGCATCTTCCGATGGGGGTATATGAGCTGCGTGAGCTGAATACAACGCATGATGTCAGCTATATCATCAACGGGGGTAAGGAAGCAGAGAGTGCTGTCATCAATGTGGAAGCGGAGAACGTGGATGTCAAGGTAATCAATGAGGAGAAGCAGCCGCATGAGGGAAGCATTGAGCTGTGCAAGCTCATTCGTGACACTGAGGGGTGTTACCGCTATCCATCCGAGCAGGACAGCTTCTGGGTACGCATCAAGGGAGAAGAGGAAACAAGCAGAGTTCTTCTGAATTACGCAAATCACTTCTATGCCAGCCTGCGCAATTTAAAGGACGGCTGGTATGAAATCATCGAAGAGAGTGGACAGGAGGGTGTTCGCTATGTCGTCAATAATGCGGCACCGCTTGCAAGGGGAATCGTTCATGTCATGCAGAATGCCAATACGGTGAATATCATCAATCCGCAGGGGACAGGAAACACCGGCAGCATCACGTTGAGCAAATATGTAGAGGATGCACAGGGACTGCTGAGCAAGCCGCAATCAGGCAGCTATCGCATCCATGTTTCCTCACCGGGCTATAACGAAATCTTCACATTATCCTCCAGAAACAGCTTTACGGAGACGATTGGACCGTTACCAAGCGCAACCTATGTCATCGATGAGCTGGATCATGAGGATGTCAGCTATATTATCGACGGCGGTTCTCAGGTGGATCGCGCCATTGTGGCAGTGAATGGCACTGCGCATCAGGTACAGGTCATCAATCGGGAGCAGGTAGCGGAAAGCGGCAGCATCACCATGGCCAAATATATCCGTCAGGATGGTATGCTGATGCGCCCGCAAAAGGATGCGTCCTATGTCTTCCTGGTATCCGGGCCTTCCTATAATGAGCTGATTACACTGGATGCCTCCAACCGCTGGATGCGCGTGCTTTCGGATTTGGCAGCAGGGGATTATGTCATCAGCGAAACGACGACGATGGATGCTGTCAGCTTCATCATCAACGGGGGGAATGAAGTGGACCGCGGTATCATCCATGTGGCAGGTACCAGCAATACTGTTCAGATTATCGATACACCGCAGGTATCCGGCAGGGGCAGTATACAGCTGGATAAATATATGCGCCGCAATCAGAATCTGGTGCGTCCGGATGAGGATTTTGTTTCCACCATTCATATCTCACGACCGGGGTACAATGAGGTCTTTACATTGAATCGTGAAAACAACTGGTCGCTGCTGGTAGATGCTCTGGAGGATGGCGTGTACGTCGTGGATGAGGTCGATGACCGCTATGATGTGAGCTACATTGTCAACGGTGCAAGTGAGGTTAACAGCGCTATTGTCAATGTGGAGGGCAATGTCAGTACCGTACAGATCATCAATACGGTGAAGGAAGTCTTCGGCAGTATCCGCATCGAGAAGTTCATGCGGGTAAATGGCAAGCTGGAACAGCCGGCACAGGATTTTGTGACCCGGGTACATGTATCCAAGCCGGGCTACAATGAGGTATTTACCCTGAATGCAGCCAATCACTGGAGCATCCTTGTCAAGGATCTGATGGATGGCTGGTATGTGATCGATGAAGTGGACAGTGATGATCAGGTCACATATATTATCAACGGTGGCAGCGAGGTCGCAAACGGCATCGTGCATGTTGAGAAAAATTCCAATGAGGTGGCAATGATTGATGCAGCTGGGGGAAGCGGGGGCTCCATCACGCTCTCAAAGCTTATCCGCAACGCCAGCGGACAGCTCGTTTTGCCGAATGATACCCAGCGCTTTGTTGTTGCGGTAAGCGGTGCGGGAATGCAGACAAGCGTCGTTCTGCAGAAAAGCAACAGCTGGAAGACCACACTGCGTGATCTGGCAGCGGGAACCTATCAGATTTCTGAACAGAAGCCGGGCGGCTATGAGGTGACGTATATTGTAGATGATGCGCAGGAAAGCTCCACTGCTACGGTGGAGGTCGGCCGTGATGCGCACAATGTCAGCATCATCAACGCCCAGCGCAGCAGCTATGGAAAGCTGGAAATCACAAAATTCATCAAGCAGGCAAACGGTACGCTGATCCGCCCGGCGGATGGCGACCAGTATGTTGTGGAAATCTATAATATGACGACGATGCGCCGTGTGGAATTGAACTTCGGTAATTCCTTCACCTATGTGGTCAACGATCTGCCGAAGGGGACCTACAGCATCCGGGAAATCAATAATGATCAGTTCATCACAACCTATCGGGTAAACGGGGGAGCGGAAACCGATAGTGCTACCATCACCATGGGGGATGCTGTCAGCAATGTTGTGGAGGTTATCAATGAGCTGATTGTCAACCGCAGTACGATTGAAGTATTCAAGTATATGCTGGACGATGACGGCAACTATCTGCCGCCAAGTGCTCCGGACACGTTTAGATTCCGCATTCGCGGGGAAGGAATCGATCAGGTGTATGACCTGAATGTGGATAACAGCTGGCATCAGTCACTGACAACGTATCCAAGCGGTGCCTATGAGGTGCAGGAGCTGGATTCCTCCTATCCGGTACAGTATCTGATCAATTCGCCGGAGCTTGTGGATGAGGCGAAATTTACCGTACTGCCGGGAACAACCGTAGTGGTTGGTATTATCAACCGTACCAGTGGTGTACAGAACGGTTCCATGGAGCTGACCAAGCGGGTTCGCAACGCACAGGGGGAATTGCAGCGTCCGGCGGATTCCCAGTCCTATGTCATGCAGGTGTCCTCCGATTCCTTCAACCGTTTTGTGACGCTGGATAAGGACAATGATTTTACGGCGCTGCTGGAAAATCTGCCGTATGAGACTTATCAGATTCAGGAAACCAGTGGAAATGGAAGCGTCAGCTTTCTTATCAACAATGAAACGGAAACGACACAGGGCATACTGGAAATCATCAGCGATACAAGGAATGAAGTGACAATAATCAATACAGAAACACAGGCGTTTTATCGCAGCAATGCGGCAAATACCGTGAAAATTGTAATTGAATAAGAAGGGGAAAAGACCTTGAAAACAGGTCTTTTCTTTCATTTTGTATACATTTTCTTTCATGTAGTGAAAATAAGCGGTGCAAACTTTTCAATTCCCAAAATAATTACAAAATTCCCTTGAAATCCAACGAAAAATTGCTTAAAAATCCTAGTAAAATCAAAGATAAAGTTTTATAATAGAGAAGTAAGTTATGCAAGGAGGAAAACAAATGACTAAGAAATTTATGTCAATGGACGGTAATACTGCAGCCGCACATTGTGCGTATGCATTTACCGAACTATCTGCGATCTACCCGATCACTCCATCTTCACCAATGGCTGAGGTTGTTGATCAGTGGGCTACACAGGGTCGCAAGAATATTTTTGACAGTGTTGTAAAAGTTGCTGAACTTCAGTCCGAAGGTGGAGCAGCTGGTGCAGTACATGGTGCTTTACAGGCAGGATCTCTGGCTACAACCTTCACGGCTTCCCAGGGTCTGCTGCTGATGATTCCAAACATCTACAAGATGGTTGGTGAGTGTCTGCCAGGCGTTATCCACGTTGCAGCTCGTGCACTTGCTACAAGAGCACTGAACATCTTCGGTGACCATGAAGACATATATGCATGCCGCCAGAGCGGTGTATGTATGCTGGCTTCCCATTCTGTACAGGAAGCTATGGATCTGGCTGGTGTAGCTCATTTGGCTGCAATCAAGGGGTCCGTACCATTCATGCACTTCTTCGATGGATTCCGTACATCTCACGAAATTCAGAAAATCGAAGTTATGGATACAGATGTATTCAAGGAACTGGTTGACAAGGAAGCTCTTGCTAAATTCCGCAAGAACGCTTTAAATCCTCACACAAACCCGGTAACACGCGGTGGTGCTGAGAACGACGACATCTTCTTCCAGGGTGTGGAAGCAAGAAACAAACACTTCGATGCAATTCCTGACATCGTTGCTGACTACATGAAGAAAATCAGTGAAATCACTGGTCGTGAATATGCACCGTTTACTTACTATGGTGCAAGTGATGCAGAACGTGTAATCGTTGCTATGGGTTCTGTAACAGAGGCTGCTAAAGAAACAATTGATGCACTGACTGCTGCCGGAGAAAAGGTTGGTATGATCAAGGTTCACCTGTACCGTCCGTTCTCTGTAAAATACCTGCTGGCTGTACTGCCGGAAACAGTTAAGAAAATTGCTGTACTGGATCGTACAAAGGAAACAGGATCCATGGGAGAGCCTCTGTATCTTGACATCCTGTCTGCACTGAAGGATAAAGACATCGAAATCATCGGTGGACGTTACGGTATGGGGTCCAAGGATACACAGCCTTACCACATCAAAGCTGTCTTTGATGAACTGAAGAAGGATGAAATGAAGAACAGCTTTACCATCGGTATCGTTGATGACGTTACCAACCTGAGCCTGGAAGCAGATTCCAACTTCCACGTTCCAGCTGACTACACTTCTTGCTTATTCTGGGGACTGGGATCAGACGGTACGGTTTCTGCAAACAAATCCACTGTCAAGATCATCGGTGACAATACAGATCAGTATGCACAGGCTTACTTTGCATATGACTCTAAAAAAGCCGGTGGTGTTACCCGTTCTCACCTGCGTTTTGGAAACTCTCCAATCCGTTCCACTTACTATATCGGTAACGCAGACTTCATTTCCTGCTCACTGGATGCTTACATGTTCAAATATGACATGGCGAAAGATATCAAGGAAGGCGGAAGCTTCCTGTTGAATACTACCTTCTCCAAAGAAGAAATCGTTGAGCATATGCCGAACCGTATGAAGGCGCAGCTTGCTAAAAAGCATGCA
The DNA here is from genome assembly GCF_019132535.1 of Erysipelatoclostridium sp. DFI.2.3. NCBI lineage: Bacteria > Bacillati > Bacillota > Erysipelotrichia > Erysipelotrichales > Coprobacillaceae > Thomasclavelia > Erysipelatoclostridium sp. DFI.2.3. The sequence continues at coordinate 139,854 of NZ_JAHOOJ010000009.1, read as the reverse complement.
AAATTCTACATCATCAACGCAACTAAAATCGCTCAGGAAATCGGTATGGGACGTAGAACCAACACGATTCTGCAGTCTGCATTCTTCGCACTGAATGAGCAGATCATGCCATACGATACAGCTGTTGAGCTGATGAAGGCAGCAGCGAAGAAATCCTACTCCAAGAAGGGTGATGCTGTTGTACAGCTGAACTACAAGGCAATCGATGCCGGTAAAGCCGGAATCGAAGAAATTACGGTGGATGCAGCTTGGGCTGATCTTCCATTTGATTCCAGCCGTAAGCTGACTGGTGACGAATATTTCGATAACCATGTTGCAGTAATCAACGGTCTGGAGGGCTATGATATGCCTGTCAGCGCATTCACAGGAGACTTCCTGCTGGATGGCTCTATCCGTAACAACGTAGCATTTGAAGAAAAACGTACCATTGCAGTACAGGTACCTACATGGCACCCGGAAAACTGTATCCAGTGCGGTATCTGTAGCTTTGTATGTCCGCATGCAACAATTCGTCCGTTCCTGTTAACAGAGGAAGAGGTTGCTGCAGCACCTATGGAATTTGAAACAATTACACCAATGGGTAAGGGTGTTGAAAACCTGAAATATCGTATCCAGGTTACTCCTGCAAACTGTGTAGGCTGTGGTCTGTGTGCGGTTGAGTGTCCTGGTAAAGCCGGTAACAAGGCTCTGGAAATGGTTGACATCAACGAAAAGCTTGGTGAAGAACCACTGGCAGATTACCTGTTCAAGCATACAGAATACAAGACTGAATTCTTCCCGGCTGATACCGTTAAGGGATCTCAGTTCATGATGCCTTACTTCGAAGTAAGCGGAGCTTGCCCTGGCTGTGGTGAAACTCCATACTATAAGCTGGTATCTCAGTTGTTCGGTCATGACATGCTGGTTGCGAATGCAACAGGATGCTCTATGATCTACTGTTCTTCCACTCCTTCCACTCCATTCGTAAATGACAGCAATGGTGAGGGTGTTGCATGGGCGAACTCTCTGTTCGAAGACAATGCGGAATTCGGATATGGTATGGCTCTGGCACAGAACTATAAGGAATCAAGAATCCTGAAGACAATGGAAGACAACATGGAAAATGTTGAGCCTGCTCTGAAGGAAGCATTTGCTAAATATCTGGAAGTACACGGTGACCGTGATGCGGAAAGAGAAATCGCTCCGACAATCAAGGAACTGGCTGCTAAATCTGATATCGCTATGGTAAAAGAACTGGCAGACGTTGACCTGGTTTCCAAATCTATCTGGATCGTCGGTGGTGACGGATGGGCTTATGACATCGGTTACGGCGGATTAGACCACGTACTGGCAAACAACCTGAACGTGAATGTTCTGGTTCTGGATACTGAGGTTTACTCCAACACTGGTGGACAGTCCTCCAAATCCAGCCAGGCTGCATCTATCGCCAAGTTCGCTGCAGGTGGTAAGACAACTGCGAAGAAGGACCTGGGACAGATCGCTATGGCATACGGACACGTATATGTAGCTGCAATCTCTATGGGAGCAAATAAAAACCAGACACTGAAAGCACTGAAGGAAGCAGAAAGCTATGATGGACCATCTCTGATCCTGGCTTACTCTCCATGTGCGGAGCACGGTATCAAGGGCGGACTTGCTAACCACCAGAGAACACAGGCAAAAGCTGTTGAGTGCGGATACTTCGATCTGTATCGTTATGACCCAAGAAAAGAAACTCCTCTGACAATCGACTCCAAGGAGCCTGATTACGAGAAGATGCTGGACTTCATGATGACAGAAACTCGTTACAGCCAGCTGCCTAAGGTAAAAGGTGAAACAGCGTACGAAATGTTTGAGAAAACAAAGAAAGACGCTATGAAACGTCATAAGAGATTACTTGCAATCGCAAAAGAAGAAATGTAAGAAATCATAAAAAGGATTGGATACGTCCAGTCCTTTTTTTCAAAAGAAAGAGGGGATGCACATGAAACTGCCTTTTCGTGATAAAGACGTTATACGATCCATACGACCCTGGATTTACCTGAGTACCTATATTCTTCTGCTTGGATTTCTCCTTGTGCATCTGCAGGACTTGAAAAACGGCTTTGATTTTGTATTATCCGTGTTTAAATCCCTGCTGTATGCCATTGTCTTTGCCTATGTTTTAAATCTGCCAATGAAGCATATTGAGGGCTTTCTGCTTCGCCATACAAAGCAGGATTCCTTTCTCCAAAAGAAAAAACGTGTCATTTCCATGATACTCACGTTTCTGCTTGCTCTGATTTTAATCATTCTTATCGGCAGTATCATCCTGCCTAGCATTATCGATTCTCTCATATCCCTTATGGAAAATCTAACCTCCTTCTTTACGAATATTGTGAAGAATATCGATGAGGTCCTGGCATATTTCCATATTGATTATCGAATCGAGAATATTACACAGGTTGAGCAGTTCATTCAGATGCCATGGGAGAAAATCGTTACCAACGTAATCAATCTGCTGTCCGGCAGTGCCAGCGGGATTTTATCAAGCGCTACCGGCTTTGTTTCCAGCTTTGCTGTCGGCTTTACGGGCTTTATGTTTTCCTTGTATCTGCTTAGCGGGAAAGAAAACTTCATACGCCAGATGCGCAAGGTGACAGCGGCCTTTCTCGGATATGGAAATTCAAAGATTGTTTTCCGCTATGCTGCACGTGTAAACCGGATATTTTCCAGCTTTATCGGCGGGCAGCTGACGGAGGCCTGTATTTTGTGGGTTTTGTATTATATCTTCATGCGGCTGTTTCAATTCCCGTATCCGGAGCTCATCTGTACACTGATTGCCGTTTGTTCCATGGTTCCGGTATTCGGCTCCATGTTTGCGATGAGTGTCGGAGCGATTATGATGCTGTCCAAGGATCCCTTACAGAGTGTATGGTTTATCATATTCTATCAGATACTCAGCTACTTTGAGGATAATGTCATTTATCCCCGTGTGGTTGGCAATTCCGTGGGACTCCCCGGTCTCTGGGTGCTGCTTAGTATTTTTGTTTTCGGGGATCTGTGGGGTGTCTTCGGTATGATTATGGCAGTACCGACTACAGCATGTCTGTATGTTTTCTTTACGGAATATGTGAATCACCGTTTGCGGAAGCAGAGGCTGATTGTAACAGAGGAAACCGTGTATCAGGAGGATGAAGAGGAGCATTCTGCATAAGATAAGGTTTGTGGAATCGGTATGCAAATCATCTCATTTCCGTCACGCAAAAGGTAGGAATTTCCTGATTTATCTGCTATAATTACATCAGTTTGAAAGTCAGGTGACACGGTGGCAAAGCAAAGAAAGAAAAAAAGAGGAATCAATCCGATTCGACTGCTGATCGTGGTTGCGATGGAGTTTCTGGTCATCCTGGGGCTGCTGATCATATGCGTGAAGGTTTTTCCGGACAATCCTATCCTTGCGCCCTTATTCAGTAAAAAGGCAGAGACACCCGTTGTTGTTCTTGATGCCGGACATGGCGGCTATGATGCGGGAAGTACCTTTGAAGAGCTGTATGAAAAGGATGTTACACTTGCCTTTGTAAAGGATATCGGTGCACGTCTGGAGGCAAACGGCTATCCGGTTCTGTATACAAGAAAGAGTGATGATGTATCCTGGCCGGCTAATGAAGTAGAGGATCTCAGTGAACGTGTTCGTATATCCAATGAGAGTGATGCCCGCCTGTTTGTTTCTATACATACCAATGCCGCAGAAGTCATAAATGGCTCCTATGGTTATGAAATTTGGGGGAAAATGAAGGAGCCGAGGGTGGAGGCTCTGTCGGAAAATATTTTAAAGGAGCTGGATTCTCTGGGCTATTCTCAGAATCGGGGTATGAAGGACCAGGATCTGTCTCCGATTCAGGTGCTGCAAAATAATAAGCTGCCCTCCATTCTGATAGAAGCCGGTTTTCTCGCCAGTGAGAACGACCGTCTGTATCTGATCGATGATGCAAAACGGAAGGTTTTTGCGGATAAAATAGCGGATGGCATTATCAAGACATTGGAGGATGAAAAGAAATCAAACAGCAATCCATGAAGCGTGGAGTGATTCCCGCAATCATGGATTGCTGTTTATATGGAATTTCGTCATACTATAGATAGAGGAGGGATGGAGTATGAACAAAGAACAGTTTGCGGAGAAAATCATCAGACTGCGCAAAAAGAAAGGGTATACGCAGGCGCAGCTTGCAGAGCTGTTGAATGTCAGCAATAAGGCGGTATCACGATGGGAGACGGCAGAGGGTTATCCCGACATCACACTGCTGAAGCCGTTGAGTGAGGCGTTGGGAATCAGCTGTGATGAGCTGCTGGGTGATACAAAGGGCTACAGTGATTTATCCCGCTATGATCTGCAGCGCTATCTTCCCTATGGCCTGACCCTGCTTGCACTGCTTCTGTATTATGTGTTTTTAAAGCTTCAGATTTCTCAGCTGCTGTCCTTTGCGGCGTTTCTGGGCATGATGGTATTCAGCAATGTGCTGATGATACAGCATACGGATAAAAGGGCTCTGCCATCACTGACACGCTGGAATCTGCTGCTTGCTTATTTTCCGCTTGTTTCCTTTCTGCAATATCTGTATATCCTGTATCTGTTTCTGCAATTGGGCTTTTCCAATATACTGGAGATTTTGGCAATGCAGACAGAGGAATTCCACCCATACAGCTTTTTTGTGAGCGGTTATGAAACCGGTGTTACCATATATCTACTGATGTATGTGGCAGCCCTGCTTGTGCTTGCGGTAGTGTATGGCTGCTTACGGCATACGTTCATTATGCGCTATGATATCAGCTGGAACGGCTTGCATAAAGGTGTCCATGGAAAAGAACAGGAGGAAAAGAATATCCTGTTTCGAAAATGGTCAGATAAAGGAGAAGCCGTTTTACGCATTGTGATGCCGCTGGCAGCTGGTTTGACACTCCTTGCTTTCGGTATCCTGCTGTTTCAGGAATATCGTTCTCTGATAACACAGTTTCATAATTCTGTTCCACCGGATTTCTCCGGTAATGATTATGCTTTAACAGTTTCCAATGAAGTGCTGGGCGCATGTCGCGGAAAGCTGCTTTTGCTTCTGTGCGGCTCCTGCCTGTTACAGCTGCTTGCGATTATGAAAAGCAAAAGAGTGCTGTATTACATTTCAAATGTCAGTGTGTTGTTCCTATACGGCGTGATTACACTTTTATTCACAACGATTGTGGATCGTTTCTATATAAAGCTTCCATTTGCATTTGCAATACCGGCGGGCATCGGTATGATCATGTGGTATTGCCGTGATATCCTGCAGAAAAAAGGAAAACATGGGACAGGGAATAAAAAAACATAGAAAAACATAATATCCAGCGGCTACTCACTTGCGGTGGCTTGGAAATAAAAGAAATTAAAACGATCAATCTCACTGTTTTCAGTTGTCATTGATCGTTTTACGTTTGTACAGTCTATTGATACTGATTAAGAATCCGAGTCACCTTGATCTGTTCTTCTCTCCTTGATGAGGAAAGAAATCTGATAGCCTTCTCCAATCAGAAGCAGCCCATAGATGATTGTGAGAAATAGCTGCTCATTTTGAAAAACACTGTAGGCAATCGGACTGAGGAACGCAAATACATCTGGCAGCCAGATCAAAAGGGTATAGACAATAACTGCAATTGTATTCAAAAGCAATACGATTCCGTCATATTTCTCCATAATATTGCGTATATAAAAGAATAAAAATAGCGTACAGATGACAGCTGTCAGCGTAAGCATATCCGTATACGTATCATACTGCATGAGGGATGCAGCCTGTATTCTCCAGCGTTCCTCCAGTATGCATACCGCAAGTATCAAATAAGGAAACAGAAACAGAATTGCTCGTTTAAGGGTAGACATAATATCGCCTCTTTCTGATTGTTTTATACAGTATAACATACTTTTCTCTTATATGGTATACGGAAGAAATTCATTAAAAGCTATCACAGTGCAGCAAAAGATAGCGCTACCACTGGAAAAAAGGGGCTAAATAAGGTACAATGAACATAAGAAAACAGGGGAGTGAAGCCGTAATGAAAGACGTTGTTCATATTATCGGGCACAAGAATCCGGATACGGATTCCATTGTATCGGCAATTGCATATGCACAGCTGAAGCAGAAGCTGGGAATCAATGCCATTGCCTGCCGTTTGGGAGAATTGAACCCGGAAACGGATTTTGTTTTGAAAAAGTTTCAGGTGCCGGAGCCGGTGTATATTCAAAATGCAAGAGTGAAGCTGTATGATGTGCCGTTTGATGAGCCGCTGCTGCTGAAAAAGGATGATACGATAAAGGAGGCGTGGGACCGCATGGGGATGCGTTCCACCAGTGCATTGTTCGTTGTGGATGAAGCACAGAAGCTGATTGGTGTTGTTTCTCTGTCGGATATGACAAATATTTTGATGAGTGACAAGGGGGAAAAGCCGATTTCCCTTATGAAGAACACCTCCTGCGAGAATATCCGCAAGGTTTTGCAGGGCGAGTTTCTGTATGAATGCGATGCATATCGGACGAATGGAAGAATCCATATACTATGCAGCCGCAATGCGGAATACAGCGATATCAGCTATCGGGATAGCATCGTCGTTGTAAATGATGATTTGAAGCTGCAAAAGCGCGCGTTGAGTGATGGGGCCGGCTGTATGATCCTGGTGGATGTGGATATCATTTCCCAGGGAATTATACGCATGGCGAAGGAAGCAAACTGTACGATTATCAAAACACCGCTGAATATGTTTCAGGTAGCCCGCAGCATGTATCGCTCACCAAGTGTGAAGCTGATTATGAAGCGTAAAATCATCAGCTTTAACAACCATGCCTATATTGATGATGTATACAAACAGATGTCGAAATCCAGATTTCGTTCCTATCCGGTTGTTAACAATCAGGGCGTGGTGCTGGGCTCGATTTCCCGCTATCACCTGTTGAATTATCAGAAGAAAAAATTCATCCTGGTCGATCATAACGAGCTTTCTCAAAGTATTGATGATTTGAAGGAGGCGGAGATTCTGGAGGTTGTGGATCATCATCGCATCGGTGATGTGGAAACGACAACACCGATTCGTTTCCGTAATGAAATCATTGGCAGTACAGTTTCCATTATTGCCCGTATGTACAAGGAAGCGGGTCTTGTTCCAGAGGTTAAAACAGCAGCGATTATGTGCTGTGCCATTATCAGTGATACAATGAATTTCAATTCACCGACAACGACACCGATCGATAAGGAGCTGGCAAGGGAGCTGGCTGCGATTGCCGGAATTGAGTTGGATGCCATGGCAAAGGAAATGTTCGGAGCTGTAGCGACGATTAAAGGCAGAACCATGTCTGAAATCCTGTACAATGATTTCAAGGAATATAATATTGATGGAAAGCGGATTGCCATCGGTCAGATCAATATTGCGGATGAGCAGGAAATCGTGAATGTACAGGATGAAATCCGTGCCTATATGGAAAAAATAAATGAAATCAATAAATTTGATCTGCTTATGATGTGCTTTACGGCCGCTGATGGCAGTGGAAGCAATCTGGTGTTCATCGGTACTCTGAGCTATCTTGTGGATGAGGCATTCAAGGAGGATATCATGGATGAGCTGTATTTTGTGGATGGCGTCATTTCACGAAAGAAGCAGATAATTCCAACGCTGTCCAAATGTCTGGAAAGCATGTAGGAATGCGGGAGGGCGTCCTTTTGGGAAAGGAACTCTCCTTTTTCTTCATAAGGGCTGCAGCGTTTACGATTTATACGAGAGCCGTGCAGCTTTGTGCAGTACGCGGATAGCTTGGGGACTTGCACGCAGGATAGCACAGAAAGACAGCGATACAAGGGAATACAAAAAAATTCCCAGTCCTCAAAAAGAAACAGACGCTTCTGATTCCAAACAGAAAGCAGTCGTCTTTTCTGTGCAAAAAAACAAATAGAGCTTGTGCGAACCTAGGGTTGATTGCTCTATTTGCTTTCATTACATCTGGACGCAGTTTTTACCGTTTCGTTTTGCAATATACAGTCGCTGGTCCGCCTCATTAAACAGCTCCTTCAAAGTGGCATGAACCTGGTTCTGATAGCAGCAGCCGATGCTGATGGTAAAGTGAATGGTGCCGGTATCTGCCGGTATTGTGCAGGCTTCACACGCATAGCGGATTTCCTCAGCCAGCTCATACAGCGTATGCTTGCTTAAAGAATCGATCAGAAGAATAAACTCCTCTCCCCCGAAGCGTGCTATGATACCATGGCGCTGCATCTGTTTCATTAGTGCGGTTACCTGTTTGATAACAGCATCCCCCTGCATATGTCCGAAGGTGTCATTGATCTGTTTGAAATCATCGATATCCATCATCAGCACACCGATGGAATGGCCGGATTTCTTTGCATTTTCCAGCATATCCTCACCTAATTGCATCAAGGCACTGCGATTATAGATGCCGGTGAGATAATCGTAGCTGGATTTTTCCAGTGCATCCTCAAACTGACGGACATTATGCAGCGCAATGGCAATGTAATCTGCGAACACCTGTAATAAGCGTTGGTCTGTGCGGCTGAAATTCTCTATCTGATCTGATTTCATGCAGAACAGTGCAAGCATATCCCCCTGATAGGTGATAGGCTGTAAAAGCATGGAACGGGTATGTGCCTCATACAGGGAACCGAGACTAACGGCTGTCTCTTCGTCTGCGGAAAGGTTTAACAGCTTACGCGAAGTATATTCACGTGTGCAGGCTTCGAGAATGGGGTGTTCGGACAGCGGATAACAAATGTTGGAAAAAGAGCGGAACCGCTTCTGAGGCTCTTCATACAGCAGAATATCCCAATCATCAAAGGAGAAGATACGGGCGGCATGCTGTTCGATGACCTCAATGAGCTGCTTCCTGTTTAAACAGGAGGTTACCGTCTTTCCGAATTCAGTCATATCCAGCAATCGATCATACAGCACCTCATAGGAAAGCATACGGTTCTTTTCCCAGACATCTTCAATTTCCTGCCGGTACATATCATCAATAAATGCGGTATAGGTAATCATCAGCTCATGCGCTTTCTTTTGATACGCATAAGCTTTATCATATTCCTTCAGTCCTTCAAAAACGAGCGCGGTTTCTTCCAGTATCTGCCGCTTATAGCCGAGTACCTCATCCTTGTGACTGAGCAGATGCAGATAAGTTTCCTTTGCCTTCTGATAATCCTTTTGATACAGGTGATAGCGGGCCAAGGACAGGTGGACCTCATTGTTATCCAGATGGTCATTTTTTGAAAAATCATAGGTTTGAATCAGGTGTTCATACCACTGTCTGGCTTCTTCACGGCGATCATCGAGTAGGGCTGCTTCCATAAACTGCTTGTTATAGATGTCGGAATCATAATATTCACTTTTTTTCAGCTCCGGCATATAGGTTTGCAGCAGCTTGCGCATCTTATCGGTTTCTCTTGCACTTAAATATAGATTGGAGAGCAGATAAATGGTTACAATGAAATTACTGCTTCCGATGAAATCGCGCTTTTCGAGTGTTTCCTCTACCTGCTGAATGGCTTTTTTATAAAGGCCGAATTCGCGCAGAATGATAGCACCGTTATTCAGAAAGGCTGCATAATAAGACATGCGGCCGCCTTTTTCCGCCATGGGCATCGCGGCAGCGATTTCCCGATAGGCGGCTCCGTAATCCTCCTTCAGAATATTGGCAAGAACAGCATTGTTGGCCACGGTAAGGATACCGTCGCGCTCCTTGTAATCCGGCATTTTCATAAACAGCTCTCTGGCTTTCTCATTATAGGAAATCGCCAGGTCGATATCCTTGGAGTAGGTTGCATAAAACAGCATGGCATAGCCCAGAGGAACGGCATATGCATACTTCTGCTCCTTTGCAATATCCAGAAAGCGAAACAGGATAGGGTCCAGCTCTGTTCCCAGTCCCAGCTGCTCCAGCACCAGCTTTTTGAAATTTTCACAGATGCTTTCATCCTGCTTCAGGCGTTGTAAATAATCATCAAATGCTCTTTGGATTTCCTCTTTCATGCGATCACCCTCATATTATTTTGAAATGTTATATATATAATACAACATTCCTATTCCTTCGCATATGATTTTTTAAAAGAATTGTAAACATTCTGTAAATTCCTTTGACAAGGTTTACAGAAGTGCCACTTCCATGGTAAACTTATAGGCAATAAGGGAGTAGTCAGCACAGAGCTTCTGTGTGAAGCCGGTCAACAAACCCGAAGAGTGTATCTCTTCTGGCCTGCATTCAGCGATTGACGAGACTTATAGAAATTTTCTATAGTCTCGTTTTTATTTTGAAAAAATGTCAAGACTATAGAAAAGAATCATAAACAGGAAAGTAGAGGTCTTGAGATTGAAACAGATGTATGAGAAAGACGTCGCCCAGGTAATGGAAGAGCTGGGGGCAGTAGAAACAGGTCTGCGCTGCGAGGAAGTCGCAGAGCGTCAAAACACCTATGGAAGAAATGAGCTGGAGGAAGTAAAGCCGGTGCATCCGTTTATCGTCTTCCTTTCTCAGTTTAAGGACCTGCTGGTTATCATTCTGATTGCCGCAGCTATCATTTCCATGGTAAGCGGAGAATTGGAGAGCACGATCGTTATTCTGGCGGTTATCACCATGAATGCTATTCTGGGGACCGTGCAGAGCATCAAGGCACAGAAATCACTGGATGCCTTAAAGCAGCTGTCCACACCGCATAGCCGCGTCCTGCGTGACGGCACGCTGATGGAGGTGTCCAGTCAGGAATTGACAGTGGGAGATATCCTGTTTCTGGAAGCCGGAGATGTTGTAGGCGCAGATGGACGGATCATTGAAAATCATTCCCTGCAGGTCAATGAAAGTGCACTGACCGGTGAGGTTGAGAGTGTGCATAAGGCCGTTGATACCATAACGGGGGAATGCGGTCTTGGAGATCAGAAAAACATGGTGTTCTCCAGCGGGCTGGTAACCTATGGACGTGCCCGCGTCGTTGTTACAGCGGTAGGAATGAAGTCGGAAATCGGTAAGATTGCGACACTGATGAATACAGCACAGGATCGTAAGACACCGCTGCAGAAGACACTGGATGATTTCAGTAAAAAGCTGAGTATTGCGATTATCGCCATCTGCATTCTTGTATTCGTCTTAAATGTATGGCAGGGGAATGCAGTTATGGATGCACTGATGTTTGCCGTTGCACTGGCTGTTGCCGCAATTCCGGAAGCACTGGCAAGCATAGTGACGATCGTGCTTGCCATGGGGACAAGCCAGATGGCAAAAGAGAATGCGATCATCAAGAACATCAATTCCGTGGAAAGTCTGGGCTGTGTGTCTGTTATCTGTTCCGATAAGACAGGAACCCTAACCCAGAATAAAATGACAGCACAGCAGGTATATCGAAATCATGAGCTGCTGCACGCAAACAATTTAAAGGAATCCTCACCGCTGGATCGTCTGCTGCTGCTTGGCTTTGCGCTGTGCTGTGATGCCACGACTAATGAACATCAGCGAATCGGAGACCCTACGGAGCTTGCTTTGGTAGATTTGCTGGAGCTGTATCGTATCGATGAACTGAAAACCAGAGAGAAATATCCGCGTATCGATGAGAATCCGTTTGATTCCGAACGGAAGCTGATGTCCACCCTTCATGTAATCGATGGGGAAAACAGATTGCTGCTGAAGGGGGCCTGTGATGAAATTCTGAAAAAAGCAACATATATACAGACGGAACAGGGCATCCGTGATATCACGGAGGACGATCGTGAACGTATCCTGAAAATGAATCATACCTTTGCGGATAACGGTCTTCGTGTACTGGGCTTTGCGACACGGCTTGTCGAAAAGGACCATATCGAGGTGGAGGATGAGAATCAGCTTATTTTCCTGGGACTGATTTCTTTAATGGATCCTCCGCGTGAGGAAAGCAGGGCCGCTGTTGAAAACTGTCAGCGTGCCGGTATCATTCCGGTAATGATTACCGGGGATCACAAGGTGACAGCACGCAGTATTGCCAAGGCACTTGGAATCTATAAGAACGGGGATCAGTGTGTGGATGGTACGGAGCTGAATGCCATGAGTGAAGAAGAACTGATGAATCGTCTGGAGCACATCCGTGTCTATGCCCGTGTTGCTCCGGAGCATAAGATTCGCATCGTCAACGCATGGCAGAAAAAAGGAAAGATTGCGGCAATGACCGGAGATGGTGTCAATGATGCTCCAGCCTTAAAGCAGGCGGATATCGGTATTGCAATGGGAATCACCGGTACCGAGGTCAGCAAGGATGCAGCCAGCATGATTCTGACGGATGATAACTTTGCGACTATCGTCAAGGCTGTTGCGACGGGAAGAAATATTTATGCCAATATCAAGAATGCGATCATCTATCTGCTGTCCGGTAACCTGTCCGGCATTATCTGTGTACTGGCAGCCTCCCTGTTATCTCTGCAGGTACCGTTTTTGCCGGTGCATCTGCTGTTTATCAATCTGGTGACAGACTCCCTTCCTGCTATCGCCATTGGAATGGAGCGCAGCACCAAGGATATACTGAAAGAGAAGCCTCGCAATCCATCCGTTGGTATTCTGACGCCGGCAACGATGAAGCAGCTGGGAATCCAGGGAATACTGATTGCCGTTGTGACAATGAGCGCGTATTTTCTGGGTCTGAAGGAAAGCTGGGCAATCGCAACGACCATGGCCTTCTCAACCCTGTGCCTGTCCAGATTGTTCCATGGCTTTAACTGTCGTTCTCAGCGTTCTCTGTATCGCATCGGTCTGTTTACAAATAAATATTCCATTCTGGCCTTTGTGATCGGATTCTGCTTTCTGAATGCAATTCTGCTGTGGCAGCCGCTGCATTCCTTATTCTCGGTAACGACGATAACCATGACACAGCTGTTTACAATTTATGGACTTGCCCTGATACCAACAGCGCTTATTCAGCTTGGCAGAATGCTGAGACACCGCTAATGATAGATATGCAACCAAGCTCTAAGGCAGTGACCGTCCGGTCACTGTCTTTTCACTAGACCTGCTTCATAGCACAGAATGAAAAGGAGCGCAGCTGTTTACACAATTTATAAAAACATGAGATTCCCGACTTTAAACATGTAGTATTCCTGATTCAGTTACGTGCAGCACATAGGCAATGCCGTCGTACAAAAGAAAAGGAATCCTTTGAGGGAGCCGGACATAGAAGCTATGCTGATAACGATCTCTGGGAACATGTCAGGTTCGGATACCCTAGGAAATATCTGGAGAAACTGATGGGAAGCCGGCATTTTATCTTTGCCAAATTCAGACATGGCTGTCTGGAAAGCGTGAATGTGAGAAAAGCCGTTGTATTCTTCGTACTTTTGAGCATTGAGCCCGCCTATGCATAGCAGGATACTGGTATGTATGAAACGCTAGAGGGGAATGCCAGTATAGGGCTACTTACGTTCCATATAACATGTCATATGGACTGCTTTATCATCGGTAAAAGAAGAACAGCTTGACAACATGTTTTCTGTTCCCTTTGCCGTCTGCTATTTACATTTGTAAAAACGGCGCTATAATTATAACCATTGGAGGAATGGTATTATGCCTAGAATTGGTAAACGAATCCTGAAATCTTCACTGGCAGTATTTTTATGCTTTCTTATTTATCTGCTGCGAAATGAGGAGGGGATAGTATTTTATTCCTGTATTGCGGCTGTGTTATGCATGCAGCAGGATACATCCAATACACAGCGTGTTGCGGCCAACCGTGTTGTCGGTACTTTGGTCGGCGGATTCTGCGGAATGCTTGTGCTGCTGTTTGAAAAGCATATCCTGCCGGGGAATACGCAGCTTATGCAATATGCTCTCATATCCTTTATGATCATTCCGGTGATTTATATTACCGTGCTGCTGAAGAAAACCTCAGCCTCGTATATTTCCTGCGTGGTGTTCATGAGTGTTACCGTATCGCACGGTGCCGATGTGAATCCCTATCTGTTCGCGATCAATCGTATGATTGATACTCTGATTGGTATTGCGGTTGCCTATGGTATCAACTGCATCCACCTTCCTGTACATTTGCAGAAGGAGACGCTGTATGTATCCACACTGGATCACACGCTGCTGCAGGAAAATGAACAGCTTTCTCCCTATACAAAGGTGAAGCTGCGTCAGCTGCTGGAGCAGGGGGCTGCCATCACTCTGGCGACGTCCCGTACACCGGCAACGCTGCTGCCCATACTGGAAGGCATTCCCTTGACACTTCCGGTTGTCGTCATGAATGGAGCTGCTCTATATGATTGCCGTACGCAGACCTATTCGCACAGTCGCTGCATGAAAAAGGAACAGGTGGCGCAGCTGCTGCAGCTGTTGGACGAGGAGGGAATGAATTGCTTTCAGCATGTCATCCTGCACCATATTCTGCATGTGTATTACAGTGATTTCCGCAATTCTCTGGAGGAGGAATATTATCATGAAATGCGCAGGCTGCCGTATAAGAGCTATGTGTACGAGCAAAAAGCACAGGCACATGCCTGTGTGTGTATAACGATTATGGATACCATACCACACATACAGCAGCTGTATACGCGGATGCAGCAACAAAGCTATGCGGCTGATTTACAAATCCATATCCGGTTCAGTGAAGAGCATCAGGGATATAAGGTATTGGATATATACAGTGTGGATGCTACAAAGCAGGCTGCCGTCCACATTATACAAAGAGAGAGCGGTTTTGAGCGTCTCTGCGTGTTTGCCTCTCATCAACGGGATGCGGCACTGATCAGCAGTGCAGATGAGGCTTATACCGTATCTGAGGGGGATGCGGATATGCAGGAGCTCTGCTGTGTGCTGGGAAGCAGGGAAAGGGACAGTGTGATACGTGAGATAGAACGAAGCTATCACGGCCATCGAAAAAGAAAATAAAAAGCAGAAACGACAATGCCTTCCCTTCCGTATCCATAACAGGAAATGGGGAAGCACTGTAAGCTTTCTGTTTTTCTTTATACAGGAAAGGCTATCGACGAAGACTGAAAGAGAGGACTTTTCAGAGGTTGTTTTCAAGCTCTACACAGAAGCGGTATGCATTTTCCGGAAACAGCAGAATATCGCGTCCGTCGTAACAGTGAATGCAAACCTTATCCTTCGCATATCCCACATTGAAGGTATCCTGCTGCTTGACGCTTTCGATCTCATCATAGCGCAGAAATCCGCCCCTTCCATTCCACAGCGATTTATGATAAATCAATCCGCTTTCATTCAGGATATATTCATTGTGCGGCGTATAAAATCCATAATAGCAGATCATAAAGAGGATCAGCAGCGTCCCTGCGACGATACCGATTTGAAACAACGCGTCAAAGGATATCGGCAGTATGGATATGAAAATAATGGTAATGATGATAAAATTCACAATCTGCTTACGGGAGCGAAAGTGAATTTCCCCCTGATATATCTCCTGTTCCATGGCCTGCCTGCCCCTTTGGTAAACTCTGTTCGCCCCCAGATAAAATATAATGAAATACAAGGGCCATAAAAATGTCGTAATACGGAAAAAGAGTACATCCGCATCTAACAGCAGCCCGCATACGTGCAGGGCATTCATAAGCAGTGATGGAGTGAATCCGAGTGCCGGAATGACAAGAATTTCAAAATTGACATCAATGCCGATAACCTGCTGATAACAGGAGCGAAGCAGATAATAATAGGTGACGGCTCCAAGCAGACTCATTGCGAGGCTCATATAATTAAAGGTGCTTTCCTTCTGATACATTTCCTTATAGCCGTAAACGATCATGAATACCATAAACGCGAGGATTACGGATTTTGCAAGCTCCATATACAAGTCCTTCAGGGTATCCATCTGGCGTTCATCCAGCGGTGCCTTACCCTTGGTTTTCGCATATCGGATAATGTCGCGAAGCAGTGAAGTCTTCATCCTACAATTCCTCCTTGTCATAGTCGTCTTCCCAGAACAGATCATCCAGATGCTTATGCAGGGCAATGCAGATTTTAATGCACAGCTTGATGGTTGGATTGTAGCGTCCTGCTTCAATCAGTCCGATGGTCTGCCGTGTTGCGCCTACCTTGCCGGCAAGCTCCTCCTGGGACATATTCAGCTCCATGCGCGCCATTTTGATTTTTAGATTTTTCATAGCTGCACTCACCTGTTCCTTCTTCTACGTATATTATTATAGGAAAATCAAGCTGGAAAAGCAAGGAAATATGAAAAATATATCTTACAAATGCAAAATATATATTGCATTGAATGGTGATCTGTACTATAATGCAAATAGATTAAGGAGGGAAACAGTATGGAACTGCAAGTGCATGATCTGCATAAGAGCTTTGACGGAAGAGAAGTCCTGCATGGAATTTCCTTTTCCATATCAAGCGGCAAGGCATTGGGACTGCTGGGACGTAACGGTGCCGGTAAGTCTACGACGATTCGCATTCTAATGGATGTGTTCAAGGCAGATCAGGGAAATATGAGTATGAATGGCAAGACCTTTCATGCAAAGGATTACAATATCGGGTATCTGCCGGAGGAGCGCGGTCTCTATCCGAAGAAAAAGGTTTCCGAGCAGCTGATTTATCTGGCAACGCTGCGCGGCTTGTCTCACGGTGAGGCAAAGGCCAATCTGAAGAAGTGGCTGAAGCGGCTGGGAATCGAGGAATATGAAAACCGTGTTCTGGATACCTTAAGCAAAGGAAATCAGCAGAAGGTACAGCTGGCACAGACACTCATGTGCGATCCGGATATCGTCATTCTGGATGAGCCGTTTTCCGGACTGGATCCGGTCAATTCCCAGACGCTGAAGGAAGTCGTTCAGGAACAGATTCAGGATGGAAAGCTTGTGATTTTCTCCTCCCATCAAATGAATTATGTGGAGGAATTCTGTGAGGATATCGTTATCCTGCATCATGGAGATGTGGTGCTGCAGGGAAATCTGAAGCAGATCAAAAAGGAATACGGAAAGAACCGTATCGTAATTCGTGCATTATATCCAAAAAAGCAGGAGTTTCGTGAGCTGCTGGAAACACAGTGTCAGGAGCTGCTGCATATTTATGAGGAAAAGGACGGCGGCTTTATTATCGAGCTGCAGCCGAACGTCAATAAACGTGACGTGCTTACAAGAATGCTGGAGCTGGAGGTTGACCTTGAGGCATTCCAGCTGTATGAGGCGTCCTTAACTGATATTTTTGTATCAAAGGCAGGTGATGAGGAATGAGAGATTTCTTACTGGTTCTGAAATTTGAATTACAGACAATGGTACGCAAGAAGTCATTTCTGATTTCGACGGTGCTGGTAGCGGCTGCGGCTTTTGTCCTGTTGTCCATTCCACGTGTTTTCTCGGATGATAAGGGAACGGATGATACGGCATCAGAAAAGGATAAAACGATGCTGATTTATGATGGAAGCGGTATTTTGAAAAACCGTGAGCTGGCGGAAAAGAATTTCCCTGAATTTCAGATTTCCTATGCCAATTCCTTGTCCGAGGTAGAGGAAAAAGTGAAGAAAAGTGAGGCAGATGCCGGCTTTGAGGTGAAAACGCCGACCAGCTTCCAATATTATGTGAATAATTCCTCCCTGAATGATGCGAATTCCTCACGCTTTAAAACACTGCTTCAGCAGCAGTATCAGGCAAGTGAGCTGGCAAAGCTGAAGTATGATGCAGGTAAGGTTCAGGCGATTTATCAAACAGAGGTCATTTCGGATACGACGGTATTGGGAACGGACGGTATGAACAATTATTTCTATACCTATGTGCTGATTCTGGTGCTGTACATGATGATTCTGATTTACGGCAATCAGATCGGTGTCGGTGTGGCCAGTGAAAAAAGCAACCGTGCAATTGAAATACTGACAACGAGCTGTTCACCGAATGCTTTGATTTTCGGTAAGGTTATTGCGGGG
Organism: Erysipelatoclostridium sp. DFI.2.3; assembly: GCF_019132535.1. Classification (NCBI taxonomy): domain Bacteria; kingdom Bacillati; phylum Bacillota; class Erysipelotrichia; order Erysipelotrichales; family Coprobacillaceae; genus Thomasclavelia; species Erysipelatoclostridium sp. DFI.2.3. The sequence goes on along the minus strand of NZ_JAHOOJ010000009.1, from coordinate 121,990 downwards.
GCGATTGCCGGTGTCGTACAGACAGCCATTATGCTTGGCTCCTTCCTGATTGCCTATCAGCTGAATGCGGATGTATGGGATCATATGCTGGATAAATTCCTGGATATCCCTGGTCTGGTGCTGGTTACCTTTGCCCTGTTTGGTATTCTGGGCTATCTGCTGTTCAGCTTCCTGTTTGGCGCAATCGGAGCTTTGTGCTCCAAGGTGGAAGAGGTCAACGGTGCCACTATGCCGATTCAGCTTCTGATAATCGCAGTCTTCATCATCAGCTTTATCACGCTGCAGAATCCGGATACGCTGCTTGCCAAAATCATGTGCTATGTGCCGTTCTCTTCCTGGATGTGCATGTTTATCAATGTGGCGATGGGAAGTGTATCCACAATGGAAATCGTGATATCTCTGGCTCTGCTAGCGGCTACTACGGTCGCAATGGGACTGCTTGGTGCCAGACTGTATCGCAGAGGTACGCTGTCCTACGGTAATTCCGTGAAGCTTAAAAATATCATGAAAATGGTAAAGCAAAAAGATTAGAGGCGTTGTCATTGGAATATATCATGTATGCCTTTCTGGCGATGGTGCTTTTGATGCTGCTGTGGGCACTGCGCCTATGGTACCGTATGCATCAGGAAGAGACAGTGTATGCTGTTTATAAGAAATCGGATTATATTTTCTGTGCTGCCTTTCTGTTACTTGGCATTTTAAATCTGTACGATGAGAGGCGGCTGCAGTATGGGAGCATCCTGATGGCACTTGGTATTCTGTATGGAATGAGAAGAAGCGGCATCTCACAGCATAACCTGTATGTGGACGGAAGAAGAATTCCTTTGCAGCCGGGGAAGCTCATCACACAGAAGGAACAAGATGGCTGTCTGCAGCTGTATTATGAGCTGGGTGTTCATTACGGCACACTGAATTTTTCAATCGATAAAAAAGAACAGATAACTCAGATTCTGAAGAATCAGGGATATTGAACATCATTGTATAGCGGCTGTGAACAGGAGGTTTCTCTTTCTATCATATAGGAAGAAGGCCTCTTTTTTCTGCTTGTATCTATAGAGCACATTCCGGCTTGAAATAGGAGCTTTTAGAGTTCGTAATCAGACTTATCAAAGCATTTTGTTTTTCTTCTGTTTGCATAGGGTTAAGATTTTGTAAAATGATGATGTTTGCACTGATGCCATGATAAACTATCAGGGAGGTGAAGTTATGATGACAAGCTGGGAACCGGTGGTGGATTACCTTCTGGAGAACATGCAGAAGCAGACATATAAAAAGGATGAGCGTCTTCCAAGCGAGCATGAGCTGGCACAGCGTTTTGAGCTGACAAGAATCGAAGTGCGAAAGGCCTATGACCGCTTAAAGGAAATGGGCTATGTATACTCTCGGCAGGGAAAGGGCAATTACTATGCGGGATATCTGGAAAAGGTGGAGCTTGTACTGTCCTCCACAGACAGCTTTTCCATGAAGATGAGTCCATTGGCAGGCCGCTTTTCTACACGCCTGCTAAGCTGTGAGCGCATCGCCTGGCACAAGGATATTCATGAGCGCTTAGCGGTGGTGCAGGGAGAGCCTGTCCTCTGTGTGAAACGGCTTAGATATCTGGATCATATGCCAGCGGCAATGCATATTTCCTATGTGCGGGAAAAAAGCTTTCCAAACATCAGGGAATGTCTTCAGAAAAATCCGAGCCTGTATGCATATTTTCAAGGCAGGGGTATTCAGGATATCGCCGCTGAGGATACACAGCTAACCATTTCCACACTGAATACGGAGGAGCGTCTCTACATGAAGGTCAGCGGTATCGTACCCTGTCTCATGCTGAAGGGCGTAAGTAGAGATTGTAAAACAAAGGAGATACTGGAGCTATCCACCATTATCTATCGGGGAGATAAGTTCATTTTCCGTCTGTGATTGTTGGAAATATAACAATTTGTTTACCCGGCATTCACAAATTTACCGCAAAAAAGCTTTATCATATGCATGTGCTGAGAAAGCATGAACAAATGATAAAAGGAGAAGAATCAGTGATGAAAAAGATGGTGAATCTATGCATGGCAGCGCTCTTATCCTGCAGTATGCTGGCAGGCTGCAGCTCTGGAAAGGATAACAGCGGTACCGGGGAGAAAAAGGATATTACGATTGCCTTTTTGCCGAATGAGGATGAAAATGCAGAACGCAGCAGTGAGGCTTTTCATATGCTGAAGGAAGAGGTACAGGCGGCTTTGGGCGATAACTACAATGTGAAAATCGCAAAGCTGGACAATTACAATGCGGTTATGGAGGCAATGGTATCCGGAACTGCACAGATTGCATGGGAAAGCGGGGCAACGTTTGCGGCTTCCTATATGAAGGATGATAAGATCCAGCCGATACTGTCCTATGGACCAAACGGCGATCCGGAAAAGAGTGGTTATAATGCCTATATTGCGACAAACAAAAAGCATGCGGCTGATTTTCAGGGAATGAGTCGGGATGAAAAGCTGAAATCACTGAAGGGAAAATCCTTCGGATTTGTATCTCCGACCTCTACCTCCGGATGTCTGGTACCAACAACGGCGTTCTGGAAGCTGTTTGGCCCGGATGGTGATAAAACCGTGTCCAAAAAGGAACAGATCAATATTAAGAATGCGGCTGATGGAGGTGTTTTCTCCGAGGTGCAAAACGGAGGAGATCATCAGGGGGCAGTTCAGCTGCTGGTGAATGACAAGGTATATGCCGGTGCTTTCTGCTGTACGTATGGCGACAGCTTTAAGGATCAGCTGGATATACTGGATACGACCTTTGTTCCAAACGGACCGCTCTGGGTAAATACCTCGGCACTGAATAAAGAGGAAATCAGTAAGCTGACGGATCACTTTGTAAACCTGACAGCGGATACCGCAAAAAACAAGGATTTCTTCGATCAGGAAAAGGGCTTCTTCTTTGAGGCAGAAGAGGATCCTGCGACCTTCAAATTCTTCAAAACCGATGTTTCCCGCTATCAGTTTATTCTGGATATGTATAAGGATCAGTAGGCGTACACAAAAGGTATGCTCCTTATGGGGGATATGATATCAAATTAAAAAAGGGAATCCAATGCTATTGTATACATCAATCGCGCCGGATTCTCTTTTTCATAGACACCGCAGCTGTTAGTGCCGTGTTTTACAGATGAAGGGAATGCATACAACAGACAGTATGGGTAAAGGAAACACGATGCCTTTCTTCGTTAAAGGAAGGATTACGAAGGCTTAACAGCCGCTTAACACACAACAGGCAAACCCGGGGTACAATAACCATGTGGTATAAAAAAGAAAAGGTGGTATCGTGAATGAGTGATATATTACGTGTTCAAAATGTTTCAAAGACATATGAAGACAATGCGGTTCAGGCCCTGCGTCATGCCAGCTTTGATGTGCATGAGGGTGAGCTGATCTCGGTGATTGGACCAAGCGGCTCAGGGAAAAGTACATTGCTGCGCTGTATCAACCGGATGATTGATGTGAGTGAGGGCAGCATTCAGTTTCTCAATTATGAGGTAACGTGTGCAAATAAACGGCAGATCAAGGATATCCGCCGGAATATCGGTATGATTTTTCAGCACTACAATCTGGTCTATCGGTTGAATGTTCTGGAGAATGTACTTCATGGAAGACTTGGCTATTATCCGACATGGAAAAGTACGCTGGGAATGTATTCGCAAAAGGATATCGAGCAGGCCGCAAAGCTCTTGGAAATGCTGGGACTGGGAGATAAGCTGTATGATAAATGCTGTGATCTTTCCGGCGGACAGAAGCAGCGTGTCGGGATTGCGCGGGCTTTGCTTCAGAATCCGAAAATTATGCTTTGCGATGAACCGATTGCTTCTCTGGACCCGCAGTCAAGCAAGGTGATTATGGAGCATTTAAAGGCGATTACCACAAACATGAGGATTCCCTGCATTGTGAATCTGCATCAGGTGGATGTTGCCCTGCATTATTCGGACCGCATTATCGGTATGCATCAGGGAAGCATTGTTTTCAATGGAAAACCGCAGGAGCTGGGAAGTGATGTAATTGAAAAGATTTACGGAGTCCCTATGAATGAGCTGATCAGTAAGGTGGAGGAGGTGAAGGCATGAGCTATTTTACGAAAAAAAGAAGGTCCCTGGGCATGTATGCTGCTGTTACCATTACTCTGCTGGCACTGTGTACCTGGCGTCTGGAAATTGACTGGGGTCTCATTCTTGTGAACTTTCAGGTATCCGTTGTGCGCTTTACAAAAACGTATCTTCCAATGGACTTTTCACAGCTGCGGGAACAGCTGTATCAGCTTTGGATTACCGTTGTGATATCCATTGCCGGAGCGTTTGTCGGCATGCTTCTTGCCTTCTTCTCCGCTCTGGCTATCTCCAGCAAAACCTCCCGTTACCGGGTGCTGAAATATCTGGTCCGCGCTCTTGCGTCATTGACCAGAAATATTCCGGAGGCTGTCTGGGCGGTTCTGCTTCTGCCACTGCTGTGGTACGGTGATTTTCTCGGCTTCCTCGTCTTGTGTATTATCTCCTATGGCTTTTTAACCCGTTCCTTTGCGGATTCCATTGACGAAACAAATGCCAGCTGTATCAAGGCTCTGGAGGCAACCGGTGCCAATTACTGGCAGATTGTCGTTCATGCTGTGATTCCGGAAACCATGCCGTCTCTGATTTCCTGGACACTGTACGCGGCGGAAAACAATATCCGAAGTGCTACGGTCGTCGGAATGCTTGCGGGGGGCGGTATCGGGTATCTGATGAGTATTTATCAGGGAGGACTGTATATCGGCTATATGGGGTATCAGCTGATGGCATCCTGCATTCTGCTGATTATAATCACGGTGATTATCACGGATCAAATATCTGCACAGATTAGAAAGAGGATTATCTAATGGAAACATATACGCTGACCTCTCCTGCCGCACCGACGCTGAAAAAAAAGAAAAAGGGACGCTATATCCTGCGCAGAAAAGATACCTCGCGCCTGTTGTCACGGAGTGTGGTGCTTGTCTTTGCTTTTGTCTTTCTCTATTTTATCCTGTTCATCTGCCCCTATCGATGGGATCAGGTACGGCCGCAGCTGATTGCCACGTATCTAAGCAGCTTTCTGGATTTCACTGCCGTTACACAGAAAACGGCGATTGAGGTATTCACCAGTCTGATCAATACAATAGCCCTTGCCTTTGTCACGACGATTATCGGAGCATGTATCGGATTCCTGCTGGGACTTATGGCAGCACGGAATCTTTCACATCCATGGGTGTGCAGTATGGTACGCGGTTTTGCAGGGCTGATTCGTGCCGTACCGACAATTATCTGGGTGCTGATCTTTATTTCCGGCTTCGGATTAACAGCTACCACAGCCATTGTGGGGATGAGCTTTCACAGTGTCGCCTACTTCATCAAATCGTATTCCGAAGCCTTTGAGGAGGTTGATCCTGGTGCGATGGAGGCGATGCAGGCAAGTGGAGGAAGCTGGTGGCAGATTGTATGGAGTGCTGTCATCCCGGTATCCTTTACTAAGCTTTTATCCTGGATCGCCATGCGCAGTGAAATGAATTTCGCAGCTGCGGTGATCATCGGTCCTGCTGTAGGTGTTCCGGGGACGATTGGCTCCATTTTGAATTCCTATCAACGAAGCGGCGGTTATGGTACCGTGGGGCTGTGTGTACTGGCAATCTTTATGACAGCGCTGCTGTTTGAAATCATCATCACCCTGTATAAACAGAAAAGTATCGTAAACGACTAGAAGCCAATACGTTCTGCAGAAGCATTATCAGGGAAAGAAATAAATCTGTATAGAAAAAAGAAGCTCTTTCGCTGCAGATTGCGACGCAGCTGAAAGCTTCTGATTTCAGAAAATCATGGCAGCACCGCACCGATTGCATGTCGGACAGGCTGCCATTCTTTTTGTGTGATTGTACAATGCTCAGAGTCAGTCCTGCACTGCCTGCGGATGCTTTTTGATCCAGCGGCGATGGGAGGTATTTCGCTTGACCTCCAGAAATTTTTCTCCGGGGAAATGCAGTGGATTCTCTTTTGTTTCGGCATAGATTTTCAGAATATCCTCTGCATCCTCACGCAGGTATTCCAAATTCATGGAACCATACAGACGTGCAGGGATTACATACATGGGAAGCTGGATTTCATTTTTTCTTGCCATTTCCTGAGCATGGTGCATGGTATGCGGACAGAGCATCGCAATATCAAATTCCTCCTGGTGCTTTACGAGAAACAAGAGTGGCATGAAGGCCACCGATATTTCATCCTCCCACCCCTTGTCCTCAATGGCTTTTTTGATTTGTACAGAAATTACACTGGAAGACATGCCCCCACCGCAACAGATAACCATTCGTAACATAAGCTCCTCCTTTGTGTCGCTATCTAGCGACACTATTGTATCACGATATTTGAAAAAAGGAAAGCGTATTCAGTCAATATATACAAGCCCCTGAATTTATCGTATAATAGGAAAAGACAAAGATGAAGACGGATATTTCTGTAGCAAAGTAAGCAGGCAGTGTAGATATGCAAGTTGATAGGAGTGAAGGTATGATCAATCTGGATGAGGTGCTGACATTTACAGAGGCAGCGGATAAATGGGGACTGGCGGATGGAAAAACCATTCGCAAGGCAGTGGAGCGCGGGCGGTTTGAGCCGCACGAAATTAAAAAGAGCGGGAATGTCTGGCTGACAACCTATGCGGCCATGCAGCGTGTGTTTGGAAGTCCGAGAACCTCTCCCTCCGTGTTGTATTATACAGAGCTTTACGAGAATACAAGAGAGCGTCTGGAGCGTTTTTTTGAAGAAGCTGGTCTTGCCCTGCAAAGAGGGGATATGATTTCCATCGTGGAAAGCAGGGAGCATCCTGAGCGGATATTCTGTATTTTAAAGACAGAAGAGGAGCTGGAGGGCTTGCAGCGGCGATTGAAGTATTTTATGAAGTCGTAGTGCTGATAGGTGAGAAAGAAAGGAAGGTCTGCAAGTGAGGATTCTTTCTCGATTGTGGATAAACATAAAACAGGGAGATTCAACATGATTGGTTTTATCAATAGAAACTGAATTCTCCCTTTTTCATATACCCTAAAGTAAGAAAGAGACCAAGTGAGCCTTTCTTTTTTTTGAATCAGCTTTGAAAATATCTGGTAATAAAGCAAGGTTTTATCCGAATTTTCGTTTCATAAGTATTCGTACCTGCACGATTGCATAAACAGCAGCATAAAGCAGCATCTGCAATGTGTATATGCCTGTTTCCCTCATGGGCACCTGTGTCCATTTTGCACTTTGGATACTGATATCGGAAACCGGAGGAAATACACAGGCAAATATTTCTGGCAGCTGCATATCCTGCAGCAGTGCGGAAAACGTCATGGCTGCTATGATGAGCATACAGGCAAGGGGCAGCGCCAGCTTCTGGTTGGAAACAATACGCGGGTGCAGCAGCGAAATCATCATCCCACCGCACAGGCCGGCACTGACATGCAGGTTGAAATATCCGAACAGCATATCCGCACGGATGGGATACAGTGTAAAGGCTGCCCCGTTGATCAGATAAAACAGACAGGGGATAAGGAGGATGAGGAAGCTGAAAAACAAATCGCACAGCAAAAAGAAAAACAGACGGCTGACGTAATACAGCAGTTCATTTCCCCTGCTTTGTAAAATCAATATCTGTTCCTCCAGGGCTTCCTGCTTCTGCATGGAATGTACGCTCCAGCCCATGATGGCGAAGGACAGCATGATGGTTGCCGCAAAGCTGCTGTAGGGATTGATTCCGTTCTCATTATAAAAGATACCGCAGAAGACAACGGTAACCACCAGCGGCATAACCAGCCTGGTTGAGGTCAGGGTTCTGCGTATATAGTATTGGTTTAATTCAAAGATTGTTTTCATGCCGAAGCTCATCCAGATGCCAGCCCTGCATCAGATACTGCTGAATGCAGGCATCGCTTTCCTCTTTTGCACAGACAAGCTTCTTTTCCTCCTGCTGTCTGCTGAAATGCATATAGACCTGTTCCATGACAGGAAGTGAAGCCATCGGCCGCAACACACCATCCTGCAGCTCATATACGATATCTGCCACCTCCTTGATCAGGCGCTGCTCATGCACGGCCATTAGGATACATACATCTTTTTTCTTCAGTGCCTCCATCAGTTCGATGAAGACCCTCTGAGAAGCGATATCCTGTCCGTTAAGTGGTTCATCCATCAACAGAATATCAGGGGTCTGCAGCAGTGCCTGTATCACTGCCACCTTTTGCAGGCTTCCCTTTGAAAGATACTGCATCGGTGTTTTCAACAGGTCATCCATAAAAAATTTATGCGTATATTCCCGAATGACAGCCAGTGCTGCATCAGCATCCATTCCCTGTATGGCACCCATATGCATCAGAAAATCACGGGCATTCATGCGGGTCGTGAAAAAATGATCCGGTATATACTGCAGAACAGCGTTTTTAAGCTGCAGCTCTCCGCTGTCGATTCGTAAAAAGCCTGCCACAGCATTCAAAAGGGTGCTTTTTCCGCAGCCGTTGTGTCCGCAGATTGCAATGCATTTTCCGGGTATCAGCTGCAGCGAAACGTCCTGCAGAACCACATTGCTTCCAAAGGACTTGCTTATATGTATTATCTCCATCGTATCACTCTTTTCCATATACTGTTATGATAGCACAAAGGATAGGACTTGTCTGAAAAATACAGAAGCAAAATAAAAAAAGAACAGCAGCTGCTGTCCTGTATAAGCTTATTTCTCACTGATATCCTTCATTTTCTGAAGTCCGAAGATGATGGCACCGCCGATAATGAACCAGAGAATTTCAAAGGTTTCAAGGCTGAGTGGGGCCTGTGGAGTTTCCAGTGTCTGCGGTCCCATGATAATTGCATAGAAAGAGCCGAGCATCATACCGATAATCAGAAAGACCATGATACTGCGGTGCTTATCCAGTGCAAACTTAATCAGCCGTACAACGGTAATCACACCGGTTATGATTCCCAATCCAAAGACAAACAAAATCGGTACATAGGAGAAATCAAATCCCATCAATGCCTTGATTGCAGAGATAATCGGTACATACAGCCCAAAAATCAGCAGCAGAGTGGAACCGCTGATTCCCGGCAGAACCATTGCGGAAATCGCAAACATTGCAGAAATAAAGACATAGACGATCAAACCGATATCCAGCTGAGCCAGATTGACACTGGAGCCGCTGCCTGCGACCGGATTGAAATAGGTGATCAATGCAACGACGGCGATACCGACAAGAAGCGCTATCATGCTTGCTGCATTGAGTCTCATGTTTTTCTTTTCTTCCCGAATCACGATTGGAATCGCGAACAGAATAAATCCCATAAACAGAGAGGATATGGCATAGATCTGTGTATGAAAGATGCTGGCGAGCACAGATACCGCCATCAGGAAGCCGACAATCCAGCCGATTCCCAGCTTCAGCAGAAAAATGACCGCCTCTTTTTTCTGCTGCATATTACCGCTCATCAGTGCATCCAGTGAACCGATGAATTTATCATAAAAGCCGAGCAGAAATGCAATCGTTCCTCCGGAAACTCCGGGAACACTATCTGCCAGCGCCATACAGAAGCCTCGAATAAAGTTTAATACCACTATGAAGTACCTTCCTTTCGTATCAAGGTTTATTATACTGTATATTTTGTAAAAGCCAACCGCTTTTTTATTAAATTTTCCTAAACAAAGGAAGGGAAAATATTTACCTGTGAGGAACCCTGTACGTTTTTTTACATAGTATGTCCAAAAAGGAGGTAGTTTCATGGCGGTAAGAATCTATGTGGATCAGGGGCATAACCCGGGGAATATCAATGCGGGGGCTAGTGGTAACGGGGTTGTGGAATCGGAGGTCACCTATTGGGTGGGAATCTATCTTGCAGGCTTTCTCTATGCAGATCAGCGCTTTGAAGTAAAGGTATCCAGACCGTTTCCGGATACAGTGCTTGGCTATGATCAGGCGAGCAGTCTGCGAGCAAGAGTAGATGAGGCGAATGCATGGCCGGCAGATTATTTTGTCAGTATTCATGTCAACTCCAATCCAAATCCTGCAATCAACGGCTCGGAGGTGTATGTATACCGGGAAAATTCCACTGCTTACGATCTGGGCGTCAATGTTTTGGAATCCATTGTCGATCTGGTGGGAACACGCTACAATCAGGTGCGAACCAATCCATCCCTTTATGTTCTGCGGCGTACAAGCATGCCGGCAATTCTGGTGGAGCTGGCGTATCTTTCCAATCTTCAGGATGCCGAAAAGCTGTTGAATGACCAGTATCTGTTTGCTTTTTCCATCTATATCGGAATTCTGAATTATCTGGGTTATTCCTATGATCCCTTTCCCAGACGCTGATGGAAGGAATTGAAAAAAAGAGTGCATTTCTCTTGCGTAAAAGTGGAGTTTCTGCTCACTGTGGAGTGTAAGAGGTTACAAGGTAAATAATGTAAATAAAGTAGGAAAAAGTTTTAAAAAGGTTAGTATTTGGGGAGAATTTAAGGTATAATTATGAATCGTTGAGAAGTGAGTGGTGAATGTATGGATATGAATGAATTACTGAAGGAATATAACGTAGAACTGGATGAAAAAAAGCAGGAGCTGTGTTGTGAGCTGCAGCATCCTCTTCTGATTAATGGAACAACAGGGAGTGGTAAAACATTCCTTTTATTAGCCCGTAATGCGTATCTAATGAAGGTTGAAGAGGTGGAACCGTCAGCTATTTTGAATATTGTGCATGATCCTGCCATTGCAAAGAGAATGGCGAAGGATTACCGCTATCTATACTGTGATGATGAACGGATGCCTTCCTTTGTGGATATGCACAGCTTTGCTTATCGGATTATCCGCTTCCATGATAAAATGATACAGCGGGAATCCTGTAAGGCGTATCGTGATATGGAGAAGGTGGTTCGCCGTCTGATTAAGGATATGTTTGCAATGGAGCTTACCGGTGTACAGCTGCGCCGTTTGATGCGGCAGATCAGCACCTGCCGTACTATGATGATGAGTGAGCGTGAAATTGCTTCTATCAGCTTTGAGGGAATTGATTTTCCGGCTTTTCTAAAGGCTTATGATAAATTTAAGAATGAGCGCAATATTTATGATCAGGATGATATTCTGTGTGAATGCGCCCGTATTTTAATGAGTACACCGGCCGTTTTGCAGACCTTTTCCTCCCGGTATCAGTATGTGCATATCGATGATGCACAGGAGCTCTCCTTTGTTGCCCATGTCATCATCAAGTTGCTGTTTTCGTCGAATTGTCAGATGATGATGCTGGCAGATCGTGATCAGTGTCTGGATTTTGATAAGGCGGCGTATCCGCAGGCACTGGACAGCTTTTCGGAAGCATATGTGCAGGCGCGCATTGAACAGCTGGAGGGAAACTGGCGCAATAATCAGACCATCAACGCTCTGGCAAATGAGTTTTATTATAAGAATGAGACAGCTATGAGCTGCAGCAGTGAGGAAACCTGCGAGGTGAAATTCAAGGGCTTTGCACAGCTGGAGCGGATGTATGAGTATGCGATGCGCATGGTGGTAGAGGATGAAAGTGATATTGCCTTCCTGTATCGTGACGGCGCAATGGCGATGCCTCTTGTGGAGCTGTTCATGCAGCATCAGGTGCCGTTTCACCTGCATGGAAGCGTAAAAAAGTTTTTGCAGGAGCCGGTTGTCAAGGATCTATGTAATATCATTGAGCTTCTGATCGATCCAAAGGATATGCGTGCCTTTTATGAGGTATATGAGAAGCTTGGCTTTGATATTTCAAAAAAGGTGCTGCTGGAGGTTGCGCAGCGTCTGCGGGATGATGAGCATGTGGATGTCTACCAGGCGATGATGGAAAGCAGCTATCGAGCTGCCGGAAAGAAAAAGCTGGCGGCTTCCATGGAGAATATCCGAACTGCCTCCACATTGGAAACACACACGATGATTACCTTTATTCTGGACAAGCTGGGGTATCGGGCACGTCTGCTGAAGGCGAATATCCTGATGAACGATTCCAATCTGCTGGCTCTGCGCGTGATTGCTGCTCGCTACAGTGATCCGGCACAGTTCCTGAATCGTCTGCGGGAAATGGGGGAATTCCTGTGTGAGCCAATCAGCCGTATCCAGATTCGCAGTGTAGCTTCTGCCAGAGGTATGGAATTCAGTCGTGTGGCACTGCTGGATTGTCTGGGATCGACTTTTCCAAAAGCCGGTCTGCAGGAGGAAGAGCTTCAACTGGAACGCCGTTTGTTTTTTACTGGGATCACCAGAGCCAAGCATCAGCTGGAGTTTTTTACAAGCAAGCGCTGTGATGTAACACGTCTGGAAATATCTCCATTCATATATGAGCTGCATGCGCCAAAGGAAGAAGAAGCAAAGGTGGCAGGGGAGCGACCTGTAGCACAGCCGAAAAAGCTGCGAGAGGGTGGCTTGCGTCGCGGTATGCGGATTACACATGCCACGCTTGGAGAAGGCCGCATTATGAAAATCAGCGAAGGCATGATGCAGGTACAGTTTCAAACAGAAAGCAAAACACTGAATATTCACCACTGTATCATGAATGAGCTGATTGATCTGGTATAAAAGAAGTACTGCTTAGCAGCTATGTTGAAAGCTAAAATAGGGAAGTCCTGCAAATGTCGTTGACAGTAACGCAGGTCTTCCCTTTTCTGTACTTTTTACTCCAGATATTCAGAATAAGAATGTATATGCATGTGAGGGTCCTGCTGTTTTGAACAAAGGATTCTGCATACTGTAAAGGAATGGCTGTTTAAGCTTATAAGTAGGCGGTAACATGACCTTTTTTCAGCCTCTGCAGAAGAAAGATATACACTTTCAATGTGATATTTGTTCATGATTTGAGGCATTATAAAACATTCATTTCTTACAGGCAATCATCGATTGTGAAGATGCAGAGAGCTGTTTAGTTATCGTATCCAATAGGAATATGGAAGCTATTGTCAGGAAAGGACAGCCCTTTTTAGGTCAACAGGGTGTTGTATGCAAGAGGAAGCTGACAAAAAAGGGTTGTCAGTTATTACTGAAAGTAAAAAAAACCCATTATTCATGGGGTTACCTGTTATCATGGCGCCTTAAACAGGACTTGAACCTGTGACCTGCCGGTTAACAGCCGGATGCTCTACCAACTGAGCTATTAAGGCATTTCTTAAATGCTTAATTATAATACCATAGGTGTTTTGTTTTTGCAAGCTATAAAATCAATTTTCATGCAATTAAAGTCATAAAAAAAGGATGGAAACCGAAAATGATATTTCGGTTTCCAGTAACAGGAAGTCTTAACCCTTCAAGCCTCTGGACTGACGATCCATGTCCTCAATTACAATATCATAGATTTCCCCAAGGGTAGCGCAATATTTTAGCACATCCCAAGGTGCATTTGTATGAAAATGGATTTTGATGAGCTCAGCATCTCCAACAGCAAGCAGGCAATCTCCCTGAAAATTCTCCATGAAATAATCGTGTATGGAATCCTCACATAAATCATTTCCTTCAATCAGCAGCTGTGTGTCATAACGGTATTCCAGCATATGCAAATCTCCTTTCCTAAGCATGATTATATCATATCATAATGAGATGCAAAGCTGTGTAGTTTTTATTTTGAATGCAACAGGTGCTTCAAAATTCTTGGCATTTATGTTTATAATATAATATTTAATGATAAACGATAAAAATATATTGTAAAATATTAAAACTATGCTAGAATGTAATTATGGAGGTGTTCCTATGAAATTGAAACAACCTGTAAACTGGAAGCATACGACGTTTCTCTGGATACTGAGATTCATGCTGAGTGGTGTGGCTGTATCCATTGTTTTTCAATGCCTGAAGATAATTGAACTCTTTCAAATGCCGGAACAAAGTCTGCGGTTTATTCCATGGGAGGTCAACAATGTTGTGACGCTGGCTCGTCTATTGGCAGAAAGCGGACTCTTTTCCAGCAGATTTTATGCCGTTTTTGACTCCCTGCTTGCAATTACAAATGCCAGCATATATGCTCTTTTGCTTCTGTGGGGCATACAGGCAGTAAAGGAAGCCGCAAAGACAACACCGTTTTTAACAGATATATTGAAAAAATTAAAGATCAGTATACTGCTGCTGGCAGGCTTTCGTTTCCTTTTAGTCTTCCTGGAATTTCTTCTGGCTCTGATATACCAGCCGCCAATTGATTGGTCTAGCCTATTTTTCGATGTTGTTCGTAATCTTTTTGAAAGCCTGATCATGCTGGGAGCATTATGGTGTCTGATACATGTCTGGATGTATGGGGCAGCTTTGCAGCATGAGCTTGATGAAACAATATAAGGGGTCAGGATTATGAGAAAAAATAAGAATAGACTTATGAAGATATTGCTGTACTGTCTCGTCGTATGCGGGATCATCGTAATCAGCTTAAGACTATATACGATTTATACGATCTGCATATCTCCGGACTCCTTTTTCGAGCCTAATCTGCCGCGGGAGGAACTTATTCTTGTTACTGGAAAAAGTCTAAGCAATGTGCTTATGAGCGTGGAGCTTACCTCAGATAAAGCCGCCGCCCTGCTGGAAGCTATTGTCGGTTTACTTGCAGAGATTATACAAATTGCTATTTTAGCTCTTGCCCTACGCATCTTCCAGAGAAACTCTATTCATCGACCTTTTCAGGTGAATATGATAATCTGGTTACAGGGCTTCGCTATTCTCTATTGTATTCTTCCTATTGTGCAGGGACTGTTTATCATCTGCGTTCTGGGTTTGAATCAGGCAAATTTATATCCGAGGCTCATACTGTTTCAATTCCTTGATATCGGGTTACAGGTGTTACCGGGTTTAGCGATTATTGGTATTGCAAAGGTGTTCCGGTATGGATATAGCTTACAAAATGAAGTGGATCAGATTCTCTAGGAGGTGAATTATGGCAATTATATTAAGACTCGATCGTGTCATGGCAGATCGTAAGATATCGCTGAATGAGCTGGCAGATCAGGTAGGCATCTCCAATGTTAATCTTTCAAATTTAAAGCGCGGAAAGGTAAAAGCCATACGGTTTTCAACCCTCGATAAAATATGTGAGGTACTGGATTGCCAGCCAAGTGATATTCTGGAATATCAGCGAACAGAAGAGCAATAAATACAGATATGAAAAAGGAAATCCATCATGTCACCTTCTCAGCATCTGCGAATGTATGTGAATCGCAGATACTGTACCTGATAATGTGGACTTCCCTTTTTATTATTTCGTAGGCAGTTTGTGCATATGCCTGCTTTTATCGTGAGCAAGCAACAGCAGCACCATGCTCACCTCAAACAGTGTCATGAGGATATAAGGAAATTCATTTCCTGCATTATCCGCAGGATTGATGGCAAACAGGTGGATGCAGAGATTCCATGAGAAATGATATGTCATCGAGGATAAAAGATTTCCCTCACTCCACTGAAGCAGATACTCATATACAAAGCTTTCTGCGATACAGCCGATGAAGAAGGAAAGCAGAGGGACCTCTATGCCATTTTGATAGAAATAATGATAATGCCAGAGAAACCAGATGATACCGATACTGACAGGGACATGCCATTCCTTTTCCATACGTTCTCTCAAATAAGATCGTAAGTATCCACGCCATCCGATTTCCTCTGCAAAAAATGCCCATACAATGACAATAAACTGCAGATCATAATTCAGAAAATGTCCAGATGAAGAAGAACCTGCGAACAGCCTTGCGAGCAGCATGGGGGCAAGGGAAAACACGCAGGGGAACAGGAGTGCGGTGCCAGATTTCCAGCCTTTGAAATTCTTCTTAAAAAAACTCAGGAGCTGTCTGTTCTTCGATAGAACGAGAAGAGCGGCGATACTGGGAGAGGCTGCTTCCAGTCCGTAAAACAGAAGCTGTAATACAGGAAGCCCGGTATATCGCTGACACAATACAAAAAAGAAGGGCATGAGAAAAGTCAGTAAGAGAAACATGCATATGTCGTTTGTTTTCGTCTTCATCAGCACTCAGCCCTTCATGTTCGAATATCAGTAACTATTTTTAAACAATCTGGAAAATATAAAACTTCAGATACGAGGTTTCTTCCATTGTCCATAGGATAGGATGGTCATGATTCTGCTGTGTAACGGATACCTGCTTCAGGGTGACTCCTGCTTCCTGTGCAGATTCACGCAGCATCTTTTCAAAATTTTCTATTTCCATAAAACGGGAACAGCTGCAGGTGATGAGATAGCCGCCTCTTCCCAACAGCATCATAGCCTGTTTGTTAATGCGTTTATAGCCGCTGTAAGCATGGTCTATCGTTCTTCTGGATTTTGTGAAGGCAGGGGGATCCAGCACAATAATGTCGAACTGTCCCTCTTTACAGGTATCCAGGTATTTGAACACATCCGCTTTCACAAAAGAAATCCTGTTTTCGAGATGATTCAGCTTTGCATTGGCATATGCCTGATCCAATGCAGTCTGCGATACATCGACAGCGACAACCTGACTGGCATTTCCATACGCCGCATTTAATGCAAAGCCACCGGTATGCGAAAAGCAATCCATGACACGTTTTCCATGTGCCATTTCACGAAGCAGAACACGGTTGGCTTTCTGATCCAGAAAATATCCGGTCTTCTGTCCGTTTTCAACATCCACATGAAGCTTTAATCCGTTTTCATCAATGATGGTTGTGGTTGGCAGCTTCATCTGCTTCCAGTATCCCTTTTCCAGAGGCAGACCTTCCTTGGCACGCACCCTGATATCATTGCGTTCGTAAATTCCTTTTACATCCTGTCCGTCTTCTCTTAATACTTCCAGCAGCACCTCATACAGCATATCCTTTCGCTGTTCCAGTCCATAGGAGCTGATCTGTGATACCAGAATATCATTATAGCGATCCACTGTAAGACCGGGAAGCTGATCGGCTTCTCCGAAAATCAGGCGGCAGTTGGTTATATTCTTACTTTCCAGCGTTTTGCGATACGCATACGCAAATTGGATTCTTTCTTTGAAAAATGCTCTGTCAAATGTATCTGCTGTATCCTTTGACAGTATTCTTACAGTGATATGACTGTTTCTGGACAGAAAGCCGGTTCCAAGATAGCGATCCTTGGTTGTTACGATGTCAACAAGTGCACCGTTTTCTATTTCCTCAGCAAGCTTAACAACATTATTCTTATACATCCACATCTGTCCGTTGTCCAGCCACTTTTCTCCTTCTTCGCTTATTGTAATCTTTGGATAATTTCTATTCATATAAATACCTCACTATTTCAATTCCCCTGTATTATATCATACATTCCGTTTCTGCTGTATGCTAAGCCGGCAGGTATTACCGTGTATGGTCATTTCTCTGTTTAAAAAGCCAGAGAGACATTGGAGGTTTCCGTATCATAAGATAACAGCATCCTCTTGCATGCTTTATTTGAAGGGAAAAGGATATAATCCTTGCAATTGAAAGGTAAAAACATTTAATCATGCTCGTTATGGATATAGCCATTTTTTATATAACGATCCTTGTTCTGCTTTTTGCAATACACAAAATAACTGCTTACAATGAAAAATATCTGCGCAAGGGTCATTGCAATACCGGTTCTTAAAATGTTGGATGGATGAAACATACTGCATAGTACAATACCGGTCACAAGCAGCCCCACGTATGCAACATAATCCTTTAAGACAATCTTTCTTTTCATGAGCAAATAGTAGAAAAGACATATGATAAATAAATCCATCAGACCGAATGAAGCTTTTACATCATACAGCAGCATATATATTTGTGAACATATTAAAATCACAGCGCATATAAATTTTTGATAGACATTTTTCATGCACAACTCCCTCGCTTTTCACTCATTCATATCGTATTCAAATAATTATAAGGATACTTCTTTGTGTATCTTTATTATAGCATAGCTATGATAAGGTATAGAAGGCAAATAAGCTTCACTTTTATTATTTGATTGAGATAGATAATTCATGACAGCTTAAAGGTATTATTAACGCTTAGAAAAATATGCAAATTTATGCGTGATATAGGGTACATTGATGACGCTGTCAATAGAGATGCTTAAATCAAGTTTTATAACGCTTAATCGAACGAAAGAAAGGTTAAATTTATGGGCTTGGTAAACACACTTTCAGGACTTCTGACTAAAAATAAAAATACTGAAATTTCAAAACAATCGTCAAAAACTCGTCAATCGTGTTATAAGCACTAAAAAAGCCCTTGTTTAGGGCTTTATCTGTCTATTGGTGCCGCATACATTACTTGCACGAACCATTCCTAGTTTTATTTATTTATCTGTCTCTTTTGTATCTTCCTATACTCTTTTCTAATCCTTAGCTTATCGTCATGAATACTATACCATGATTCGTGTTAATTTACCATACTTTTTTCGAAAATAGTCACTTTTTTGCATCATCGTCCATATTGCTCTTAAGATATTCTATTTTGACGATTTCTTTTTTTCCTAAATCAATGCACATTGTTAAAATAGTCTGCTCGACGAATCCACGTTTTTCACTATCTGAAAGTTCATTCCAATTGTGGCCATTTATGATTTTTATCTTTCCAAATTTTGCTTTCTCTTTAATTAACTTTGAATTTATAGATCTTACTATAGTATCATAAGCTTCATCTATGATTAAATCTTCTGCATACTGTCTGGAAACTGTTTTAAGTTTACGCTGTAGTTTATTGATATTTCTAAGGATATCTTCTGCTTCGTCTTTATAATTTGCCATATCTGTATGTATGATCATATCATGTATCGTCTGATGATTGATAACATCCTGATTGATTCTCTGATTACATGCTTTACAGTAATAGTAGTAATATTTTTTCTTCTTTTTGTAGGTAGGAACTCCACCTAATAAATTACCGCAGTTTCTACACGTTATTTTATTCCTGTAGTAAAATTTGTTTTGTTCTTTACCGTACGCAACACTTCTTTTCCCAGCCACTTTTCTAGCTTCCATTGCAACGTCTTTATTTACTATTGCTTGCATAACATCAGGGAAGACATATCCTTTATAGGTGAATTCTCCATAATAGCCATTTTCAAAAATGATTCTTCTCATTCTATCAGTTCGTATCTTATAATTGTAAGACTCCATGATTTTTATTTGTATATCAGAAAAGGGATAGCCGGCTCTTGCATACATAAATATACTTCTGATAATGGGAGCTGTCTCCTCATCTATGGTAAGATATTTTTCATTATCCTTAACATAACCAAGAGGAACTCCGCTCTTTGGATATTTTCCTTCCATGGCCATCTGCAGCAGGCCATCATTTGTTCTTTCGATTATAGTTTCTCTTTCCCATTGGGCAAATATGGCCAGAATACCAACAACCAGTTTTCCATTTGCGGTAGTGATGTCTAAATTATCCATAACTGCAACAAGGTTAACTTTATTATCTGTAAACATACTCAAAAGTTCATAAGTGTCAATAACATTCCTGGTCAAACGATCAAGTTTGTAAATGATGATCTCATCGAGCTTGTGGTTCTTGACATCCTGTAGCATCTGTTTCATGTTGGGTCGGTCCAATGTTGAAGCAGAATGACCTTCATCTATATAGAAAATTGGATCAGCGAAGTCATCATTAAATAGATGCATATAGTCCTGGCATTTATTTTTTTGATTATCTATGGAGTAGCCAAGTGTCTGTTCTCTGGTAGATACTCGGCAATATATACCAATCCGCTTTTTCTGCTTTACACTCTTGCCTTCTAGACCTAATTTATCATAAATATCCACTTTCCAGAAATTACCGCTTTTCTGTCTAGCAACACTTGTAAAAGTCATATGTTCCATTTTTCGTAGATAAGTACCCTGTGCCTTGACTGTAATGCGATCTAAGACTGAGATTACTCTTATTTTCAAATGAAATGATATATCCAGAATATCCTGTATCGCCATATGATCAGACGATAATTCATCAGCACACAAAACGATCAAATCATCTGGCTGGAAGCTGTGAATCATCTCTATAAGAATAGTAGGGTAGTTGTTTTCTTTTTGTATGAATTTAACATTATATTCTTTATAATTATTTATTTGTAGATAAAATTCTAGTTTCGTTTTTTTTTATTGTGTTCTCCATGATGACGATAGCTTTTCTATTTTGGTTATCTGGAGCCATCATGTAATTTTTTTGAAACTCTGTCTTTTTAATAATCCCCGCATTTAGCATTTTTAAGCTCCTCCTATTTTATTTAAAAAGAGACAGAGAAAAAAAGAGATACCCTCATTGTGTATCAATGATGGGTATCTCTTCCTGACTTTAAGCTGCTTAGATTAGATTAGAATATAAGCAACTATATTATATGCACAAAATGACAGATTTACAATATTTAGTAGAAATAATTTCATGTGAAATTATGTGAAGATAAGAATACATAAAGAGACTTCTATAAGCCTCTTTGGATGATTTTATCAGTTTGTTCTTCTTTAAATGAAAACATATTAACAATATATATTATCTTATCGTTATCATAGATATTATAGTAGATGTTATACTTGATTTCGGGGATAACAATCTTTCTCAATTTTTTTGATACCGCCGGATACATTAAAGGATTCTCAGATATTAAATCAAATTTATCTAGGATTAAACTATAAATAAAGTTGAAATATTTATAATCTATATCTTCAAAATAATCACTCAAATCATTGAGCTTTCTTTCGAATAGACTAGAGACCTTTACTGCGTATTTTTTTGTCATATCTATTTCTCAATTCTTCAAGGGGTATACTTTTTATTCTTCCAGCTTGAATCTCATCTGCCTGTGCTTCAAGCTTCTCTATAAAGATCAACTCACCAAGCTCTTCATCAGTCAGTAAATTGTATTCAATCCCATCGATTGTAATCCTGCTAGGTTTTTCCATAACATCACTCCTTATATGATAAGTATACCACACAAAATTCATATCGTGTGGATAAAACTTTTCAATTATGATTGTTCTCGTATGTATAAATTGCAGTTATCAGGATACCTTCTTATAGACTAGCATCGCAATATAGCTAATCGCAAAGTTTAATGTATTCTTAACAAAGCAGCTGCATTGAATCTATCCTTCTAACAGAAGTATCATAGAATTTTGGATTATTTTCGAAACCAATGAAGTTTCTTCCATTCTTCAGCGCAGCTTCTCCAGTGGTACCTGAACCCGCAAATGGATCTAAGATAACATCCCCTTCATTTGAAGAGTTTAATACAAGATCTTCAATAATTTTCAATGGTTTAACAGTTGGATGAACATACAATTTCTTGTCTGCTTTATTTGTTGGAGTAATCCAATAAGTATGACCTCTTTCATATGTTGTATGGAGATTAGCCTTTCTTCGAAAATACAAACAGTATTCCTTATCATTTAGATAGTTTCTACCACAACCAGGAATCGGATTCGTTTTGATCCATACCAGGATATCAAATACACATCCTTGCTCCTTTACGAAAAAATCCAGATAGGGGATGATCTGCCGGCGATTGCACCAGATGTAGATGTTGACTGTTTTTAAGACACGGACAAAATCATTCAGAATAGAATAATCGATTCCATCCATAATATCAGCATCATGTAATTGATTCACGATAGATGCATAACTTCTTGTCAATCCACCAGTACTGTTACTACCCTTAGCTTTAATATCATATGGAGGATCAGTAATAATCAAATCGATGCTTTTATCTGGTATTTTTTTTATTTCCTCGTATGCATTACCCAATATTAAATTCATATTCTTTATAGTACTCACACCCTTTCCTTACCCATATTATATTTGATATTTTTGAGAAGTGTAGTATTGTATTTTAGTCAGTTTACGGCATATTAGAACACTGTTCATCATCTTGTTAATTTCACAAAATTGAAAGATTTTACAAAACTTAAAAGGGAATAAAAAAAGAGCTGATATCTGCTCTCTATTGAAATTAACTTATTTTCGTGTATAATATAGATGAAGGATGATTCATCTTCACTTAGGCGAAGATAGAGTTGTTGTTGCGAAAGTAATCGCCCAAACCGGTCAAAGTTTCAGGGCGATTACTTTTTTATTATCTTAACAGTTTCCATTATCACTAGGATAATTAGTAGACTGATATATAAGTTAATATCCATAGCAATCACCTCCGAACGGAAACACCGAAAGGGTTTACTTACGTCCTCCTCGAAGGGAAACAACTCTATCTTCATGTAAAATTATATCATATTTTTATGGCAGTTTACCTAATAATTTATATTTGTTTTCCAAGTCTCTTGGATTCGTATAAATGCTTTCTAATGGATCATTTGTAACTTCACCATATCCGGCTACGAGTAAAGCAAAATCTGCAGTTTTTTCTCTATTGACTATCTTATTCAATAGAGCTTTTTTCTGATTCTGAGTTTGCGCTACGAATAATACTCTTTGATCATACACCCGCAATGAAAAAGCAGAAGGATATAGTTTTCGGTGAATAGCAAAACTATATCCTTTTATCTTCCTATCCAGTGACCGCTGACTGGCATATGATCGTTCTATTTCCAGAAATACGATAGCTGCCGGTGCAGCTTCGTTATCCTTCAATCTGAAAATCAGAATCGCATCAGGTTGATTTAAGGCTTCTTCATGATAGGCTTCCCGTTCATTGTAAATCTTATCCAATTTCCAATTAGATTTCCCATCCTCATAGTATTTCTGCAGTATATCACATACTGTTGAAACCTGTACTTGATGATACATCCGGTAGGGGCTTGAGTTTTGTATCGTTTTGATATTATCAATGATATCGTATCCCATGCTTTCTAAAAGATGAAGTCCTTGTTTTCCCAGTGAAATGATTTTATAGCCGGCTTTATAGCTTGTTGTATAATCCGGAGGGATGAAGGTCTTATTTACGACTAGATATCCATGCTTTGCAAGCTGCACGATCCTATCCATAACTGTGCGTTTCTTTTTATCTGGATAACAGAATAAATATACATAATCCATATCGATGAAGCCATGCTTTGCTATCCTCTCAAACAGATCCATGTCCTCTCTCATAATGACAGGATTATTCTTATTTCCCATTACATGTTCACCACCAATGGAAGGATGGCAAGCAAAACAACGATGACATAGCATATCGTTATCATTGTCTGCAGCTGCTTATAATAGCGAAAGCTCAACCATGTAATGAGTAGCAGTATGAAGATGATGATCAGTCCCATATTACCTTCCTTTAACATAAATCTTTGAAAATCATTGATAGATTGCTGTATTGATATCAGATAAATAGATCCGCTGAAACTGGTCATTATCTGGAAAAAGATGATTAGACCGAGGATTGAGGATATCATGATTAATGGCTTTCGATAGTTTTTGGGAAAAAGTTTGGATATTTTATATAATAGAAATCTTAATCGTCCCATACTGCGGCTCCATCTCCTTCCTCTAATAATTCTTCTTCTATTTGCATTTCTTCCTCTATTTCATATTGTTTCCTGAATACGATTCTTTCAGCTTCTTTTTTTGATATAAAGTCACGTCCCATAAGATTATGAGCAAAATTTCTATTTTTTTCAAGATTCAGTTGAGTCTGCACTTTGCCTGGATCCGGATGGGGTACTGGTTTACCCGCATTATATCTGTATGGCGGATCTACTTCGACAAGTGCTGATTTTGCAATTCGATTATCTTCTGTAGATATATAACCAATTCTATCAGGAAGACGTTTCAGCGCTTCTTTATCCAGGTTGCCGGGGAGATTCATAACAAGACGTCTAGCCCCATCGTCACCTTGACGAAATGACATCTTCGTACCGACATTGCCAAGTAATGCTCTTAAATAATCCGGATTATACTGATCCAAATATTGTGTCATAGGCACTAATGCCATACCTCCTTTTCTTAATTCAGATAACCAGCGCTGATAGATATCAAATTGTGTTTTGTGACTTTCATCCATAAAAGTGAGATGAAGAAGGGAATTATCATTACGTTGCAGTCCGATCAGATAGTATTTCAATGAGATATAACCGATGATGATGCGTAGATCATTATCATTCAAGCCCTTTAGATTGAACAACATGATATGTCCCTCATCGATCCATTTTTTGAATTTTCTCAATCCATCATATTGACTATGCATACCGAACATAAGTTTCTTCTTAGGGGTATTTATAAATGGATCTGTTCTATTTAAGATGGGATCCACCTGATTAGGATTGAATTTTCCTTTTAGAAATAAACGAGCATCATCGGCATACAGGTTATTACTCAATCTTAATGATAAATCCTCTCTCATCTTTTCATCCTGGAACAACTTAGGGATATCCATGATCGTATGCTCTTTCTCATCTAATAGAATCGCATTTATCGCACTTGTAATCATACGGTCTACCTGGATGGTTGGGGCATCACCAAACAACATTTTGAAGTAGTCTAGGATCTCCGTAGATGGAACATCCTTATTGAGTAACGAAATGGGGAAGATACATTCTTCATAATTGAAATCGATATAATGAATGGTCTTTGCTAATTCTGTAATATCATTCCCATCAGCCTGCAGCTTCAGCAGCATATCGACAACACCTAATACACTGGTCTCTGCAGGATCGAAAAAAGTGAATCCAGGTACATTTTTATTACCTTTAATTTTCTCTGAAAGAATCCACCTCATCATTTCTTCAGCAGCAGATGATTTACCGGAACCTGTCTGGCCAGTAATAAACATATGCTTACGCAGCTGCAGCACATTTATGAATACATCCCTATGTTGCATAGGATGATATACATGACCACACTTTAGTCCATTGCTAAATTCATTTTCCTTTAATGTTTTCTGTCCAACTTCCAGCTTATGGATCCTCAATAGAACCTCAAGATCATTCGGTTTATTATAAAAAGTCGGAATCTGAAATAGATTCATAAGCTCATTCCCTGTGAGTTTGGAAAACTTATATGTATCTCTGTAGATAGCACGAAATCCTTTCTCACCAGCCGTAAGATTGATGATTGTATTTGTGATTTCAAGGATATCATTTCGCTGATATTTTGTTTTTGCCGATACCTTAATCATCACTTCAGCATTAACATCAGTCATGACCCCACGAAACATACTCTTTGTGGCATTGTAATTTTTCTCTATACTGAAATCTATTGTGATTCTGGTCTTATTACGCATCGTTCCCAGAATAAACAGAAAAATTTGATCATCCTGGAAGGTCGCAAGGCTCTTCTTTTGATTTTCTTTTTTTGTATTATCTAATTCGTCTGCAGTATAAATTGTATGTATTGTTGTATATGGTTCAAGCTTTTTATCACATTCAAATACATCCGCTTTGTCCTGGAACATATTCTGCAGACTATTTAGTACTAGACTGTTTTCCTTTTCGTTCGTTACCTGCAGATAAAAGGAAATCATACCTTTTGTCTGATCCTTGCCGTCGCAATCGATAATGAAGCGATAATCAAGGATACAGTTAGGGTCAAATAACTTTGTTACTTTATTAAAGAATGATTGTTTCTTCCTCGTGCTGGATAAAGTTTTCAAAAACATTCGCATAGCATCCGGATGAAATCTATAATCATATCTAGGTAAGATTTGAAATAGCATCGTTATACCCTCCTTAAATATTTTGCAGAACGGTTTCCACAACCTAAATAGTAATAGCAATCCTGTTGCATTCTACTAAGCAGCTGAAAGCGAAATTCGGGATCTCTACTCAGTAATTCTTTTTCATTCATTTTTAAGATTCCTTTCTTTTAATATTATTGAATAGATGTAATTTACATTATTGATTTATGTGTATCGTGATATGGTAGGATTAAGGTGACAAGAGGAACAGGGAATATGAGGATAATAGTGTCTCTGTTTAAGGCGTTAAGGCGGCGTCCATAAGGTTGAGATATAGTATATATTTTATAAGGTAAAATAAGGTACTATTTTAATATACTGATTGTAAATCCTGCCCATAAACAGGGCGTTTTCAGCTGTTTTTGTATGGTATATGTCCCATACCTAAAACCATACCTAAAACCATATCTAAAACCATAGCTTTAACCATAGTCCAAACCATAGGCATCACCATAGCAATAATAGGCATACCGCTATGGTGGTTTTCTTTATACTATGTGAAATCGTTTGTATCAACCATTTGCCGAAAACATATGATTGCTTCACTATTGCTTATAAAGTCAAAGACGTCATCGAGCAGGCGACCGCCAGAATCATATATCCAATAGTGTAGATTCCCATATTGATCTAATCCGGATTTAAGCGTATAGCCTTGATACTCATCGATAATCGTATCATCACATTTCATAATTAGATCTAATTCATCGATATAGATTTTCTCTGTAAAATGGCCAGCGCCTATAATACGCTCAACATACTCTCGGCACTTGGCATCCACTTCATTCATTAGGATCAACCAATATGATGTGTATAGCTGATCATGTCTCTGTTCTAACAGATTAACTTTATCAAGTCGTCCTTCAGCAAGTAATTCATCCAATTCCATTTTCGTATGCTCCATGGCTTCCTGCAACTGATATAGCTTACTTATGATCTCTCGCTTATCCATAATTGAATTCCCTCCTATCATTTATACAGGCCATTAGATAACTCGCTATCCTCCAGTATCTTATATATCTGGCATTCACCGTCTTTCACATGCAGCTTCATCCGTGTTAGATAACGGGACGATGTGTGTTTGTCTTGTTGAATTACTGACAGATTATAGATCATATATACCTCATAATCGTCATCCTGTATCTTTCGTGTAGCGCATTCCAGCTCAGATACTTCTGTTTTTATTACAGCGCTATCTTCAAGAGCTTTTAAATCTTTTTTTGCCTGCACAATCTCCTCAGCTGTCATATTAGGAGTCATTTTGAGCCTTAAATCTTCATCCAATAATTCCTCGATATTCTTCATCCTCTCGATATAGAGATCCTTGGAGCTCCCATTCTTTATAGCCTTGATGTATTTTTTTGCTGTCCTGATACATTCTTCTTCACTGTCAACAATCTCTTTCTTTTGAGAATTTTGGTTGTCGTTTGATTTGCTAACTTCTATTGGTGCAGAAGGAGCTTCAGCTACATCTTCTTTATGATTGAGCAAGATTCCTGCACTCATGATAAAGACGATGAGTAACAAGATCCAGATATTTTTTTTCATGCTTTTCTCCTTAATTGAACTTGATATATTTCTTTGGATTTACAGATCCATCATGAGTTGCGATGCGTGGTGTTCCTTCATGCATTTCTAAATGAAGATGAGATGCTGTGGAGTTTCCAGAATGTCCCTGGGTGCCGATTCGCTGACCTTGTTTTATTTTCTGACCAGTCTTGACAGAGACATTTTCCATATGGCACATAAAGATATATAAATCTTTCTCCTTATACCTCGTTTTAAGCATTATATAATTGCCACCACCCATATACTCATCATAAGGACACATATTGCCTAAGTATCCTCCATTTACGGGACAAGTATTTGATGCTTGATATACAGTGGCATCGATAGGAGCATAAATAGCAGCACCGTAGCCTCCATCAAGATCAACTCCAAAATGAAAATCACCTAGTGGCCGATCACCATAAGCACTGGTTAATGTATAATTTTTCATTGCCGGAATAAGGTCACCTGTCCCTGTTATGAAATCTATTCCATGGTAATAAGACATGACTTTATCAGCGTATGGAGGATCACCATAAACTGGCCATCCCATTTTAGCAGCCATCATCTCTGAAAATTCTTCAGCAGCTTCAAGACTCCATTTTCCTTGTTTGTTTGCATCGATCCATTCGATAAAGCCATTACCGAAATTATAGCCGCCCAGGGCAACTCGGATTCTAGCTTCATCACTTGCATCCTTAACACCAGCACGCTTCAGACAGTCCTTCACTTCCTGAACACCACAAACGATAGAATACGTAGGATCCTTTATCCCATTTGGTACCTGAGGATAGCGTTTGTTAAACGGTCCCTCTGAGCTTTGCATAGGATCACTGCCAGCACCTCCGGATTCTACCTGCATCACTGCCAATATCAGATCCACATATTCTTCTACTTTTTCTTGTTTTGCTATCTTTGTTACATAGCTGCGATAATTTTCTACTGCAGCGCTTAAATTATTGTGATTTGAGACACCTCCAGAATTTCCTGAGTCTCCGCCAATCACGACCATAAGTAACATCATAATCAGAAGTATAGGCATTCCCAGGCTTAGTAGTATTTTTTTAATGGTCTTCATCCCATATATCCTCTGGAACAGTTTCTTCAACTACAGGATTTTCTATTGTTTCATCAATAGCTTTATTCTGGCATTCCCTATCATTTTGTTCATCATCCGAAATTTCATTTTCATGATCATTTTTATCTCTTACAGGATCATCAATTTCAGATTCCTGTAAAGGTGCTACATATCCATCGGCTGATGTTTTATCGTCTTGTATAGAGTCATCAGATTGCACTAGCTGATCTTCTTTATCCACTTCTATATCTAATGCAGCTTCATCTGGAACGGCTATTTCCTCAATCAGATTTTCTTCATCCGTATCTTCAGGTTCATCTGTTTCTACATCATCCATAAGATCTACTTCATTGTCATTTATGGTATCTGCATCATCACTGAGATCTTCTTCGCTATCTGGATCCACGGATTCGTCATCCGTAATTTTTTCATCTATATCGCTATCCGATTCAATTCCTTGATCTGCATCCGATTCATTCATCTCTGGAATCAGTTCTTCATCTATCTGGGTTTCTCCATCTGATTCACTTTGTAGAGCCGTTTCTGTTTCTTCTAAGAGGCCTTCTTCATTTCCAGGCAAAGATTCCTTTTCATTCATTTCCGAGGTTTCTGATGCTTTCTCTGTTGTTTCATTATCAGTACTTGATTCTGAAACTGGCTGCTCATCTTTGTCATTATTCACTTTTTCAGTATCGTTGCTATTTGTATCAGTTTCTTGAAGTTCTCCTCCCGTATCATCCAGGATATCATTCAGATCTTGTGATTCATGGTAATCATCTGCCAGGCCCTCATCATCTGATGCATACGACTCATCACCGCTATCCTGCAGACTATCATCATAGCCGCCGTTGTCGCTGAATTGCGATGATTCACTTTCATTGTCATCAGATCCGTTGAATTTATTATTTTCAGATGTATTATCATTGGAAGCAGCGAACTCCCTGTACGCATCCATTGGGTTTCCACTCATCATAGCTTCAGCAAGGATCTTGCCATCATCTTTTAGCTTTGATGTTATAACAGTGAAGTTTTTTGCTACAAGAATAATCAGAAAAATCAATACAGCATCGATTGCAAGCATCAGTAATATATTGGTCTTTCCAACATCCGTACACATTGAAACAATGAAATATAATGATGCATTAAAGAGTACATCGGCTATTATAGTAACAGCACACCATATGATCCTGTCCATAAACCATTGCCTTGCTTTACCTGTACGCTTAATAAGCCACCATATCAATTGATATACGCTCAATGCCAGAATGATTGTCTTTGCAGCCTTGATCACTCCCAATCCCAGGCAAAGCACACCTAATACGATCCCAATCCCGATTCGATGTACCAGCATGATGATGGATAAAAACAATACTTGTGCTGCAGAAGATGTATTATGCGTGATTATATTATTTCCAAAATCATTATGCTCTTTCTTAGCATTATCTTCTGATGGATCATCTAGGAGATTCTGTACACGCTCCTTCGCTTGTTCAACCTTTTCCTTATTATCACTGCCTGCTATTGACACATAGGAAGTTGTACCATAATGGCGAACCATGAATGGTTGTACCTGCAGGATATCAAAAATGTTATCCTTATTCGCTATTTCAGGGTTTTTCTCATCTCCAAAAACAAAGGATTGACTCAGCATCGTGTTCACTGTTTTTTCAACACCACCGGCAATCGTCCGTCCATTCTGACCGATGAAGATGATAAAGGTCATAGTGGCGAATGAGGTGATTACAAGTTGCATGATGTGCTTCCAGTTCGTCATCCGGGTAAAATTCTTTATCAACTGATACAGGATACTCATAAGAGTAGCAATGAGCAATATCTTCATAATCCAGGAGTTCGGATCTTTCCAGTCGAATATGATCTTATCAATGATATCGAATGCTGACTGTATGACATTCGTCAAAAAGCTGGATGATACCAGGTTATAGATAAGCATGATCACAAAGGTGAAGGCGATACCAATCATCTCGATTAATGTTGTGATCATATTAAGGAAAAACATACAGATTGCATCACCATCGAATAAGAAAAACCCTTTCGTTGTTGCAGTGTTGCTGGAATTATAAAAATTTCGGATATAATTCTTACTGCTTTCCTTTTTTGCTGTTTCTTTATCCAGACTCTTCAAAGCGTCTGATATAAAATCTGCAGTACCGGTAGCTTCTTTTGACGGGTCTTTCTTCGTTTCCTCACTCTGGGCGGTACCATTCGGTGGTACACCGTCGATCGGCTCGGCGTGAATAGGAACTGAGAACAGCAATAGCAACATAGTGCAGATCATCAATAATCTATAGAAGCGTTTCATACCGCAGCCTTCTTTCTGCCGGCAGATGATGAGTCCTCATCCTTGAATGTACGGAAGGCTGTATTGAACATAGGAAGGATATTCATTTTCGTTACACATTTTCGATTGTTATAATCGCAATACAAGAAATTATACTGCTTATCCTTACTGACACCTTCTTCTTTTGTCCTGTCCTGCAGTACAGAGGATAATGTTGAATTACCATCTAGATCGAAATGCTTCAGTATTAGTTGAATCTCATCCTTGCTCTTCATGTTACCAATAAAGAATTGTCCTGTGTTATTGATGATGGAATCTGGAAGATCACTCCAGTTTTGTAAAATCACAAGCATATTGCAAAGCTCGGATCTTGCAATCAGATTATTATTTACCAGAATGGACAGACCACCTGGAACTGTAGAATACAGCTTTGCTTCATCAAATAGCATCGTTTTTGCTTCACCTTTGTTATTGCGTAAAAACATATTTGTGATCTCATTCACTTTAGATAAGATGAGAGAAAAGATTTTATGGTCAAGTTTATCATCTTCATATGCATATGAAGATGTATCACTGGAATAGACCGGCATCTTCGCAAAGGTCACAAGATTGAATGGACGATCCAACTTGAATACCTGGTCTATGTTTGTATCATCGTCTCCATAGAATAGACGTGCCATTGGATCCTTTTTCAGTGATAAGAGGTTTCTGGCTGTTGCCGGATCTGCGCTCATCATCTGATCGATCAGGCAACTCATCGTAAGTCTTGTGATTTTTCCTGATTTAAGGCTTTCGCACATTCGCATATACGCTTCATCTATCTGCATAAGGTCAATGACGTGCTGAGGATTAATTGCTCTGACGAGAGAGATGATGTCATTTTTAGCTGCAGCGAGTGCCTCCAGCGGATTATCCGGATGCAGCAAGAATGCATCGAACATACCGTTTGGACACTTAGGATCACCGATAATCAGGTGTGAAGTAATATCTCCATATTGATTCAGAAGTTGTACCAGCTTATGCCTGTCACCCTTTGGATCTATCAGCAGCAGTCGGTGACCGTAGAAAATCATGGAAAGTAATGCGACTTCATTTGCAATTTGCGATTTTCCACTACCTGTTTCGCCGGCAAATATGGAAGTTGAGGATGCATTTTTCGTCTGTCCTTTGATAGGTGCTTCTATATCAATGCGGACTGGCAGATCTGCCGGTCTTGTATATGTCAGAATAACACCTTTATCCTCTTCACCGATATACAGACCACCAAAGAAATTGAAGTGTGCAAAGTAAAGGATATCCGTTAATTTAAGATAATGATAGCAGCTGTTTTTATATGGGAAAAGATGCTCTGCTAGGTGTTCCTGCTCACCGATTGCATAGGTAAGCGCAATTCCTTTTCCTTCAAAATTCTTCTGAATACGATCACTACGTTTCATAAGCATATCCTCTGTGTTCGCACGCAAACGGAACATCATCTGCCAGCGAATCTTAGAATCTTCGATTGATGGATCTGCATCCTCTCCAATTTTTGCAAGTTCAAAGGCTTTCTGTGCATCTTTATCTTTACGATCGGCCAATCTCCAATATGTCTTTGCACTCTTTCTGATTTCTTCACGTTTGCCACGCATATTGGATTTGAATGTCTGTGTATGCTCTAAATCGAATTTAATGATTGTATCAACAGGATATCCATATAATTGGATCTCATTGACAGCGATATTTGCATGATATCCGTCCTGCAGTTTATCAAGCTTAAATTCGTCAGCAATCAGTACCCTCGTAAAAAGCGATTCAAATGCTGTTTTCTTTAAACGCAGATACTGATACTCTATATCTGTAGCCTGAGGCGTGGAAAAATAATCTTTTAATGTACCTTCTACAGGGATCGCCAGATAGTCATAAAGATTCTGTATTGTTTTACTATCAGGCTTTGTCACACTAAGATCAGCTGACAGTTTCTTGTATATCTGTTCATCAACGACCTCACTAAGTGCGATTGTTCTCTTATCTAACGGATCATTGCTTTTTTTCAGCCAGCCAGTTAATGCTTTTTTCTTTAGAGGATCTCTATTATCCGTGAAGCAGACATGGATCTGGTACTGATATTTAATTTTTTCCGTTAACTGTTTTTTTAAATCCTTTAGGAAATCTATATATAATTTTTGATTTATTTTCTTTCCGTGTGTTTTGTATAGCATTCGATATTCATTCAGGATGCTCACTTCATCTATCCTTTTTGGCAGAATGTAGATCACGCCAGGCATATTAACAGATAATATTTTCCTATGCAGGTTATCGATTAAAGTCTGCAGCTGGTGATCAGAGGCATACAAGCTATTGATCGGCTTGATCTGATAATGATAACAGATACATTCTTTACAATAGACGATATTGCCCTCGCCATAGATATGTATAGGCTCAACATACATATCGGTGCCTCACCCCTTCCTTTTTTCCGGAAAGCTTATGTAGCCTCCCCTTAGAGTCGTAAATAACACGATACTTTTTGACGTCCCGATAAAAAAATGTAATGAGTTTATTCTTACGGCTTTCCCGGTCGATTTCTGTAGCAAATGCAACAAAGATCATTTCCAGTACACCAGTGATACCGATTGAAAAAATATAACCGAAGCTTCCTAATA
Source organism: Erysipelatoclostridium sp. DFI.2.3 (assembly GCF_019132535.1). Lineage (NCBI taxonomy): Bacteria > Bacillati > Bacillota > Erysipelotrichia > Erysipelotrichales > Coprobacillaceae > Thomasclavelia > Erysipelatoclostridium sp. DFI.2.3. Next base: position 88,841 of record NZ_JAHOOJ010000009.1, on the reverse strand, counting down.
ATAGAGAAGCAGGATATCCAATAACAAATATTCCAAGCAATAAACCTCCAAGCATTGCGAGCAGTGTCGACCACCCTTGTAATTCGATACCTAGATAAGGTATGAACAATTTTTGCTTGTGTGCTTCTACTGCAGTATAGTTATAAGCGCCTTTCATATAAGTTCCTTAGATTTTGATTCCGACAAATCGAAGTGCTTTAAGGAGCAAATCCCACAACCAATTTAAAGGTTTAGTAATAAAAGTTATAACGCTGGATGGTTCCAACTTTGCGACAATGATGAAAGCAATCATCACGATAATTCCTACAACAACTTCATCAAGGATCGATGTGATTTTACCTCCTGTTCTTTTCAGTGAGGCCTGGGCACTTTTTACCAATCCCCACATGATAGCAATGAATATGATTAGTAAAATCAAATAGTAAAATGTTTTGAACCCGTCTAATTTTGTGAAATCCATATCAATATACCTCCATCTGTATAATCTTGTTTGTTTTACGATCAAATGTGAAACGGATACTTCTATTTTGTTTTAGGAACTTTCCTGTTTCAAATGTCACATCTGCGATAACTGTACATTCTGTATCTGTCTGGCTTGCTGCACCCAGATTTACAAATGTGATTTTCGTATCCGGATCGAGCGGTTTAAGATCTGCTGCATTTTGCATCAGTAATCGTGCCTGCTCAAGGTCAGTTGCATACGTAGTTAAAAAGAGCTGAATTGTGTTTTTCATTTCCTCTTTTCCTTCATCGTTTAGATCCTGACCTTCCATTTTTGTCATATCTTTTTCATATACTTTTTTTTCTTCGTTATTCATATATGCAAAATCAGAACTGACCATGTTGATTGGAGAAGTCACAACATATTTATCATTTTGCTGAACTGCATTCAATGATGCATATATTTCTTGTAATTCTTCTTTGCCATCTGTGTTTTCGATTTGCAGCTTCACTTTTGTGTATAATGTAATTCCACCGGTAGACTCTGTATTATCGGATATGACCTGATAAATTTTTAAATCCATAGGTACAACCTTTTTTACATTCGTATCATAATCGCTGCTCCAGTTTCCAGTTGAAAACATCTGTAGATACTCACTGCTCTTCTCAGTTTGAGGATACTGGAAATAATACTGAAGATATTGTTCAGCAAAGGCGTAATCATTGATTGCCTTTGAAATTATGATTTCCTGACCTTTGTCTGCAAGCGAGCGATAACCACCAATCAGCCCGATACTGATAATCAGAATAAGTACTAGTTTTCGTATTCTATCGGTTCGATTGCGCTTTTTCAATAATTTCTGATACCGTTCTTCTAATAAAGTTTCATCTTCCTCATTCAATTCATTTAATTCAGAGGCATCATTTTCGGTATCCTTACCAGGAGCCTCTAATTTCTTATGGAGCTTTTTAAATAGCATCATCTTCCTCCTTTACCATTTTCATGAGTTCTTGAAGATATCTCATCCATATATAATCAAAGTCCTCTTGTTTTAACTTTGCTACCATGAATCCTGTATGATCGTATTTCTCATAAATGTCAGATAAACAATTTCTGTCATTTTTATCATTTCGATACTGATATAACAGTTCCAAAATCTCAATCATCGCAAGAGAAGGATACTGCTTATAAAAGCTTAGTTTTTCTCTTATGAACTCCTGAAAGTAGACATTCGTATTCTTCGGATACCTATTTTTTAATATATCTAGGATTTCTTCATAAATGGTTAACATTGTCTCATTCTCTTTCTTTGATGTAGTACCAGTGACTGGTACATTATTGTAAATCAAGCTGATAGCCGGTATAGATGCCTTTTTCGTCCTGCAGTACATTACACTGATACCTCCTTCCGCTCGCTGCACCTGCAGCATTACATTTAGCCGCAGCTGATTCAAAGGATTCTCCATTTGCAAATAGCCAGGTCTGACCTCCAGTTACTGCAGGCTGTGTAGGTTGCGATTTCGTTTCAGTTTCCGGATTATTCTGTTTTTTATTTTCCTGGTTTTGATTCTTTTGGGGTATCTCTTTTTCTTCAGGTTGCTTTTCAGGCTTTTCTTTTACTTTATCTTTAACTATTAAAGTAAGTGTTTTCTTCACTTTGTTACCACTGGAATCTTCTATTTGATAATCGATTTTATAATTACCAGGTATACTAAGCTGATATCTTCCGCTAATTTTCACAGGGAGTTTCCCATCATAATTGCTGTATGCTGTTTTCACATAAGACTTTGCATCGAATTTATCATTGACATATATTTCTACTTTGTTTTTTTTCAAAAGGAGTGTGGGTGGTGTCGGATCCACCACCCGTATCTCCTTCAAAAATTCTCTTTGTTGACCCTGATCTCCAACAGCAATATACAATAGCTTTTTATCTCCTGGAGTCGATGTATCAATCGTAGGGTATAGGATATTTACTGAATTTGTTGATTCTATCAACGATATTGGATTAACTTTTTCATTGACTTTAAACATACTGCTGTCCTTAAATCTAATTGAAAGTTCATCACCCATTGCAGGCTTTGGAAACAGTAGATACCAGCAGCCCACACACATAAGGACAACGCAAAATAGGAATATCAAGTATTGACTTTTTTTCACAGATTCTCATTCTTTCTCTTACGAATCCCGAAGATTCCTATTACGGAAATACCAATTAAGATGATCCAACCTACCGTATCTGTAGTATCACCGGTACCCGGCCCGCCTGAAATCGGCAGAGGGCGATCCGGATAAATGATAGTACGAAGTTTATCATTTCCATTAACCCATGTATCATCGATGGTTACTTTTACAACTTCATCAGATAACTGATATCCTGATGGAGCTTTACTTTCCTTGATGAAATAATCACCATAAGTCAGACCATCGAACAAGGCGATACCATTTTTTGTATCCGTCTTTGCTGTACGGATTTTTTTTGTACATGCTTCATCACTGTATAATGTAAATTCTGCGACCTTCAAGATGTCTTTATGGTCATAATAGTCAACCTTATTCACCTTGATATAGCTTCGAATCATGTTATCCTTCATCGCGACTTTCTGACCGTCACCTGCTGTAAATGTGATTTCTTCTGCAATTTCATATCCATATGGTGCAGTGACTTCCTTCATTACATACTCTTTACCTTCTACAAGGTAGTGGATAGTGTGCGGTTCCTTGCCGGATATCCATTCATCAATAACGCTGCCTGTTTCCTTGTCGATGACCTGCAGCTTGGCTCCTTCCAGTTCTTCTGTTCCGCTCTCTCCGACCTTTGAAAATTCCATTTCTGTAGGCTTGTTCTCACAAGCTATCGTCAACAGATCACCTTCCGCTTTGACTTCGACCTTGTAGATATGATCATTCAAAGCATAGCCGTTGACCTGTTCAGCTTCGCGAATATAGTACACACCAAGCTCTAGTTCAGAAAAGGTTGCGACACCGTTCTCATTCGTTTCTGCTGTGGTTATGACATCCTTCATATCCTCGCTGGCAGAGATATCAAATTTAATTCCTTGCAGTTTCTTTTCAGCATCATTCATATCAATCTTCTGTACCTGGATGCTTCCTCTGGCAAGCTCGTTATGGATAAGCCCATCTTCACCGATGAGGACTCTATAGCTTGATACGTCCTGACCATGATATGCGATTTCAAAATCATACTCCTTGTCGTTCAGGACATACTGTCCATCCGTTGCTAATTCCTTAATGTAATAAACACCATTAGGGAAATCAAATGTATAGGCCTGTGTAAGGTTTCCATTTTTATCAATGCCGGAGGTATAGATCATCTGACCGTTTTCTATTGCCACATTACCTTTGTAATCATAAATGTCCTCTCTTGCGAAGATTCCAAACACGATATCTTTATAAGCATCTGGATTTTTGAATACCTCTTGCTTTTCCAATAGCTTCTTCATTTCAATTTCGACAGTCGGACGTTCATTTTTCAATGTTGATGTAATAGTCTGTATTTCATTGGTCTGATTGTCTTTGACCTCAAAATAGTGCTTTGCTGAATCAATGATGTATCCATGAGGGACTTTTGTTTCTCGATAGAAATATTTACCTACAGGAAGCTTCTTGCTCGTTACACTATCCCAATCAGATTCCAGTGTTTCGATTACATCACCTTGATGGTAATAGGTGTGATTACCGATCTTTATATCCTCTGCCGCATAAATTGTGATCTCTGCTCCTAATATGTTGGATTTTTCCCATACAGGATTCTCTGTCTTGCCGAACTCTGTCTGCCCGGTAACCGTCTGTAGGAATATATCTCCGGATTTATTCCATTCTAACTGACCGAATACTATCTCATCCTTCATTTCAACACTTTGAACTTCACCAGTATCCTCTACAGTGAACTCCACATCCTGAGCGATGGCATACCCGAATGGACTGCTCATTTCATGTAAGACATATGTCTTACTGGTCTCTAATCCTTTGATCACATGAGTCTTGATGCTGCCATCTTCATTTTTTCCATCCTGCCCAGAAATCCAGCTATCAAATATTGCGCCCGGTTCTCCCTTTGGATATACACTCAGATGTGCGCCTTCGATCTCTTCGTTATTCGTGATATCTTTCTTTGACACCTCAACCTTCGTGATCTCATTCTGATAAGCAGCTTCCAATTTTATAACTGCTTTTTCCTGCCCCTGGTACGTAGCATCAAATTCTATGACTTTATCAGTAGAAGCATAGCCCATTGGAGCTTTTAGTTCTTTGACATAGTATTTTGATAACGGTAAGTCCACATCAAATGTAGCAATACCATCTTCACCAGAATCAGCCTGATAGATAAGCTCATCTGCTTTTACTATGACAGTACCTGCAGCGTCATGAATATCAGTTTTCGCATATAGACCAAAGATCGCACCAGAGAGAGGAGTTGATGTCTCTGCATCCTCTTTCATGATAGATAATTCTACTTTCTGTCGCTCATTCGTAAAGCTGGACTCATCGAATACGATAGAGGTATTTTGGTCTTTATATGTCAGCTCTACTTTTTGTGATTCAGCATTCAATACAAAGCCGTCTGGGGCGTTTTTTTCAGATACCTCATATTTCCCTAATGGAAGTAGTTTGGAGGATCCAACGCCATTATTCGCCGTTGTAACGGTATCTACAACTGTTCCTTTTTTGTATAGGATCGTTCCATCATTTGCTGGATCCATGATATCAGCAGCAGCTGTAATGTCATACACTGCTCCAGCGATTCCAGTTTCCGTATAAGCAAAATGCTTGTTACCCATTTTATCTGTTTTCACAGATGAAAGAACTTCACCAAGCTTCTGAACATTGATTCTACCTTTAACGGAAGTATCCTGCTTTATCACAGTTATAACCGGAGTGCTTCCATCTGGCAGTGTTTCATAGGCCGTGTTGCTTGAAACAGTGAATTCTACAGGAGATACATTTAATACATAGCCGTCTGGGGCAGTGATCTCCTCGATCTGATAACGTCCCGGATCAAGTTCTTTGCCTGTCATGACTGTTCCAGATTCATCTGTTGTCCATTCTGTTACATATTTAGGGGTTGGATTCCACTCCCAGTATCCTACATACTCATTTGTAACCAGATTTCTGATTTTTAAAGTTGTTCCTGCCAATGCAACCGTCTTGCCCGTTTCTGCATCTTGTTTTACCATAGCGATTACAGCGCGAAATTTTTCATCATTGAATATTCTCCATGCTTGTGGTACTCTACTGTCTTCTGTGATAACTACCGTGAAATCAGGTATCTGATAATGGTCAGCCGGAATTTTAGTTTCTCGGACGATATACGTTCCATAAGGCAATTCTTCAGATTTAGCATATCCTGTGTTATCAGTTACAAGTTTAGCAGCAGTATGACCTTGCGCATTTTTTGCGATCGGTGCTTTTTCCCAGCTGCCATAAGCATCGATATCTTTCTTTGACTTAATAGTAAACTCAACACCAGCAAGGATATCCATCTCACCGGAATTATTATCTGATGCTTTTATAAGTTGAAATGCTTGTGCTTTGACCCGTTCTTTTACTGCTTGCTTTTTTGTTATAACTGAAATTTGAGAGCTTTCATAAGTAAGAGACACATCGTACTCATTAGTATCCAATGTGTATCCTGTACTTGGTGATTTCTCTTTTATGTAATAATCTCCCAGGTAAAGGTCAGAAATAACGGCTTTAGCATTTTTATCGGTAGTCAGTGTTGCCACAAGGGCATCTTTACTGAATTTCGTTGATCCATCTGCAGGATCCAGAATAGCATTACGTGCTTTTAATTCATAGATAGCCCCCTGCAGGGATGCTTCGCCTTGCGGTATCGCTCCTGTTACACTATCTTCCTTCGTTAGTTCTATACGACCTTTCACTCGATCGTCTTCACCGGTTACAGTGATTTTCTGTTCGTTCGTGGTGATTGTAACAGGGTAGGAGGTCTTGTTTAAGATATATCCAGATGGAGCTATGACCTCTTTGACTGTGTACTCACCAAATCTCAAGTAACCGGATTCTGTATAACCGGTTGCCTTTGTGACGAGACGTTCAAGCTCTTGCCCTTTATCGTTGTAGATGGCATATGTAGCTCCTGCCACCTGTTTTTTAGATTCTGGATCTATTTTCTTAAGCTGAATCTTTCCTTTGATCCAGTTATTGTGTACGGTATGTGTCGCTGTTTTGTTAGCTTCTACAACCACACTTCTTATCGTTCCATCTAAAACAAGATGGCTAGGAACTTCTGTTTCCTGGACATAATAAGTTGCTGGTGGTAAATCATCCACTGTTACAGAACCGTCTGATCCAGTAGTATAAGTTCCTACAGGAGAAGACATATCATTATTTTTAGATATTTTAAATTTTGTACCAGGTACAGCTGTACCATCTTCATCTTGCTTTGATATCTTCAAAGATCCAGTCTTGTTTACTGTTACATTAAGATACGACTGCAATGGGTCTTTTACATAAAATTTTCCCATGTCTTGAGAACCATCTTTATGATAAATGAGGCTTGTACCTACGCAAACATCTGGTATTTTATTATACTTGATTTTCGCTTTATCTTTTGCATCTGCTGTTGCAGTAATTGTTAAATTATTACCATTTTTAGTTACCGTAAGTCCGTCAGAGGATATAAGATGAAATTCATTAAATACACCGTTTATATCAGTTAATGTTGTACTTTCACCAATATCCAGTGTTATATCTGTTCTATGAAATGACGGTAATGTAGAATGTTTATCAACGGCATTCTGTATTTTCTTTTTATATCCGGCATAATCAAATCCGGATGCGGAAATCGTCCAGCCCATTTCTTCCCATATCATTAGATTTACAGCAAACTTGTAATAATCTACATCTGATTTATTTCTGTTCTTATAATAGCCTTCATAGGCAATAACTGATAGCTTTAACGCTTGTGATGAAGGAAAATCACTTTCTTTGTATCCTCCACCAGAAACGACTTCAGTCTTTGGATCCACACAGAAAACGACTTCTCCATCCATTTTCAATGTGAATCCTTGTCCATACGCACTCCATCCATCCTTTGATGCTTGATAACTAACACCATCTAAAAAGGCTTTTGATGCAGTGTGATCTGCTGCGTGAATTGGCAGTTGAATATTTAATAATGCGGCAAATAAAGCAAGCATTATGAGAAATGTATTTTTTATCCTTTTTTTCACTTTTTTATTTCCTTTCTATTGACCCTGCTTTTTATCATTTGCTGATCACTCCTTATTTTGAAAAACTCTTCTCTTAAATGTTTTTTGATATTCATTCTTGACATAGGGCTTTGCAGCCCTAGAAAAATCCCGTTTTTTGATAATACATATCCGTTCCTCCCAATAAAAAAGACAGGATGTTTTCCTGTCCGATCGATTGAATGTTTCTCAAAAAAAACAAGGGCAACTTGATAAGTTGACCCTTGTATTAGAAACATTCAAATATAGATGAAGCAATTACAGAAACTTCATCATAGCAATTATAACACTTATTTTGGTCATGTAAAGTGACATTAAAATGACACCTAAACGGACATCAAACGGACATCAAACGGACATTTTTTTATCAATTAACAGTTTTTATTAAGGATTTAATAGAATTCAACTGTCCATACGTCGTTTCGCTCCTCACAATTATCATAAACTGTCCATGCATGATATCCATTATACCCCTTTTTCCCCCAAGGGCCTTCCCCATAATTAAGCTGTTCATTCGCAAATGCATCCGCTGCAGCTTCTGAATAGAATACCTGGCCACTATTTCCTATTCTACCAAAGTTCCCATCAGATACACATGCAGTAGGTTTTTCCTGTGGAGCTGCAGGAGTATTATTGGAAGATGATTGTCCGCCACCAGAATTAGATCCTGAGGATCCTCCAGTATTGCCTGTACCGGAATTTGCATGAGGAGAAGAACCCTGATTTCCTGAATCACTGTTTTGTGACTGTGCAATCGGGGTCTCTTCCTGAGGCTGTTTTACTTCTACTTTCTTTTCAACTTTTACTTTATATGATTTTTCGGTTTTGTTTCCATTTGCATCATATGCTTTTACAGTAATGGTATACGTTCCTGCTTTCTTTGTATCTAATTTTCCTTTGTCAATATAGTAACCAGATTTCTCAACTTTTTCTTTACTATATTTAAGCTCTCCATCAATACGATCCTTCACACTTTCTATATTTTTATTCAGATTCAGCTTATCGCCGGCGGTAATCTTAATCTCATTCTTTTTCAATTTGATGACCGGCTTTGCTGTATCCTCTACAGTAATTTTAATTTCAACATCTTTTGAACGATCACCATCTGTAAATGTGACCTGCAGATTCTGTGTACCGACTTTTTTATTATCAAAGCCTTTCACTTTATCGACTTTGATTCCTTCATCTGATTTCTTGTTGTCAAACAGTTTGTTTTGATCTAATTTTTCACCATACTCTACCACCAGATTCTCAGCTGGAGTGATGACCATTTCTTTGCTGCAGCCGCCCATAAAAAAGATAGCTGCCATTGATACTGCGATTGTAAATTTTTTCATTCTTTTTTCCCTCACTTTCTTTTACCCATTAAAGAATGAATGCCCTCCGTATTTTCATAAACAAATGCAATGTTGCAAAACTTATACAAGATTAATTCCTGTTTTCTCTTCAACAGATTCTGCATAAGTGTCTACATCGATATAGCCTTTTGATAGATCTATTGCTTTTTCCATAACACCGGATAAGATATATTCAATATCATCTTTTTTCATACCTGCTTCATATAACACTTCAACAATCGAAGCACTATATATCTTGCTGGTTGTCTCTACCAATTTCTGCTCTCTTATCTTCTGTAGTTGCTGATCACGTCTACTCATGTAAGACCTCCACTTTTGAGTAATTACATTGCCTTTTGTTATACAAACAATATCACAGCTGGCATTTAGTTACAATAATTTAATTCAATTTTCTTACTGATTGTTTTCGCTTTTTAAAACGAATATTCCATAGGCAACAGCGAAATCAATATAGGCATTGTTCATCTTCCTTCTTAATTGTCGTAAGGATATAGGCATATCATTCACTTCGAATTTCTCTTGTATTTTTTCCATCGTCAGATGATTCACATAACGATAATTGATCAATTCAATCTCTTCCAGGCTCAGTAAATTGATACATGACTGTATTGACTTTATATATCTGTTTAGGACATCATACTCTCTATCTTTCTTATCTATGCTTTCTATAAGTTTCGTATCATGGTTCAGATATGATGAAAAACTTTTAAAGACTTCTTCCTGTTGAGGTACATGTTTGAGCCCTATATCATAATATGCATTTCCTATGATTTTCAAAAATCGGCTATATTCATTTAGAACTGTTTTTGCTTTTTTGATAGTTTGCTTTTCATCTAATTGATCATAAAACGCCATTTTTAAACCTCCCTGAGAACCGTGATATTTTAAATTGCTTCCGTATGATTTAATACTCGTAATTTCTCAGATTCTCCTCAATTTCCTCTACGATATCTATATACTCTATCCCCTCTAAAAACACAGTAGGGAATGCACCTAGAAAAAATATATCAGATAAATCATTTTTGACATCAGTCCATCCATCAATTACTAAGCTAAACTCATCATTTATAAATTCTCTTTTAAATTGTTGGAATTCTTCTTCTGTGTAATCCGATCCATCAAGAGTAACGCCAAATGTTTCGTCCATAAGGCGCTCAATAGATTGCTTAAAAGCATCCTGCATAATACGGCCATAATCATAAATAGATCTCATATAAACCTTGCCTCCTGAAGTACCAGTGACTGGTACATGCAATTTTTTTTATTACTTCTTATATCCTGCCTTTTTATCAGATGCTGCACTTACACTGCATAAAGCATAGAGCAGTATTATAGTAAGGCAGAGTAGAGTTATGCATAACATAAATATTATGATTCTACACATAAAACTCAATTTCCTCAGGCTCATCACTGATATCACATTCATCAATCAAATCGCCATAATACTCATCTTCACCAGCCAATAATCTTCTTCTCTTTTCTTCTGCTTCAGCATACGTATCTGCATAACATGTTCTAAATGGTTCAGTCCAATTCATTTCATCACCAGTATCAGGATCGATATCCATCAAATGATAAGTAATGCCCCATACTTTGCGTTTCACTGTTTTCATTTTGAACCCTCACTTTCGTTTTATTTATGAAATTATCCGTAAATATGTATGTACCAGTGACTGGTACAATACTTAATTACAGTATATTTTCCTTTACTGCATCGCTTGTTTACTTTTCATGAACTCTTCAGCAACTTTATCAAAAGTATCCATACCGATATAGGCTAAGCTGCTTATAAAGTGTTCTTCAGGGGAGTTTACAATAATGTCGAAGCCACCGTTTGGACTAATGTTTTCGTAATTCTTTTCAAAGTAATGCTTACTTTCAGCCTGCTTCCATAGTTGTTCTAAAACCACACGGATGACTTTTGGATCTTTCTGTATTTCTTTTGGCAATGTTACATACACATATGGATCAAATTCATACTTTGCTGACAGCATCTTGCTAAAATCTGTGTCATCAAAGGTTTCTGGTAAATTATCCAATTCATATTTCAGACGTTTCATTTCATAGAGCTGAAAAACATTTTCATCGAATAGTGTATGGCAGCTACCATTAAAGGCAAAACTGATGCTTAAATCAGTACCATTGTGTACATGACTACTGCCGAAGATATCACCTTTTCCACTAAAAACCGTAATATATATTCCATTTGAATTTGGAAGATAGAAGGTTGTGCTATCTTCCTGGTAATATGCTTGGTTGATATGATTCTCTACTTTCACTGCATCTGAAAATAAATCTATTACTTTAGCTGTTGCACATTCTACTGATTGTTCTTTAATAAATTTGATCAACTTATCAAACTTATTTTTGATAGCTGCAATATTCGTATATAGGTTATTGGTCATTTATATTACCCCTGATTCTTTTTGGTTTTATGTACCAGTGAATGGTACAAGGACAAACAATTCACATCTCTTCGCAAACTAAACCTAATTGCTCCATTAATTTATCGATTTCAATTTGGACCTTTTGAAACTGTATATATTCATCACGGAATTCAACACAGTTAAGCTTTTTTGATAACTTATCCATACCATTGATGATAGCAGTCATTATTTCTTCTATTGTTTCAAAATGATTTTCATTTTGTTCAGATATATCCGATACTTCATCAACAATATCACCATCAAATTCTAATGTATCAGAATCTGCTTCATCCTTTTCTAATTCAGTTTCTTGGATTTCATCATTTTCATCATAATAAAGCTGTCTTTCTGTACATGACTCATGTTCTTTATTCAATTCTTCTTTAAATGTGTCAACTGCTTTTTTACTATATGAATCATTTTCCTCTAAAAATTTCTTTTGATCTTTATCGGGTAGATCGACTAAAGCTACAGCAGCATCGATTGGTAATTCATCTTTCCGGATACTCTCTCTTACGGATTCAGATCCGTGGTTGAGGATTTTCTCATAATTTGCTACCTGTGATTTTTTTAATCCCATCTCATTTGCGATGATTGTTTGGATACGACCAGGCACATTTTCTCCAGCTGCTTTTTTCGCTTTATAGATTTCCTTCAGCTCTTCAACAGCTTCAAGTTTCTCAGCGTTGGTCAATGGATCGTTTTCCATGTTGTTCAAAATCAGCCGTTTTCGTGCATCAATATCACTCATCGTGACGATTTTGCAAGGGATATATTCGTATGTCATATCTCCATTCTCGATGTTTTTTAAGATTGCAGTATATCGGCGTTCACCTCCGATAAGTTCAACATCATACGCATCGTCCTCAATTTTTCTTACAAGAAGATTATTTTCCAGCCCATCTTCACGTATATCTTCAGCTAACTCATCTATCCTACGCAGCTCCCGGTTTCTTATGGGGCGCTTTATTTTTGTATAATGAATGTTGGAGATTTTGTTATCAAAGCCAAGTTTCTTCGCTTCATTATTCATGAATTCTCCAAGGATACTTTTTTTCTTCATGTTACATCACCTCCAGCAATTCTGCAGTTAATTTCTCGTAATCTTTAGCAGCTTTTGATTTTCTGTATCGATAGGAGAGAGGGGAGTGATGTTGCCTTGCTCTTCTCACTTGAATCTTGTTCTCTCGTATATATGTATCAAAGCACATGTTTCCAATGTCTTCTTTTAATCCAAGCAACAGCTTTTCAGTATATTTAGTTTTATCCACCATTGTAGGAAGTACTTTACAGCGGATATCACCATCAAACAATGTTATAAGTTCCTGGATAGTCGTCATAACACCCTTTAATGAATCATCTTCAAGCAGAGTTGGAAGAATAACGAGATCACTGATTTTAAGAATCTCCGCTGTTAATTTATTAAAATATGGTGATGTATCGATAATGATAAAATCATACTCATTACGAAGTGGTGAGATCTGACGATAGAGGACATCATCCAATATTTCAGTGCTGGCCAGATAGTCATTACCAGGTAGGATATCCAAATCATTGAAACGTGTTTTATAGATACATTTATGCACATTCTCCAGCTGCAGCATACCAATCACGGATCTGCTGTATTTTCGACCACTTAATCCTTCCGTTGCGTTACATTGTGGATCCAAATCAATCAATAATACTTTCTTGTTACATAATGTTAAATCATATGCTATATTCTTAGCTGTTGTTGTCTTTCCACTACCGCCTTTTCTGTTAGTAATGGCAATTGTTTTTCCTGATTTGATCATTTTTTTCTCCTCTTTTTCGTTTTCGCTTGCGTTTTCTATTTGTACCATAGTGGTACCTTCATTTATCGTTTTTCTTCTATCTCTATAAACTGAATCTTTCTCTTGCTATTCTGTTTCCGGGAAGGAGTTACTTTTCCTTCCTCAATGATCGTATAGCGATTTTTAAGATAGGCTATGAGAGCTAAACGTTCTGTTTCATGTACGAATTCTAAGCGTAGTGTCATCATGATCTGTTTTCTCCTGTAAACCTTGGGAGAAAGAAGCCGAAATCATGCGAAGGAAATTCTTCTCTGATGATACTGTTTCGGATTCCGCAGAAATCATGTGCAAAGTTGAAATCATTTGCGGCTAGAAAATCATCTAGTCTCAAATTGAATGTTTTATCTGCACTGAATAGATCCATCATGATATCGTCCTCATCTTCATCAATCTGTATAAGCTCCAGTTTCTTTGCTCGTTCTATGATTTGTTTATACTGCTTTGTTTTTCGCATATTAGCCTCCTTATTTCCCATTCCATAGACCAATCTTATCAGTCTTGGCTTTCCTTTCTGCTTGTTGTAATGTATCTGTATATTTATAGTCACCATATAGATAGGCAACTTTGGCATATCCCTTTTGTACAAGTTTCTCCTGCAGTAATTGATCATCTACAAATATCCAGGCTAAGTATCTTCCATATTTATCTGTTTTATCTGCTTCATATTCTAATCGAATGACATCTGCTTTCTGCAATGCATCACAAGTATATTTACTTGCTTCTTTACCAAAGGGCTGTACCGGCGTATTTGGCTTTTTGGTCTCTGGTGTATCTATTGCAAGAAACCGTACCGTTGTGTCTTTCCCATCAATAATGAAATGAGCTGTATCACCATCTGTACATTTTGCCAGTTCTACACCATCCTGCTCCAACGGCTGCAGCTTCTTTAGAAAAGGAATAATTACTATAACTGCTGTACATAAGATTGCGATAATCTGCTTTGTTTTCTTCATATATCATCAATTCCTTTTATTAAATCATCATCATTCTCGTGATATCCTTCATAGATATTGCCAACACATAATGCCAGAGTTTCAATATTCATTAAAGGGCAGATGTCATTGTGATCAGAACCGGCAACAGCATCATATGCAGCTGCAACAAATCCCTCGTTCGACCCCCACAACTTATCGCCAGGGCAAAATGCATCATGTGTACCGTATTCAACACAGAACTCACAACCGGTTTCATAACGTAGAATATCTTTTTCATAAACATCACTATGCGATATATCTTTGCGCCCGGAAAGACATCGCATGACATCAAAATTTTCCATACTGACAGGTAGAAGTGTCATTTTGTACTTGTTTTTTCTGTTTTCTATAGCATTACTGATTCTGTATAATTCTCCTGCGGGTCCAATCAAAAAACCATCATAATACATTTTGTTCTCTTTTTTGTCCCAAACTCGATAACTGATCATAGCAATCATCCCTTTCCTAATATCACCGTACACCGTGATATAATATATATTCAGTTATTTTAGAGAGCCAATCATAAAATGCCTGTTTTCCGTAATATATTTCAGGATCTACATTAAATCTCATGCACTCACTTACAAACGGATCAAATACTGCAGTATCTCCTGTATCCAGAAAAATCGTATCGTCTCTGTATTCACCTTCTTCATTATAAAAATCTTCCCATATCTGTATTTGCTGTTTGATCATTGAAAGCAATGCTTCATCAATATTAAATTCTTCGCACATATCTAATTACCTTTTATAAGCTCCATCACTCCTGGCTCTGTCTCTTCAAAAGTCATTTGCTCAAATGCTTTTCCTTGCTGTAATTGCAACAATTCACCAATAATATTGTCATACACTTGCTCGACTATTTGATCTATAAATTCACCATACGTCGAAAGGATAAATTCATCAGAACTATTGGTAAGAATTATGCGTACAGATTCTTCGTGTCCGAATTGCATAATGAAGCGAGTGATATTATAGGCCGTTCCTTTAAAATGAAATTTGTTGTGATAGCAATTATCTTTTATCACATGGCCTATTACATCATAAATCATGATTTTGTACCTCCTTTATCGCTTCATCAATAGACATATTCCATTTCATGCCAAATATATCCTGCATAAATTCATAGACGTTTCTGAGACCTTTTTCATGGATCCATTTCATCATTGCAAAATGCTGTTTAAATCCCTTGCATCCACTATGTAGATATCTCCACATAAGGAGTTTTTTATAAAATTTTGAATGCTTGATCATAAGCATTTCACCATATAAGTTGTACCACTCTTTCCTTCTCCGGTATGTTCAATTTCAATGCATTCACATTCAAACCCTTCTTCCAGCAGGATAGGAAGTAATGATTTACCAAGATCTTTATACAGTTTCCGACCTATTGCACAATTTCCATATGATACTAAATGATTCAAAACCCACGCAGGGATGTGCCCAGTTTTAGATTTAATCATAATTTATCTCTCCATATTCATCAGCAGTCAACTTTGTTGCCAAGTCGGAGGTATCTTCATTTTCTAACATATTCATAAATTCGTTTACAGATAGATTAAATGTAAAAGCCATGATCTGACAGGTATATTCATATGAGCTAGTATCTGTCTGTTTTCGTTGCAGGAGTTCTGTTAAACTCTGATGCATGTTATCCCTGTGCCTGTTCCATTCTGATGTAGTTATAGACATTTTTTCATTCCTCCTTAAATTACTGATCCAGTATTCTTGTTAGTGATATCTGAAGGTATAACTTCATTACATCCGGATGATGGTCTTCAAACTGTGGATCACGAAGCATTGGAATGCTATAGCGCTGTTCCATGTCAGACATCAAATGTGATAATTCGATGTCTTTAGCTAAGGTTGATGAGAATTCTGTTTGCATGATGCTTTCATATCTTTCTGCGTAGGCAGATAGCTTAGTAGTGTTATTGTTCATGTTTTTCATCCTTTCTTTTTCATTCTTTTGATGAGATGCACATTATTGTATATGCCTGTAGTTTGTAATCAAAAACCGGCGATGCTCCTAAAGGAGAGGACAGAAAGGCATAATAGGGGAGATATGTCAGGATGCAAAAACGTTACGGCCACATATATCAATGGTGCCTATTTTTTTGCAACCCCCTATCTTCTGCATATGACGCTATATGCTTCAGGACTCATTTTCAGCCCCTATGGGAGTTGTTTTCCTGCTACTTAGTACTGGCTCATCTGCTTTTTTTACACCTGTTATTGTTACCTTGCTAGCTGATTATGTAACCGCCACATCCAGTGACCGCACCAGATAATCTAATGCTGTCTGCGCATATCTCAGCCATTTCTGCAGCTGCTCCTGTCTTTGGTATGTTAGCCGTAGGCGGTAGTCATCTGTTTCTCTTTTCTCCTGAAGCATCTCCATATATGCCTTCAGCAAGATTTTGAAATTCGCGGGATTCTTATTTATAAATTGCAAGTCTCTTGTAACCATTGACTTGCTGACATTCAGAATATCAGCGATTTCCTTGTTCCTCAGATGATTCACGTTTTTGAGTTCACACACCCTTGTTCTTCGTTCCACCATTTCCTGCTGTTTCTCCGTAAGGTTTGTGAGCTTCTGCTTTCGCTTTCGTTTAGCATAAACAGATTTTTTCAGCCATTTTCTTTTTAATATCTTCAATTTCTTCTGTTCTGTAATTGTGATCTCCAGTTTATCAATGATTGTGTCGAAGGAACTACACTTCCGACCACTAGAAGGCTTGCATACCTTTTCTACTTCGTTTGCGGATAATGGGGAATGCATTTCATTGTTGAGTTCCATAGCAAGTTCCACAGATTCATTGATAGAGTAGCCAGACCATACTGCTCTTTCCCGTACAAGATATAGTAGTGTCTCTCTGTATCCTTCATAACTGCCGCTTCTATTTCGCAGTATAATCAACTTTCGCATATCTTCATGAAAATCCTTGTAATAGGGCTTTCGGCTTTCGATATCCTTTTTTTCTTTTGGTTTCTTCCTATCTTGCTTTATATCTTTCTTGTCAGAGCGATAAGCTATCACTTCCTCCTTTGTCCAGGGAAGCAAAGTGGTAAAATCCTGAATACGATAATCAGTATCGTTATAGAGAAGTATCTTGACCTGTCTACCTGATCTACTGTTTACAGTACCCGGAAGGCGGATTACTTGTGTAATCAGCGTTGCACCTGCATCCATCCATAGATCTTTAAACCTACTGTGGAAGGCTTTCATAATTGATCTGTAGAGATGCTCCATATGATAAGAGCAGTGTTTGAATGCATAGATCACATATAGGCCTCTTCCGGAATCCATAACTGCAGTAGGCGGAAAGGGGAGTTGCTTTTGTATCCTTCTGATGTAGAATCTCTGAGGTTCCCAATCTTTATAACGCTCATCCTTGTAGTAATCAAAGTCAAGGGCGATTGCATTTATATGTCGTACATTAGCACCAGCCTTATTAGGTCTGTAGAAACTATTGAGCGAGAAGAATGTATCCTCCACCTCGTCTTCGATTAGTGTTTTGCACTTTTCAAGAAAATCAGAGTTGAGCAGCATATGATCATACATACACTTTGTGCTGCATTTCTTTTTAATTCTGTCACAGTCCTTTAATAAGAATTTCGCCTGTTTTGAATCTATCTGCAGCATATTGATGGCTGTCTCCATGTCTACGCCTTTGCATAGGACATCCATCAACTCCTCAAGCTGTTCATACCTGGTTTTTTCCTCCCAACTCCTGAGAATCGAAGAATAGCAGGTATTGTCCGCATCAGCATGGATTTTCATGACTAATTCAAGTCCTGAATTCATTCTTTTGACACCTCACTATCCTTATCGAACAATCCCTGATTATTCAGAAGATCTAAAGTTTCATCTATCTTGCTAATCAGTGCGATGTTTTCTCTGACACCATGAGGTAGATCATTCCAGATGTCATTTTTATAAGCAAGAAAGTCAAATTCAGGATTCTTGGCAACAGCTAGGATGATTACACGAACCATTTTTCCGCAGGTACTGATATTTAACCGCCTTCTTAACTCCTCGACATGCGCCATTTCCTGTGATGTGAACCTGGAAACAATTTTTTCATTGCGTGGATTGTCGGTTTTATTAGCCATAGATTTTCCTCCATATAACAAAAAAGTGGCATCCGACCATAAACTTTCAGAAAAGTTATAATCAGATACCACAGATTTTAAAAAAACGAACTATTTGACATAGTTCGTATAATATGCATTTGGTGACGCGTACGGGATTCGAACCCGTGAATGCTTGCGTGAAAGGCAAGTGAGTTAACCGTTTCTCCAACGCGCCATCATTTAATCGCGAATGCCAGTTAATAATACCACAAGAAGAATTAGTACGCAAGACTTTTTTTGAAAAAAACAAAAAAATTGAATGCTTACATAAAAAGCAGAATACCGTAGAAACTAATCAGATAAGGAGTAAGATTTATAAAGAAATAAAGCTTTTCAATATACCAGTATAACGCGTATAATATATGCGGTTAGATAAATGAGGTAGGAAGATGAAAAAGATATTATTTTTAACAACCGGTGGAACCATCGCATCCAGTTCCAGTGAAGAAGGTCTGGTGCCATCCCTGACAAGCGAGGAAATTTTGCATTATCTCGGTGAGCATCATGGTGATATTGAAATAACCTGTGAGGATTTGCTGCGGCTGGACTCCAGTAACATGCAGCCGGAGGAATGGCAGCTGATTGCAAGGCGCATTGCAGAGGCGAAAAGCGGGTATGACGGTATTGTTCTGAGCCATGGTACAGATACGATGGCGTATACAGCCGGGGCGCTTTCCTTTATGCTGCGCAATCTGGACATCCCCCTGATCATGACAGGAAGTCAGCTGCCGCTGCTTCATCCGCTGAGTGACGGTGTGGAAAATATTCGTGTGGCATTTACCGCTGTATGTGAGGATATTCAAGGTGTGTATGTATGCTTTAACAGAAAAATTATGCTGGCAACACGTGTTGTTAAGGTTCGTACGATGAATTTCGACGCCTTTGAGAGTGTAAACATAGAGCCGTGCGGACGGGTGGATGCCAGAGGTCTGCGTATAAACAGGCAGCTGCTGATTCATCCAACGAATGCGTTTGCTTTAGAGGATGAGCTGTGTAAGGAGGTCGTGCTGATCAAGCTGATACCGGGCATGAACCCGCTGCTGTTCGACAAGCTGGCGGAAATGGATATCCGCGGTATCGTCATCGAAGCCTTTGGTGCCGGTGGAATCAATTTTGTGCGTCGTGATTTGATCAGCAAGCTGGAAGAAATCGTCGCCCGCGGAATCAGTGTGGTCGTATGCAGTCAGTGTCTTTACGAATACAGTGACTTCTCTATCTATCAGACCGGTCAGAAGGTATTGCAGCACGGCGTGATTCAGGGCTATGATATGACAAGCGAGGCCTGTGTTACCAAGCTGATGTGGGCATTGGGAAAAAGTACGGATACAAAGGAAGTAAAGCGGATATTTGAAACCAATTATGTCAATGAGATAACATTGCCATAGGCCTGTGTGCTGTTTTGCTTAAGGATTCATGTTAAACAGAAGCTGTTATCAATCGATGACCCGTAGCTGGTTGAAGGCTTCTGTTTTCTTATGTCTGGCAAACAACATGAAAGCAGAGGCCGGCCTTTTATATTGCTTCTTTCTGTTTGATAAAAGGATGGCTGTCGCAGGGGAGTATGAGCTGAATTTCCCTTATTTTATCGGTTTTCAGCTATAGTAAGCTAAAATATAAGGATTGGTATCATTTAGTATTGAAAAACATATAAACTGGTACAATATATTAGTTGACAATTCATTGACAGAATGCTACGATATGCTTGGTGATAATGATGATAGAGAAAAGAAAAGCACCGGCGTTTCATTGCCCCCGCTGGGAAGAACTGCCGGATATGGATTTATATATGGATCAGGTCGTAACCCTGTTAAATGAATATCTGAAGCCGTTTCATGCGAAGGATCAGGAAAAGATGGTAACCTCCACCATGATCAATAATTATGTGAAGCACGGAATCGTTTCCCCGCCCGTCAAAAAGAAATATACGAAGAACCACGTTGCCTATCTGATGGTGGTCTGTATCTTAAAGATGGTGTATCGCATGGATGAAATCAGCAAGCTGATTCGTGTGCAGATTTACAAATATCCCATTGATCAGGCATATAACTATTTCTGTGCTGAGCTGGAATGCTGTCTGAAATGCATTTTCGCCCATAAAAAAGTGCATCATGCGCCAAGTGATGATGAGGGAAGTCTTGTGGTCGACCTGATCCGTAATACCGTGCAGGCTGTGGCTTACACGATTTATGTACGGCACGAGCTGGAGCATCCCCAGATTATGATACAGGAGGAATCCGATACATAGGCGGCTTTCACAGTAATATGTGGAAGCTTTTTTCTTTTTTGTTTATTTCCTTCCATCAGCCGCATATAGTATAGCAAGAGGGATACCAAATGAACGAACTGCTTGTGATTGCCTGGCTGCTGCTTCCTGCTTCCGCTTTGCTGATACAATATTATCTGATACAAAAACGACAGAATTTGCTGTGGATCCTGCCGCTTTTGAGTCTGGCCGTCACCTTTTTTATCGGACTGGCGGCTGTATTGTATGCTTTTTTCCTGATTATATTTACAAAGGTTCTGATGGCAGAAGATCCGCATCAAAGCTGATGACCTCACTCGTTTTCATATCGAGAATATATTCATGGGAAACGATCCAGCGCCGGTTTTTATAATCCCGTGTCCGCAGATACAGAAAATCCGCATAAAAACGAAGATTGAAACCGATCTGATCCTGTGAATCCCCGTGCTCTATACGTACGAAGGAAGGCAGATTGATTAAAAACAGATTGCGTCTTGCCAGAACCTCGCATAGGGCGAAGCTGTTGTGCAGATGTCCGCTGATGAAAATGATATGCGGATGTACATCCTTCAGCATGTCCACCTGCAGGTGCTGCTGCGTACCGGTATGATCTTCACTCATAACATGGGTATCCTGCAGCGGCTGGTGTGCGATGATGCATACCGGCTTGTTTTTATCATCCTGCTTTAATCCGTTTAACAGCCAGTCCACCTGCTTTTTGGTGAGAATCATATCGTTCTTGCTTGGCCGCTCACTATTCAAAATATAAAAATGGATGCCTTCTACAAACCGGTCAAAATAAATACTTTCCGCATGTCGTGGCAGCAGCTTCCGGTATTCCGGATGAATGCGGTTTTGTGTGCGTGAAAACAGATTATAGAGATCGTGGTTACCCAATGCAGGCAGAATATGAATCGGGAATTCCTGCAGCTGCGTAAGCACCTGTTTCATCTGAAACGGATAGCCGTTATTTGTCAGATCACCGCAAATTGCCACATGGCGAACCTTGCGCTTCCATATATCCTCCAATGCGGCTTCCAGCTTCGCATTCTGTCTGGGGAAAGCGATGTGCAAATCTGACAGCAGCTCCATTTGCAGATAGCTTTTTTCGTTGCAGATCCGATTGGCAAAGGCCGTTCTTTTTTTATCCATAGCAAATCTCCTCCTGCTGTATATTGTGGACAGAAAACGCTCTTCTATAACGCATAGAGAAAAAGAATTACAGCTGTTGAACAGCTTTTCCACCGCTGAAAAATTACAATTTCTGTTTATATCTTTTTTCGCTTGTGATACTATAATACTGAACGAAAAAGAAAGTTGAGGTATGCGAAGATGGATTATGCAAAAGAAGCGCTGCGTCTGCATGCAGAGTGGAAAGGAAAGCTGGATGTCAATCCCAAAATGGAAATCAACACCAAGGATGATCTGAGTCTGGCGTATACACCGGGAGTTGCTGCTCCCTGTCTGGAAATCGAAAAGGACATCAACAAAAGCTATGAGCTGACCGGACGTGGAAATCTGGTAGCGGTTGTAACTGACGGGACGGCGGTTCTCGGCTTGGGAGATATCGGACCGGAGGCAGGGATGCCGGTCATGGAGGGGAAATGTGTTCTGTTTAAGGAGTTTGGCGGTGTGAACGCAATCCCTTTATGCATTAAAAGCAAGGATGTGGATGAAATCGTACATACAATTGCCCTTTTATCCGGCAGCTTTGGCGGCATCAATCTGGAAGATATCGCAGCACCGCGCTGTTTTGAAATCGAGGCGAAGCTGAAGAAGCTGTGTGATATTCCGGTATTCCATGATGATCAGCATGGAACTGCCATCGTTACCGCAGCTGCTTTGTTAAATGCGGTAAAGCTGACAGGCAAAAACATGGGGGATCTGCGCATCGTCATTAACGGTGCAGGCTCTGCAGGTATTGCGATTGCCCGCTTGCTGCTGAAAATGAATTTCGGTGATGTTATCCTGTGCGATTCCAAGGGGAGTGTATATAAGGGAAGAGAAGGCATGAATGCCGGCAAGAAGGAGATTGCTGAGCTGACGAACAAGGGACTGTTGAAGGGAAGTCTTGCGGATGCCATGAAGGGAAGCGATATCTTCATCGGGGTATCCGCTCCGGATGTGGTCAGTGAGGCTATGGTAGCCAGCATGAATGAAAAATCCATCGTCCTGCCAATGGCAAATCCAGTGCCGGAAATCATGCCGGACAAGGCTAAGCATGCCGGTGCCTTCGTGGTAGGAACCGGGCGCAGTGATTTTGCTAATCAGATCAACAATGTTCTGGCATTCCCTGGTATCTTCCGTGGTGCCCTGGATGTTCACGCAAGCGATATCAATGAGGAAATGAAGGTTGCCGCTGCATATGCGATTGCTTCCTTGGTACGTGATGAAGAGCTGAGCGTAGATTATATTATCCCAAGTGCTTTGAATAAAGAGGTGGGTGCTGTTGTAGCAGAAGCTGTTGCACAGGCGGCAAGGGAAAGCGGTGTAGCGCGCATATAATTGAATAGAGAATACGGTGACCAGTATGAAGTATAGAAATCGCCGTATTTTTTTTGGTAAGCAGGTGGAGGGAGCGTGCCGTCCGACGGATATGGGAGAATAAGCCTTCATCTGTAAAGCTCAGCCTGCGTTTTCTATTTCTATCATAAAAAAAGAGCTCCTATCAACCTGATGCGGAGTTCTTTTTCTATCTGTATGTTATGTAAAAAATATTATAGGAAATCGTGCCGATTTCCTATAATGGGTTAGAGCTGCGCTACTATGTTAAATCGTCCCGATTCCCATAATAGCATTATCACCCTATATAGTAGAATTGAAATATTTCATATTTCATTCTCCGGGTGTCATAAATCTCTAACCCATTATACCATGTTTTCTGCTATGACGTAGGCATCAAATTCTTCCGCACTCAAAAAGCCGAGTGCCACACAGGCTTCTTTTAAGGATATCCCATCCTGATAGGCTTTTTTTGCTGTTTTTGCGGCATTTTCATAGCCGATATGCGGATTCAGAGCAGTAACGAGCATCAGTGAATGCTGCAGATATTCCGCCATTTTTTCTTCGTTTGCCCGGATACCCTCTACACAGTGGATGCGGAAGCTGCGCAGACCGTCACTGAGCAGGGTGACGGATTGCAGGAAGTTATAAATAATCACCGGCATGAAGACATTCAGCTCAAAATTACCCTGACTGGCCGCAAAGCCGATGGCCGCATCATTTCCCATGACCTGTACGGCTACCATGGTCATCGCTTCACATTGTGTCGGATTCACCTTTCCCGGCATAATGCTGCTTCCTGGCTCATTTTCCGGTATCCGAATTTCCTGCAAACCACAACGCGGCCCGCTTGCCAGCCAGCGTACATCATTTGCCATCTTCATACAGTTTGCCGCCAGTGCCTTCAGCGCACCATGGGCAAAGCAGATATCATCCTTCGCAGACAGAGCGTGGAATTTGTTCGGGTCGCTGATAAATTGAGTAGCCAGCTGATCGCTCAGCCTTTCACAGACGAGATCGCCGAATCCCTGCGGGGTATTCAGTCCGGTACCGACTGCCGTCCCTCCAATGGCAAGCTTACGCAGGGAATCGATTGCCTTCTGCAGCATATCGATATTGTTCTCCAGCATGCCTCTCCATCCGCTGATTTCCTGTGAAAAGCGCAGTGGTGTCGCATCCTGCAGGTGTGTACGTCCGATTTTGATGATATGCTGATTCTCTTTTTCCAGACGCTTTAAAGCATGAATCATTTCCTCCAGCTGGGGCATCAGCTGTTTACGTAGTGCTTCAATCGCTGCGATATGCATAGCAGTAGGGAACGTGTCATTGGAACTTTGTCCCTTATTCACATCGTCATTTGGATGCAGCAGCTGTTCCCTTGCAATTTCATTTCCGCGATTGGCAATGACCTCATTCACATTCATATTGCTCTGTGTTCCGCTTCCTGTCTGCCAGACAGAAAGTGGGAAGTGAGCATCCAGTCTGCCGCATAAAATCTCATCACAGGCAGTGGCAATCGCATCCAGCTTACGCTCCTCCATACGGCCAAGCTCATAGTTGACCTTTGCGCAGGCCAGCTTCAGATGTGCAAAGGCACATATCATGCTCAGAGGGATTTTCTCATCCCCGATTTTGAAATTCTCATAGCTGCGCTGTGTCTGGGCTCCCCAGTATTTATCTTCCTCCACAGCGATTTCACCCATGGAATCATGTTCCATTCGTGTTTTCATAAGACGCACTCTCCTTTTTATCTCTACACTGATTTTATCATGTTCCGGTATGAAAAAAAAGAGCCGGACAGGAAAGAGCGGCTCAGAAAGCTATGCACAAAAGTAAAAGACAGAGAAGCAGAAGTCCCGAAATACTGGTACCGATGATGCCCAGCACCAGACCGGCGATCGCTCTGCCTGCCGGACGTAGCACTCTGGCTCTGGCTCCCATGACAATAGCCAGAATTCCGCAAGCCAGAGAAACAAGCACAATCAGCATTCCCGGCAGCCACCGGAAAAAGGAAAACAGGATAGCAGGCACACAGAATGATACAGAAACAATGCCGAGAACCATGGATGCAATCGCTGTACGGATTGTCGCGCTGTTCATATCAAATCCATCCTTTCAATATAAAACGGGCCGTAGCCCGTTTAACCGCCAATCTGATAATCGTCATCCAGTACCTTGATTTGACTGTCACCGATAATGAAATAATGCGGATAATGATACAGCAGATTCTTATTCACAAAGGAAATGCTGCCCAGCAGAATATCCACAGCCTCAATGGATGTACGTGTCATAAGATCGGAAATAAAATTGAAATCTGTTTTCATGTCCTTGTAATGTGCATCGGAGAATGTGTAGATGGTGTTTTCCGGAATAAAGCCGGTTGCTCTACTCAGCGGTTTCACAATATTTCTTGCATAAGCCGGAGCACTGATTTCATAGCCGTTCATACTCAATGGGGTACCATATTCCACGATAGCCTTTAGAATACGCGCATTACCAATCACCTTTTCCAGAGAATCATCCTTGACATTGATGACAAATTTACGACCTTCGGCAAACTGATTGATATGATATTCGTTCTGAAAGAACAGATACATGTGATGATTCAGTGTCTTTGCGACATCCTCTCTCACCGGCTCATATCCAACCCAGCCTCCAAAATCATTTACATCTGCAATTTCGATTCCATACATAACCTGTTTCATATGAATTCTCCTCTCGTGTGTAGTTCTTATCTATATTATATACTGAAATGAATGTAAAAAACAGATTTTACGTACAAATTCTCCATGCTTTTCCTTATACAGAAGTGTTTACAGTCGCAAAGGTATGCCATCATATGCGAATTCCTTCGAAAAATACGGA
The DNA here is from genome assembly GCF_019132535.1 of Erysipelatoclostridium sp. DFI.2.3. Taxonomy (NCBI): domain Bacteria; kingdom Bacillati; phylum Bacillota; class Erysipelotrichia; order Erysipelotrichales; family Coprobacillaceae; genus Thomasclavelia; species Erysipelatoclostridium sp. DFI.2.3. Next base: position 62,831 of record NZ_JAHOOJ010000009.1, on the reverse strand, counting down.
CTGCGTGGCATACAAAGCAGTATCCTACAGATACCCGGAAGTGGTCTTCCCAAACTGAATGTAACAGGTAGTAAATATTCCGCTAATAGTGCTCTCTGATTTTTTTACAAATTTCTATTATTTCCTATCCACATATGATAAAATTATACAAAGTAATACCAGTGCTTTTACAGAGTCTGCGTGCTGTATGCACAAGCGATAGCATAGGCTTTTGATAGAGAGAGAGGATATCGGGGATGAGTAGAAAACGGATTTGTGAGGATTGCGGAAATAAGTGCAATGATGAATATTGTCCGATTTGCGGAAGGAAAACAAAGGTATACAACGAAGCTTCCCGTCAGGAGGATACGCTGTATGATGCCGCAAAGTATCGTACCACGGCTGATACGAAAAAAGCGGAGAGTGGCGTGTTTGAAGAAAAGAAGGAGCGCATCGATGACAGTGAGCGTGTAAGGGAGCACCGCTATAATCATCCCAATGCGAAGAATTTGCGCCTGCGCATGGAAAAGGGCGGACATCCGTATTATGAGCATATCAAGGGAGGGGGGGCGCAGAAAAATATCCGTTTGGTTCAGCTGTTCAGCCTGCTGCTGATTATCGGTATCGTGGTTGCGGTTGCTGTGGTCGCTATGACCTCCTTTCGCGATGAGCCTTCGGCATTCACAGACAATGAGGACATTGGTGACAGCTTTGTGAGTGGAAATATTTCCAAGCATGAGGTGGAAGAGAAGGTTTCCCTGACCTGTATGGTAAAGGATTATGAATATGCCGAAGGTGTCCAGACGGTCATTGTGGAAAATAACAGTCCGTATTTTGTGAAAACGGATTTGATAAAGAACGGGGAACCGGTGGGATATTTGAATCTGCCTTCCCATTCAAAAACGGAGAATCTGATTTATGATGAAAATCTGTCCTCCTGTGAGAATAAAATCTACGGGGTGTATGAAATGGATATCGAAAAGCCGCAGGTAGCCTACACATTTACGGATACGTATGTGGAAGACTATACGCTGCAGGCAAGGATAGATGTAAAGGAAGCCATTGATGAAAAGCAGCTTGCCGTTCTCATGCGTTATCTGTATGCACAGGCCAGTGAATCCTTTCTGTATGAGCTGTATGAGGTGAACATCTATCAGGGCAATCGATACCTGTTCGATTCCTATTTTGACTTTACACGAGGAACCATCAAATTCAATTCCGTGGAGGCATCTTTTACTATGGAGGACATCGTTATCGAAAATTAGGACTTTTTCTAATAATGAAAACGTGGTAAGATAGTAAGGAATATGAAGGAGAAATAGGTTATGAAACATACAGTGCGTTTACAGGAAGAGATTTCAAAACATGTGTCCGCAAGAAAACATATTACAACACAGATCGAATACTTCTGCGACAGCGAAGAGGATACGAAGCATCTGACACAGAATATCACAGAGGTGCTGACAAAGCATCTTGGTGACAGCAGACTTGCCAAAATCACCTACGACTATCATCCGGCTGAGAAAAAAGTGGAAGTTGTGATTATCGAACACCAGTAAGAAGCTTTGCGATGTCTTGATGGCATCGTTTTTTTCTTTTCCTGGTGAATGCCATGGAAAGAAAAGGATCAAAAAAGCATTTCTTATGCACATTCCTACACGCAGTGGGATTCAAGCGAAAAGGAAGAGTGAATTCTATGAGGAAGAAGATTATCCGCTCCTTCATTTTATTGCGGCTTTACGGATTTTCCATTACCATATAGCATCCTTATACGAATTGTGCACCTGTTATCAATGATACACAATGTGCAATCGATGTTCCCTTATAAGCAGGTGGTTATATTGCTGAAATCGGTTGAAAGGAAGAATCCGGATAGGATGAAAAAAGTCGGTAAACTATACTGTTCCTTCATATCGGGGATGTATAGCCTATTAGCTATAAAAAAGAAGCTGTCATACAATTGAGAACCGATTTGATCTCTCCTGTAATCCAGCTTTCATGCTGTCGTATATTCCCAACACGGATAAGAAGCAGGAAGGAAAAGAGGCTGTTTCTCTTTTTATACTTTCTGCTTTTTATTACTGTTATTTTTGATAGACGTGCTCAATTTCTGCGACATACATGGTATGATAATCCTTCTGCGGATAATTCTTTTCAATCAAGGCGGCATCCAGGAAGCAGTCCTCCCGCATTTCCTGCGCATACAGCTTGCGGCATACAAGCACCGTGTTTGCTTCTGTGAAATAAGGTGCATCGTTTATGAATGCGGTATGCAGACCGGCTTTTTCTATCTTTTGCTCATCTCTGCCACTGACCGTGCCAAGATAGGAAAGTGTTTTGCGGTATTCCTCATCGTAAAAGGAAAGGGTAAAGCAGTCTTTCTGATCAATAAATTCCTTGGTATAGCGCTGCGGACGCAGAAATACGAAAGCAACCTTCTTGTTCCATAAAATTCCCATGCCTCCCCAGGAGGCTGTCATCGTATTGACAACACCGTCCCTTTCGGCACTGACCAGCATCCATTCCTTTCCGATCATCGTAAACGCATCACTGTGCAGCTGACTTGTCTGTATCTCTTTAAGCTCCATAATATCAGATCCTTTCTTTTCCATTATTATAGTGTATGCAGATTCCGTTTACAAGTTGAATATAGCGGGGAATCACTTGCAAAGCTGCGCTGTGTGCATTATGATAGCCTTATGAAAAGAGGGAATCTGTTTATGAACATAAGCTATATTACACACAGCTGCTTTCTGGTGGAGCTGGATAGCTGTTATCTGCTGTTTGACTATTACAGGGGCACGCTGCCGAGGATGAAAGAGGACAAGCCCCTGTATGTGTTTGCCAGTCATGCGCATGCCGATCACTACAGCACCAGGATTTTTAAGCTGAAGCACCCGTCTATTACATGGATTTTATCCAGTGATATCGCAGCTGCGCATCCCCATATACAGGTGGAAGCAGGGAAGTGCTATACAGTGAATGATCTGCAGGTGCGCACGCTTGCTTCTACGGATGAGGGTGTTGCCTTTCTGGTGACAGCTGAGGACAATTGCATCTATCACGCCGGTGATCTCAACTGGTGGGACTGGGGCGATGAAAATACGCCGCAGGAACATGCAGAGATGAAGGAGCGCTATTTCCGGGAGCTGCAAAGCATCAAAGGGATGCATTTTGACGTTGCCTTCCTACCGGTGGATCCCAGATTGAAGGAGCGTGCGCTGAAAGGAGCCCGGGCTTTTCTTCAATATGCCTCCTGCGATCTTCTGGTACCGATGCATTTTTGGAAGGATACTGCCGTCTTTACATGGCTGCGGCATTCAGAAATCCAGAACATAGAAGCCATGCAGCTCTGGCTGGGATTCCAGGAACTGGAAACGTTTACAAAAGTATAAGGTTTCTTCACCTTCCTGTGGAAGTTTTTTCTGAAGTATGCTACTATTGTACTATATAAACAATAGAAAAGGGAGTATGGATAATGGAAACAAAAGAAATCATCAAACATGCCTTAAAGGATTATCAGAATATTACCGGACTGCGCAGCTATGTGGTATATGACAATACGGTAATTCAGAGTGCTTCGGAGAAAAATTATTTCTGCAAGTGTTTGAAATCCAGCAGTAAGGCTTTGAAAAAGTGTGAGGAATGTACAGAGGAAACATATGAGAATGCGAGAAAAATCGATCATGAATGTGTGTATTCCTGTCATGCAGGTCTCATCAAATGGGCGGTACCGGTACAGCGTGGAGATTTCCACTGTGTTATCGTCAGTGAAGGTGTTCTCGCCATGAAACAGATGGAGGATGCTGATAAATGGGCAAAATATCTAAGCAGGGAGTATCAGCTGGATGAGAGTATGCTGCTGAAGAATTTTAAGGTCATTCAGACGATGGATGAGGATCAGATGAATGCTTCGATTGAGCTGTTAAAGGATTTGTTGTCCTATCACTTTGCCATGGCGGAAAAGCAGGCGTAGCGTTTCATTTTCATACAATGGAAGCGTGTATGTTCAGTCAGGGAATCGCTGAAGGGATAAACATACATGCAAAAGGGATCGATACCGTTTTCGATGATATCGATTCCTTTTTTGACTTTATGAGATGTATCCTGTCCATTTCCGGATAAGAAATTACGCATCCTTCAAGCTTGGCTGTTTTATTGCTTCGTGTCAATAGCTCTATGGAATATACGGAAAATATGGCATAAGAAATCATTTTGATATGAATCGCAGGATTCCCGAGACATATGAATGGCGAAAAGAAAGTGTATCCTTTATAATAAAGACAGCTACAATAATAGAGAAGAGGGTGATTTTATGACAATTACAAATCCATATATACTGGCAGCGATTGGAACCGGGTTCACATTTTTGATGACTGCCCTGGGCGCTGCGACAATCTTTTTGATCCGCAAGGAGATGAAGCAGGGAATGCAGTCTGCCTTTCTCGGCTTTGCGGCAGGTGTGATGATTGCGGCTTCTGTCTGGAGTCTTTTGATTCCCAGCATGGAACAGGCAAAGGAGCTGGGAATGCCGGAATGGCTTCCGGCAGGCGGCGGCTTTGTGTTAGGCGGTCTGTTTCTGCTGGCACTGGATAAGGCGCTGCCGCATCTGCATCCGGGAAGCGATGAACCCGAGGGACCGAAAAGCTCCCTGAAGAGGACGACGATGCTGGTATTTGCCGTTACGCTGCATAACATTCCCGAGGGCATGGCAGTCGGTCTGTCCTTTGCCTTATCCACATCGGCGGGGGCCTCTACAACACTGGCTGCCGCTATCGCATTGGCGATCGGAATCGGCCTGCAGAATTTTCCGGAGGGTGCCGCCATCTCCTTACCGCTGTACAAGGAGGGCTGCTCGCGTGCGAAAGCATTTCTTTACGGCGCATTGAGCGGTATCGTGGAGCCGATTGCAGGAATCGCCACGGTTGCTATCGTCGGCGGGGCCACCATCGCCATGCCATGGCTGCTGTCCTTTGCGGCAGGGGCAATGATTTATGTGGTGGTGGAGGAGCTGATTCCGGAAGCAAATCTGGATGCGCACTCCCATGCCGGGACCTACGGTGTCATGATCGGGTTTCTGATTATGATGATCATGGATGTTGCCTTGGGATAAAACGATTTCTAAATTATCGTAGGGTCCTGAAAAAAAAACAGCAAAAACGGGTCGCACTGACCCGTTTTTCTTTGTACTGTATCAGATATTTCTTGCAAGCTCGTAGGCATCCCAGATCGCATACATGATATTATGTACCCGGTTGGAATCTCCGATATTGTATACCGGGATATCCATATCCTTCAGTTCCTCATAAATCCTGTTGTTTGCGATATAGCCGATAGAGGTGATGATGCCGTCCGCAGGCAGCAGCTTTTCACCCTGCGGTGTAGAAATGACAACACCCTCATCGCTAGATTTCACTACGCTGGATTTGGTGTGCACATCGATCCTGTGGTAGGTAATCAGATCCTCCAGCATGAAATGATTCATATGCGGCAGAGCACCGGCTCCTCCCAGAATTTCATCCGCTATTTCCACAACTGTGACATGGCTGCCCTGCTGTGTCAGCCAGATTCCTGTTTCACAGCCGACAAGTCCGCCGCCGATGATGACAACATTGCCACTGATGTTTTTCTGTCCCAGCAGCACCTCGTCCGCGCTCGCAACTGGCAGAGGTCCTTCAACCTCCATATGTCTCGGTGTTGAACCGCTGGCACATACGATGACATCCGCATGATAGCTGTCGATTGTATCCGGAGTAACCTCATGATGATAGCGGACATCAACCTTCAGCAGCTCCAGCTGACGCTTGTAATAGGAAATCAGCTTGCGGTCATAGCGTTTAAAATGCGGAACACCGCCGGGAATCAGGTTACCTCCCAGCTGATCGCTTTTTTCACACAGAATGACAGAATGACCTCTGAGTGCACACACCCGTGCTGTTTCCAGTCCTGCAACACCGCCGCCGATAACGAGTACGGTTTTCTTTGTACAGGCTGCAGTAATGCCGTAAATTTCCTCACGTCCGCACGCCGGATTTACTGCACAGCAAATCGGACCATTGGCAATTCTTCCCAGACAGCCCTCATGACAGCCCAGACATGGCCGGATTTCATCCGTTCTTCCCGTTCTGACCTTTTCTGCGAACTCCGCATCCGCCAGCAGCGGACGTCCGTAGCTGATAATATCACAGCAATCCTTCAATGCCTCCACTGCCATATCCGGATCATCCATCCGCCCGGCTAAGATAATCGGTACGTCGACCTCTTTTTTCAGAATTCTTCCGAATTCGCGGTACATGCCGTCTTCAAAATACATCGGCGGGTGATTCCAGTACCAGGAATCATAGGTTCCAGCATCCACATTCAATGCATCATAGCCGGCATTAACCAGGATCTTCGCAGCTGCAATGCCTTCCTCGATATCCTTTCCGACCTCCGTGTATTCCTCCTGCGGCAGACCTCCCTGCCGAAGACCCTTCATACAGCTCTTCAGACTGTAGCGCAGCGATACAGGAAAGTCAGGTCCGCAGACCTTTTTGATTCCCCTGACAATCTCTGTGGCAACACGCAGACGGTTTTCCAGAGAGCCGCCGAATTCATCACTGCGTTTATTAAACAAAGCAATGGCGAACTGATCCAGCAGGTAGCCTTCATGCACCGCATGGATTTCCACACCGTCAAAGCCTGCCTTTTTCGCAATCGCCGCAGATTCGATGAAGCGCCTGATCAGATTCATGATTTCCTCTTTGGTCATTTCACGATGTGTGATACGCGGATCAAAGCGGTTGGTGTTTTCACTTGGAGCGATATGCTTTGCCGTAAAGCCGGGCAGGGCACTGCGTCCCAGACCGCCGGTCAGCTGTAGAAAAATCTTGGAGCCGTATGCATGAATGCGGTCATTCATGCTATAGGTACTGTGAATGAAAGCAAGCGGATTGCTTGTCGGGCATGGCAGACCGTTTGCGGGGATGCCCTCGATACTCATATCGACGGAGCAGATACCCGTGATGATCAAACCAACGTTGTTTTTTGCGCGCTCTACGTAATAATCCTGCAGGCGCTGGTTGAAGCCGCCGAAGGAATCCGCATACCCGACAGGCCCCATGGGTGCCATGGAAATCCTGTTTTTCAATGTACAGGAGCCAATGCCTGTTGGTTGAAACAACTCTCGATGATGTGTCATAAAGTCCTCCTTACCGAATACGTTCGGTCAATATCTAGTTTCATTCTAACAGGCAATGTAAGCGTTGTCAACACTTACCGAATACATTCGCTGAAAGGATTTGTATGTCTGTGTCAGGTATGATATAATCAACTGGAAATCGGGTGAAGAGGATACCGGAGAAAGCTTTTGAGGCGAATCGTCGTTACGGCATTTTCAGAATCTTGCTTTACCCACAGGAGGTCAGTTGGATGGAAAAAAAACAAACGCGGAAGGAACAGGCATTGCAGACGCGCTCCAATATACTTACTGTATGCACCGGACTGCTGCGTGAGCATACCTTTGATGAGCTTAGCATATCCATGATCTGCAGAGAAGCGGACATATCCGTGGGTGCCTTCTATCATCATTTTAAAACGAAATCCGACATCATTGTGGAGCTGTACCGCGATGTGGATGATGTCTTCGTGAACGATATTCTGCCTGTCTGCAGGCAGCTGCCGCCGCTGGAAGCGATTTTGCAGTATCTGTGTGAGCAATGCGGCTATGCGGAAACGATGGGGATTGACAGTATCAAAAATGTGTACAAGGCGCAAATCGACAATGGAAATACCTTTTTTGCGTCCAATGCACGCGGTCTGCCCGACGGTCTGCGCTGTCTTTTGCAGCGTGCGGTGAGGGAGTGCTGTCTGAAAACGGATACGGATATCGAAAAGCTTTTGGAGGAGCTGCTGATTATGAGCAGGGGGGTAATCTATTACTGGTGTATCCGAAACGGAGAAATCAATGTACGGGACTATATCTATCATATGGCAGAGGGATATTTGCAGGCATATCTTGCGAATCCGTCCATTTCTTTGTGATTATCATACAAAACAGGTATACATACGATGCGGATAGCACGAAATTCACAGAAAAATGAATAAAAAGTACAGAAATTTGAAAAAACTGTACTTTTTTTAAATTCTTCACGTATTCCTTAGTGATTTGTGTTAAAATATTGATAAATGATAAACGCTTACATATTTGTGTGAAGGAGGCAATTTATGACGTTCATGAGACAGGAACTGATTCAGGATATACGAAATGCAGCGGGATGCAAGCCAACTGCCGGGACACTTTACAAGGCAATCAACCGTGCGGTGCGCAAGCAGATGGCAAAGCTGGAGCCTGTTGTATCAAAGCGGAAGCTGTACTATATCTCCGCAGAGTTTTTGCTGGGAAAAATGCTGACAAGCAATCTGATTCATCTGCATGCTCTGGAGGATGTAAAGACTCTTGTCGGGGAATATGGCTGTACATGGAAGGAAATACAGGATATTGAGCAGGAGCCAAGTCTTGGTAACGGCGGTCTGGGAAGACTGGCCGCATGCTTTCTGGATTCCATTGCAGAGCTGAATCTGTGCGGGGACGGGATCGGTCTGTATTATCACTTCGGCCTGTTTGAACAGCGCTTTCTAAATCATAAGCAGACAGAGCTGCCAAACGCATGGATCGACACGGTCAGCTGGTTTGAAAGGGTGCCGGTTGATTTTCAGGTTAAGCTTCCATGCTGTACCCTGCAGCCCGTGCGCTATGATATGGATGTTATCGGCTTTGACGGGAAAAAGAACCGTCTGCATCTGTTTGATGTGGAAAGTGTTGAGGAGGGCATCGTTAAAGAGGGCATTCAGTTCGATAAAACAGATATCCGACGGAATCTGACGCTGTTTCTGTATCCGGATGACAGTGATGAGCAGGGCAGACTGCTTCGCATTTACCAGCAGTATTTCATGGTAGCCTGCGGTGCGCATATGATTCTGGAGGAACAGAAGCAGTTGGGGCATGATCTGCACAGACTGTATGAGCATGCCGTGATTCAAATCAATGATACCCATCCATCTCTGATCATACCGGAACTGATATATCAGCTGATGCAGGAGGGAATCCGTATGAAGGAGGCGGTGCGCATTGTTGAAAAAACGTGTGCATACACCAATCATACGATTCTGGCGGAGGCTCTGGAAACCTGGCCGATGTCCTATCTGGAAACCGTAGTTCCGCATTTGTGCGGCATTCTGCAGGCACTGGATACCGCAGCAGATCAGCGCTGCAGTGCAGCTGGTGTGGCATTGATCGATGCGGACAATCGCATGCATATGGCACATATGGATATTCATTTTGGAAAAAGCGTCAACGGGGTTGCGGCTTTGCACACAGAGATACTGAAGCAAAGCGAGCTGCATGCCTTTTATGAGCTGTATCCTAAAAAATTTAACAATAAAACCAATGGTATCACCTTTACACGCTGGCTGCATGCCTGCAATACACAGCTGTATACGTATCTGATGGAGCTGCTGCATATGGATTCCTGGCAGGATGAGCGCCTTGCAGAGCTGCATGCCTATGCACAGGATGCGGACGTCATTGCACATCTGCAGGACATTAAGCAGGAAAAGAAACGGGAATGGTGTACACATATCCGCAACAAGCAGAGGGTGGCAATCAATCCCAACAGTATCTTCGATACGCAGGTCAAACGGCTGCATGAATACAAGCGCCAGCAGATGAATGCGCTGTGGATTATTTATAAACTGAAGGAAATTCGCAAAGGAAATCTGCCAAAGCGGCCGATCACCTGTATTTTCGGAGCCAAGGCGGCACCTGCATATACGATTGCCAAGGATATCATTCATGTGCTGCTCTGTCTGCAGGATATCATTGAACACGATGCCAGGGTATCTCCGTATCTGCAGGTCTGCTTCATTGAAAATTACAATGTGAGCGAAGCGGAGCTGATTATTCCGGCAAGCGACATATCCGAGCAGATCTCACTGGCAAGCAAGGAAGCCAGCGGGACAGGAAACATGAAGTTTATGCTGAACGGTGCGCTGACGCTGGGAACCCGGGACGGTGCCAATATGGAGATTGCCGATCTGGTTGAGGAAGACAATATTTATATCTTTGGAAAAAGCAGTGAAGAGGTCATTGCGCATTATGAAAAGGCAGATTACTGTTCACGGGATTATTATGAACAGGATGCTCTGCTGCAGGAGCTGGTGGATTATCTGATCGGAGAGGAAATGCTTGCGACAGGAGATCGAAAATCGCTGCATCGCTTTTATCAGGAGCTGCTGAACAAGGACTGGTTCATGACGCTGCTGGATACCAGAGAGTATATAGCATGTAAGGAACAGATGCTGAAGGATTATGAGAACCGCAAGCTTTGGGGACGGAAAATGCTGCACAATATCGCATGCAGCTCCTTCTTCTCCAGCAAACGTACGATTGAGGATTATGACCGTGATATCTGGAACTTAGGATAGGAGGAATTATGGAGAGACAAACTGGAATTTTAATGCCTATTTCGTCATTGCCGGGAAATCAGGGAATCGGTGATTTCGGCAAACACACCTATCGGCTCATAGATGCCATCAGTAAACAGCATATCCGCATCTGGCAGATTCTGCCACTGAACCCTGTAGGCTATGGGAATTCGCCCTACCAGCCGTTTTCATCGTACGCAGGGGATGAAATCTACATCAGTGTGGATACACTGGCAGATTACGGACTGCTTAAGCAAAGCTCTATCCGCAATTATAATAAATTTTCAGAAAAGGTGGATTATGACGGGGTTCGTGCTTTCAAGGCACCGTATCTGAAAAAGGCATACAAGACCTTTTTGAAGATGCAGGATACCTTTGCTCAGGAATACCAGCTGTTTTGTTCCACTGCTCCATGGCTGTATCCATACGCTGTTTTCATAACGCTGAAAAAGCATAATCAGATGGCAAGCTGGACACAGTGGCCAAAGGAGCAGCGTGAATGGATTCGCAACCGCCGCTTTTCGTTGAAGGAGTTTGAAGAGGAAATCCGTTATGAACAGTTTCTGCAGTTCATCTTCTATAAGCAGTGGAATCAGGTAAAAGCATATGCGAACGCACATGGTGTGGAAATCATGGGCGATCTTCCGTTTTATGTCGGACTGGACAGTGCGGATGTCTGGCAGAATCAGGAGGATTTCCTGCTGGATCCGCAGGGAAATCCAAGTCATATCGCAGGAGTACCGCCGGATTATTTCAGTGACGACGGACAACGCTGGGGAAATCCAATCTATAACTGGAAGCAGATGAAAAAGGATCACTATGATTTCTGGATGGAACGGCTCGCCTGGAATCAGCAGCAGTATGATATCATCCGTCTGGATCATTTCCGTGCCTTTGATACCTATTGGAAAATACCGGCATCCTGTCCGACTGCAAAGGATGGAGAATGGATCATGGGACCATCCTATGAGTTTTTTGATGAGGTGTTCCGCCGATTCCCGGAAATCCGTCTAATTGCAGAGGATTTGGGCGATCTGCGCAGACAGGTTGGCAAGCTGCGTGATCATTACAACCTGATGGGCATGAATGTCATATCCTTTGAGCTGCAGCCTAAGCTTTTGAAGAAGCCGCGGAAAGAGCATATCGTTTTATATACGGGAACGCATGATAATGATACACTGGAGGGCTTTTATCAGCTATTGACACAGAATCGGCGTATCGCCTTGCGCAGATTTTTCCATAACTGCGGCTATGATAACCGAATGTTTCACGAACTGGTGATTCGCTATTGTCTGGATAGTGCCGCCGATGTGGTCATCCTGCCAATGAGTGATATTCTTGGCTTAAAGAGTGAGGGGCGCCTCAATACACCGGGAACGATCGGCAGTCCGAACTGGGAGTGGAAGGTGAAAAACCTCAAGGAATTTTATGCACTGCTGCCAAAGCTGGGAGAATGGATGCAAGCAGGCGGGCGCAGCTGATTGAGATAATCAATATATTGAACATGGAAGCTGAAAAAAGGGTATCCTGTCTGTCGTATGGATAGAACCGGATTGCCCTTTTCGTTATGATGATAGATATCTTCACTGTTTTTCTGTTTTCAATTCGTTTTACATACATACTGAATTCCTTTGAACAGGCTGTAGATCAGGAACCAAAAACGATACAGCATAAAAAGCTTTTTCATACATTTTAGATTTCATGGATGAAAAAGCTTTTTGTTTTATTGCTGCGTTAGGAAAAATATGCGAGCTGATAAGTATCAGCGATTCTGGTTTGGCGTCTGCCGGGAAGTGCCCTCATCCGAGGAGGAAGTGGTATTGTCAGCTTCTCCAAGTGTGACTGTAAAGGTCTTAGTGGAACGATCCCGCAGGACGGTAATTTTCATAGTTTCTCCAGCCTTGTGGGAATTTACCACGGTTTTAACATCGGAAATACTTTCTACGTCCTTGTCATCTACTTTTAAAATCTGATCGCCGGCCTGCAGTCCTGCTTTATCAGCTGCCTTACCTTCCACGACACTTGCGATATAGACCTGTGTGCTGGTATCGGAGCTGAATGGATTGTTGCTGGTACCCAGGGTCAGTGTAACTCCCAGAGATGCGCGTCCCTTTACATAACCGTTTTCAATCAGATTTGTGATAACATCCTTTGCACGGTCGATAGGAATTGCAAAACCAAGACCTTCGATATTGGAACCACTGGATTTGGCATTAACAATACCGATCAGTTCACCCTGATCATTGAACAAACCGCCACCGGAATTTCCCGGATTGATAGCAGCATTTGTCTGTAGAAGATGCATTGTCTGATTATCTATCGTCACTTCCCGGTCCAGTGCGGAAATGATGCCGCTTGTCACGGTGCCGCCAAGTTCACCAAGTGGGTTTCCAATCGCAACTGCGGTATCCCCGACTTCCAGCTTGGAGCTGTTGCCCAGTACAGCAGGCTTTAGGTTGCTTGCCTCGACCTTTATAACAGCCAGATCGGTGGAGGAATCATTGCCTATCAGTTTGGCATCGTAAGACTTTCCATCCTTGGTTGTTACCTTGATTTTGCTTGCACCGTCAATTACATGATTGTTTGTCACGATGTATCCATCCTTGCTAAGAATGACACCGCTGCCGGCACCTGACTGAACTGCCTGTTGGAAAAACTCATTCGTGGAAACGGATTCTGTTTTTATCTCCACAACGCTTTCCATGGCCTCATTCGCGATATCCTTGACTGACATACTGGTCGCGTTTGCTGTATTGCTTTTGGAAGAATTCGTTTTCTCAACTGCCTGATAAAGCACGGTTCCGTTTCCATTCGATTTGCTCAGCTGATATGCCAGTGTTGCTCCTCCAAATCCGCCTCCGATGGAAATCAGCAGACATCCGCTGATGATGCAGGCATTTTTGTGACGCTTCATAAACGATGGCTTTTTTTCCTTCTGCAAAGGTGCCCCTGCAGCTGCATCATCCATGTTCATTTCCGTGTTTTCTGATTTTTCATTGAACGAATTTTGTTTAACATCTTCCTCATTATGTTCTTCATATACTTCAAAGTCTTCCATATGTGTGTCCTCCTTTTATGCATAAGACTACAAGTGACATAGTCATTTTACGAGTCTTATTTTACAAAAACATTATCTCAGAAAAATATAGTAAATGTGTGAATTTCTTATGAATTCTGGATGGAATGTGTGAAAACATGCCGGAAAAAATCGAAAATAAAAGATTTTACAAAGAAAAACACGGAAACTTCCTTAACCATACAGACATGTTGTGCTATAATGAAAAGGGATTTTCTGAAAAGAAATGAATGTCGTCTGTATTATGCGATTAACATAAGATAAGAAAAGTGAAAATGTCGGAGGGTAAAAACACATGGCTAAAACTACAAAAAAGAAAACATTAACAAAGAAAACAGCCAAGGCTGCAGCTAAGACAGAATCAAAGACAGCACAGGAACAGCTGAAGCTGACAGCGGAACCGGAAGCGAAGAAAATAACAGCAGAGAAGGAACCGGAAAAACTAACAACGAAAAAGATTGAAAAAATCACGACTGCGAAGGAAGCAGAAAAGCTGACTACAGCACCTGCACCAGAGAAAATCGAAACAAAGGAAACTGTGAAGCTGGAAACAAGTGCAGCAAAAACTACAGAAAAGGCTGAGGAAAAGAAGCCGACAGAAGCAAAAGCGGAGACTAAGAAAAAGCCGGCAGCGAAAAAAACTGCGGCAAAGAAAACAACGAAAAAAGAAGAAAGCAAAGAGGAAGCAGTAAAGGCAGAGGATAAACCGGTAAAGAAAGTTGCAAAGAAAACAGCAGCAGCGAAAAAAGCAGAGCCGACAGCGAAAAAGGCTGTGAAGAAGACTGAGGAAAAGAAGGCAGCAGCGAAAAAAGCAGCACCGAAAAAGGTAGATAAGGAAAAGCTGGAGGCTTATGCAGCACTGTCCCTGGATGAAGCAATTCAAAAGGCACAGGCAATGGGTGTGCAGCATGTATACGAGGACTATACAAGATTCCTGCTTGATGAGGCAGACAGTAAACAAATTGCGAAAAACATCATCGATGGAAATGCTCTTTCGGAAAAGGGCTTCACATTTGATAAGGACGGCTTTGATACGGATTTGATTTCTGTCGTTCTGGAAAAGGTAGCGGATACCATGGATGTAAAGGCTATGGATTATAAAGAACTGAAAAAGGATATCACGGCATGTCTGAAGGCTGAGATGACAGCAGATGCGGAAGCAAATGCTGCGGAATACCTGAAGGAGTTCAAGGTGTGTGAGAAGCTGCTGATGATCGGGCAGCGCAAAAACATTACAGATGCAGCGATCGTCAGTGATTTGATCGGTGCGGATGTGGATGCGTTTGTAGCACACTTCTTCCAGTTTGCATATGCAATTCTACCAGGCTGGCAGTATGATGATGTAAAATTCTATGAGGACTTTGCATTTGCCGTGCTTTCCCAGTACAGTGATCTGTATGAGAAATATCAGTTGAATATCCTGCTGGATGTTGCAGACCTTTACATCAAGCATGGTGATTTCGGTCATGGTGATGAATGCTATGGCTATATCCTGCGTGACAACCAGATTAAGGACTATATTTATTACCGTTTTGCTTCTGTGTATGAAGACATCGACTTCAACAAGGCGAAGGCACTTGCCTATGAGTCCTTGCAGTATGTTGACGGACGTTATACGTACTACCAGAACATCATGGATATCATTAACAAATAAATGAAAGCTAAGACCGGGAATCGTATGATCTACCGGTCTTTCTTTATGCTGCTTTGCTGAAATCCGATGCAGATAGTGATTGCAGGATTTACGTTACGATATGGAGCTTACAAAACATGATAACATAATAGGTCATTTATAAATTTGGTGGGTGTTTCTCATGAGAGACGTTATACATGGATTTTCTGAGAGAATCCTGATGGGAATATTTTTTTCTAAAAAATGAAGAAAATGCTTGACGTAAGGGAATATTATTTGTTATACTATACAGGCAGTTAGAAGTATGGCGCGTTGGAGAAACGGTTAACTCACTTGCCTTTCACGCAAGCATTCACGGGTTCGAATCCCGTACGCGTCACCATTTAAACCATACCTCACACATGAATTTGTGTGAGTTTTTATTTGTTGCATATAAAAGGCACACTCTGTATGGATGATTAAGAACCATCTTTTGCGTAGTGTGCTTTTTTATGTGCTTGTGTACGGGTTGGGATAATACATGATTTCTATTCTTTACTTTTTTAAACATACAAAACGAGCCTTATGATGTTACTTTGACCCTGGGAAATAAGAGTCACAATATCCCGTCGCAATAACTGTATGTTTGTTTTCAAAAGCGGAAATATATATCACCCATATTATTATACAAAATCCTTCTTTATTTATCTATCTTTGCTTTTTGTCTTTCGGAATGTCCTTGGACATTTTTCTTCCATGTACACCGCGGATACATCATGGTCATCAACGGTATGAAAAGCGGTTTTTTGTTTGAAATAGATGTTTTCCCTACCTTTTCTGTACAGAATATATTATAATAAAAAGCAGTGTTAGCGGGTGCCTTCGTGCACATGACACATAAAGGAAAGGTGACGTTATGGTTGATTTCATCGCAACACCATTTGCGTTTGGTGATATAGAAAAATTAAAGACGGCAGGTGCGCAGAGTGTACAGATTGCAGTACCGTTTTTCTCGGCGAGAGGAGCTGCCTGTTTTCCAATAGAGGAGCTGCCGGATATCAAAGCGGAATGTGTCCGTTGTCAAATCAGCATGTATGTTCTGGTCAACCGCATTTTTGTGGAGGAGGAGCTGGAGAGGCTGCGTGACTTTCTGAAGCTTTTGAAGGAGCTGGATGTGGAAGGCATCTATTACGGGGACGAGGGTGTTCTTTATGAGGCAGCGCGTCTTGATATGAAGGACCGGCTTATTTACAACCCGGACACCCTGATTACCAATGCCATGGATATGCAGTATTATCTGGATGAGGGAATCCGCATGGCAACCATATCCAAGGAAATCACCCTGCAGGAAATGTGCACAGTGGCACGGGATGTACAGGGGGAATGTGAAGTCGTTCTGCATGGCAGATTGAATATGATGCATTCCAAGCGGAAGCTGCTGAGTGCCTATATGGAGTTTCTGGGGAAAGAGGAAGCGGTAACGGACAATCATCAGCTGTATCTGATGGAGGAAACACGGGATGATCATATGCCGATTGTTGAGGATGCGCTTGGAACCCATGTGTTTACCGGATTTACACTTGTCTCCTTTGAAGAAATACGGGAGCTGTATGAAGCGGGTGTACGGCATTTTCGCATTGACGGTATCTTCCATGATATCGAGTATGTATGTGAAGCGCTTCGTCTGTATCAGGATGTGTTAAAGGGCGTGCGGGACGGCCGTCAGACCTATCAGGAATATGAAAAGAAATACAAAGAGGATCATGTGAGTCATGGCTTCTATTATACGAAAACAAGCAAGGTAAAGTAGGTGAGAGCTTGAAGAAGATAGAATTGCTCGCTCCGGCAGGTGATCTGGAGCGTTTGAAAATTGCGGTATTGTACGGTGCGGATGCTGTATATCTGGGAGGCAAGCAGTTTTCCCTGCGCTCCCGTGCCAGTAATTTCGGATTAAAGGAGATTGCAGAGGGGGTTGCTTTTGCGAAGGAGCATGGCGCCCATGTGCATGTGACCGTGAACATGCTACCCCATGAAGAGGATTTACACGGCTTAAAGGAATATCTGATGGAGCTGGAGCGAATCGGTGTAACGGCGATCATCGCTGCCTCTCCCGGCATCATGATGTGTGCCAAAAAATGGGCACCGAAGCTGGAGGTTCATGTTAGCACCCAGCATTCCTCCACCAATTCCAGCGCCGCAAATTACTGGCAGGAGAAAGGCATGGATCGTGTCGTTCTCGGCCGTGAGGTTACGCTGGAGGAAATCAAAGCAAGTGCTGCTCATACGCAGGTACCTTTGGAGGTCTTTATCCATGGCGGTATGTGTATCTCCTATTCAGGACGCTGTGTACTCAGCAACAATATGACGGGCCGTGATGCCAATCGCGGTGGGTGTGCGCAGAGCTGCCGTTGGAAATATCGTCTGTATGAGGGAGATCGTGCACTGCATGATGAACAGGATCTGTTTTCCATGTCCAGCAAGGATCTGATGGCTGCCAAATATATTCCGGATTTGATTACGGCGGGTATCGCCAGTCTGAAAATCGAAGGACGTATGAAAAGCGCGTATTACATCGCCACCCTGATCAAAACCTACCGCATGCTGATTGATGAAATTTATGCGGAAGGCGGAAGACTGAGTGACAAACGGATGGAATGGTATTATAATGAACTGGCAAAGGCGGAAAACCGACCCACCGGGTGCGGCTTCTATGAGGGTATGCCGAGCTTTCACGGGCATTTGTACGGTGTCAACGGAGCCGGTGTGACACAGGAATTTATCGCCTATGTTCTGGATTATGAGGAAGAAAGTGGCATGGCAACGCTGGAGGTGCGCAATAACTTTCGCGGACATATCGCTGCGGAGGTTTTTGGACCGACGATATCCGCCACACGTTTTGAGCTGCAGGAGCTCTATGATATGGATGGAAATCTCTTGGACGTTGCCAAAACACCAATGCAGAAAATCAGAACCCATGTACCCCTGCGTCTGGAAAAGGACGCCATGATTCGCAAGGTTGTGACAAGGAATCGCTCCGGTATATACTGAACGGTGTGTGGATATGTGGGTATGCGGTATTGCGGCATAACGAAGGTGTCGGATATCGCAGTGCTTTATAAAGGATACTAAGGAGAGAAGATTATGAAACTGAGTAAGTCGTATTTTTATACATTGCGGGAAAACGTGAAGGATGAAGACAGTACAAGCGGGAATCTGCTGGTGCGTGCGGGAATGATCAAAAAGAGCAGCAGTGGAATTTATATGATTATGCCTATGGGGAAACGTGTACTGAAAAAGATTGAGGAAATCGTACGTGAGGAAATGGATGCCGCTGGTGCACAGGAGCTGCTCATGCCTGCCATGATACCGGAAGAAATTTATGAGAAAAGCGGACGCCGTGAGGCTTTTGGCTCCAATATGTTTGCATTAAAGGACCGCTATCAGAAAAATTATGTGCTGGGACCGACCCATGAAGAGCTGTTTACCATGGCAGCGATGATGAAGGGAAGCTCCTATAAGGATTTTCCATATAACCTGTATCAGATTCAGACAAAATTCCGTGATGAGACAAGACCGCGCTATGGACTGATCCGTGTGCGTGAATTCATCATGAAGGACGCGTATTCCTTTGATATTGATGAAGCCGGTCTGCAGGAATCCTATATGAAGATGTTTCAAGCATATAAGAATATCATGGATCGCTGCAATCTGAACTATAAGATCGTCAAGGCGGATACCGGAGCTATGGGCGGTTCTCTGTCTGAGGAATTTCAGGCAATCACCGAAATCGGGGAGGATGTCGTGGTGACCTGTGAGGGCTGTGACTTCTCCAGTAATCTGGAAATCACCGAGGTTATCGATACCGGCAGGCCATCCGATGAAGAGGCGCTGGATATGGAAATCGTGGAAACTCCGGATGCGAAAACAATTGAGGATGTTGCGGCATTCTTCCAGAAATCCGTAAATGATTTTGTGAAAACACTGATTTATTCCGTTGATGGGAAAACGATGGCCTTCCTGTTGAAGGGGGATCGGGAGCTGAATGAAACCAAGGTGCTGAAGCTGCTGCAGGCAAATGAAATGGAGCTTGCGTCCTTTGATGAGGTGGAACGTGTTACTCATGCAAGGGTTGGCTTTGCAGGTCCGGTTGGACTGGAGTGTCCGATTATCATGGATCGTGAAGTGGCAAATATGAAAAACTTTATCGTCGGAGCAAACAAAACCGATCATCATATCAAAAATGTAAACCTGAAGGATTTCACAGTGGAAACCGTTGCGGATATCGCGCAGGTTCATGAAGGGGATATTTGTCCGAAATGCGGAAAACCGCTGAAGTTCTGTAAGGGCATTGAGGTCGGCAACACCTTCAAGCTGGGAACCAAATATGCAAAGGCACTCGGTCTGGAATATCAGGATGTCAACAATAAGCTGCATCCTGTGGAAATGGGATGCTATGGCTTTGGTCTGGAGCGCTGCATGGCGGCAATCGTGGAACAGCATAACGATGCATCCGGTATCATCTGGCCAACAAGCGTGGCACCGTTTGAGGTCGCTGTGGTGGTTGTGTCCAGCAAGGATGATGAACAGATGCGCATTGGAAATGAACTGTATGAGGCACTGAAAAAAGAAGGCATTGATGTTCTGCTGGATGATCGCAAGGAACGTCCGGGCGTGAAGTTCAAGGATATGGAGCTGATCGGTATTCCATACCGCATCACCGTCGGCAGAGGAATCAAGGACGGCAATGTGGAATTCCGTGCCAGAACAGCTGATGAAAGCAGTGATGTTTCCCTGCATGAGATTGTTGACATGGTCAAGAAGGAATTACAGAAATAAGTCTGCGTGAGATTTTCAGGCAGTCTGAATATGCTGTGAAAAAGTTCGAAGGGGATTCGGACTTTTTTCTAAAGCTTAGAGCGCGAAGTGATGCATGCGAAGAGCAGGCTGCCTATGCAAGTGCTGAAGCTTTTAATAACTGCTGTAAGGTACATGGGAAAGGTACCTTACAGCTACAGGTGAAATACGGTTGGATCATTTGATGATGAGAATCCCCATCATCGCTTTCTATATTATATGGAAGACCGAAGTGCTTCAGGATTTCAAAAAAATACGGTCTTTTTACGATCGTGTGACAAAATTGCGGTATACTTTTCCCGGCTCTCGCATATCATGTAATCGTTACCAGTATGCTGTGCGACAGGTGAGCACAGCTGCGAAACAGAAATTGGAATTGAAAAAGTTTTCATAAAATGAAAATATTACAAAAACTACTTTCTTATTTTTTCTTTTTATTGTATAATATAACCCGATAGGGTTATTTAACTTTATTTTCCAACTTCATTTTTGAATTTGAAAGGAGCAGATTATGAAAGAGACATTGTATTTAACAAAAGAACTTGCAATACTGAACTACAGCGCAGGATACGCACATTCCGGTGACCAGCTGCTGAATTCTTCCACGTTCAGTAATTATGTTCATAACTACCTGGATTACTTAAAAGCTGATAACGAGGCTTTATACTTCTACGCATTGAACGGCAAAACAACCAGAGAGGCAACCTTTGAAATTCTGAAGCTGTTCCGCATGCTGCGTGTATTCAAAGCGGAAGAGGTGGATTCTCCATATCTGAACGATAAAGCGAAGCTGCTGGAGTTCGTGGAGGAAATGTACAACTTCTGGAAAAAGCATCAGCGATTCTCCGTAATGTCGATCGGACAGGGGAATGCATTGCAGGATCTGACCTTTGTAGGCGCAGATTCCAGCTTTACCAGTCTGATTCTTGGATTGTACCGTAACATCGAGGAACAGATCATGGGAAGAAAAAACCGTGTATACCGTCAGCTGCAGGCTGGTACCAATGCATCGATTGCAGTGAAAAACATTGATAATCCAAAGCTGAGCCCTAAATACGATGCATTAAAGGATATCGAATTCATTCAGTCCGTTATGCTGCGGACACCGATGATCCTTCATCCGAAGTCAAACAAGCGTACCGGGATGTTTACAGAACGGGATACCAATCCGATTACGGAATTTACCGGAACACCGGATGAATGGTTCTGTTACCCATGCAAGGTCGGAAGCCTGCTTGCCTTTATCTACTTCCACCGTGACTTTATTTCCTCTGCCGTATCTCTGGCAAATCTGTTTGAGCTGGCGAATGAGGATGAGTGCCGCAAAAAACCGGATCTGATTTGTTTATTCGGTAATCAGGATGACAAGGAACAGACAACCTTCCATTATGATGCCGAGGATGATGTATGGATCGGATGTGTCAGCTATCATGAACGTATTGAATACTTCGGTTATCTGAAGAAAATGACACTGACACTGCACAACGTAAGAAAAATGCAGAAGGGCTGGCTGCCGATTCACGGAGCATTCGTCAATATTACCTTAAAGAGCGGAAAACGCAAGGGTATTATGCTGATGGGGGATTCCGGAGCAGGTAAGTCCGAATCCATTGAAGCCTTGAAAATTGCTGGTGCGGATGTCATTAAGGACATTGAGGTTGTCTTTGATGATATGGGTACCATTCATCTGGAGGACGGTGTTCCTTATGGACAGGGTACGGAAATCGGTGCCTTTATCCGTCTGGATGATCTTGATCCGGGAACCCCGTACCGTGATATGGACCGCTCCATTTTCATGAATCCGGAATCCAGCAACAATGCCCGTGTTATCACACCGGCTGCACCATATGAAATCGTAGCGATGAATCATAGAATTGACTTATTTGCCTATGCAAATAACTATGATGATAAGCTGGGGCTGCATCGTTTTGATACTCTTGAGGATGCGAAGGCAACCTGCAAGGAGGGAAAACGTATGGCCAAGGGAACGACACAGGAGGTCGGTATTTCCACAACCTACTTTGCGAACCCGTTTGGACCGATGCAGCAGCAGGAGGTTTGTGAGCCTCTGATTGACCAGATGTTTGTCGCACTGCGCGACAGCGGCTGCTTCGTCGGAGAAATTTACACCCACCTGGGACTTGATAAAGAAAACCGTGACGGTATCAATATTGCGGCCAAGGAGCTGCTGGACTTCATCGAAAAAGACTAAGTCTGTAAAGCTGCTGTTCTCCAACTGGAGACGGCAGTTTTTTTACGGTTATACTTCCATAAGGAGAATGGCTGCGGACGGACGCGGCTATTGGTATGAAGGAACATCGGCGGGGAATACTGAAACAGATACGATATACAGGATTCTACGATATATATACGATGAAACAAATATGTATGCATAACATAGATGATTGTATGCAATATAAAAACAATGTGAATAAAATGTATCCAAATTGTAGAAAAACACTCTTTTCGAACGGTGATATTCATAGTACAATACAGATAAGGATACAGGAGGAAATCGTATGGATATTTCAAATATTTATGATGCCAAGGAAGTATTGAAGGATGTTATTTCCAAAACACCGCTGGTGCATGCGGATAAGCTGCATGAAAATCTGTGGATCAAGGCGGAAAATCTGCAGGGAACCGGTGCCTTTAAGCTGCGTGGAGCTTACCATAAGCTGCATTCTCTGACACAAAAGGAGCGCGAGAAGGGCGTGATAGCCGCAAGTGCCGGAAACCATGCACAGGGAGTCGCTTATTCCTGCATGAAGATGGGAATCAAGGGAACGATCGTTATGCCGAAAACCGCTCCGCTGTCTAAAATTGAAGCAACGCGAAGCTATGGTGTTGCGGTGGAGCTGCAGGGAGATACCTTCAATGATGCCTATGAGTATGCGAAGAATCTGCAGGAAATCACAGGCGCAGTATTCGTGGAGCCCTTTGATGATGAATATGTCATTGCCGGACAGGGAACGATCGGTCTGGAAATTCTGGATAAGCTCAGTGATGTGGATACGGTAATCGTACCGATTGGCGGGGGCGGTCTGATCAGCGGGATCGCCGTTGCAATCAAGGCAATGCGTCCCAGCTGCCGTATTATCGGCGTACAGTCCGAGCATGCGCCGAGCATGAAGCAGTCGCTGGAAAAGAAGGAGATTATCAAGCTGCAGAATGTAAGTACGATCGCGGATGGAATCGCTGTAAAAACTCCGGGAAAGCTGACCTATAAGCTGTGCAGCAAGTACGTGGATGAGGTGGTAACCGTCAGTGAGGAGGAAATTGCGGCTGCCATACTGACACTGCTAGAGAAAATGAAGATGGTCGCTGAGGGAGCCGGAGCCACCAGTGTTGCGGCGGCGATGTTCGGTAAGGTGGATCTAAAGCATCACAAATGCGTTGCAGTTCTTTCCGGAGGAAATATCGATGTCAATCTGCTGTCTAAAATAATCGACCTCGGCTTGATGAAGACCGGACGCAAGGCAGTCATCAATATGAACGTTATGGATAAGCCGGGGAATCTGTCCCGTATGATTGAGCTGATATCCAGAACCGGAGCCAATATCATTTCTGTAAATCATAACCGTATTCAGAATGCCATGCTGTTTAATCAGTGCAGAGTCGGCGTTATTATTGAAACCAATGATAACAAGCATATCGCAGATGTGCTTGCAATTCTGAAAAACAACGGCTATGACCCGCATCTGGTCGAGCATGTCTGATATTTATATCGATGCGGACGGCTGTCCGGTGATTGAGGAAACCCTGCAGGCAGGAGAGGATTTCGGTTTTCCTGTAACACTGGTATGTGATACCTCCCATGTCTTTCCCTATGAGCATGTCGTTATCCTTATGGCGGATAAAGGAAGAGACAGTACGGATTTTCTGTTGCTGTCGCATGTAAAAAAGGGAGATATTGTTGTTACGCAGGATTACGGTCTGGCTGCACTGGTTCTCAGTAAGGAAGGATATCCGATCTCCTGCAATGGAGTCCCCTATACAACGGAAAATATCAATCGCCTTCTCACAATGCGTCATGTCGGCAGTGTGGAGCGTAAGCATGGCAATTACGGAAATCATGCGAAAAAGCGGACACAGCAGGACAATGAACGGTTTCTGGATGGTCTGTATGCATTGTGTGAAAGTCTGCAGGATAAATAAAAACGGATATACCGGCTGTTTTCCCCATTTGTTTGAATGGGGTATACCATAATAGAAAGCACAGAACCATTTCACAGTCCAGTGGAAGCGATTCTGTGTTTTTGCATTCAGACTCATAGTGAATCACTGTTTTGTATAAGTCGCTGTCAAGACCGGGTGTTTGGATGCCTGAACAATCAAGGAAATTGCAAGCTGTCTGCGCACTGCATACACTTCACCAGCAATATTTTTCATAAAGAACACCATCCACGGTATGGTAAGCTGTCAGCTGTGTCAGTCATTCGGAGAAAGGCCTTTCAAAAGATGGCAGAGAGAACATGGGTTGCAAATTTGTAAAAAAAATGATATCGTTATGACTCGGGATTTGAAAATTCCAAAGATAAGCAGCATCGGACAATCAAGCCCGGTACCACCCCGGGAAGCTGCAGGAACGAGAAATGGAGTGAATCTTATGAAAGAGCTGTATCTGCAAAAGGTTACGTCGCAGGACATGGTGAACAAAATCAGAGGTATGCGCAGTGAAGAAATCAATACGTATCTTACGGAGCTTGGGTGTACGCTTACCTGTGAGGGTATTCGGGGGCGTCTGGAAGCCACCTACAACGATCTTGCAGTCGCGGATGCTATCTTTGAAACACAGAAGATTGACGATACCCATGCAACGTTCCCCAAAGCCTTCATCGATGAAGCGGTGCTGGAGATTGCAAGAAGAGAGGACTTCGGCTTTACCCATTACGGTCTTATATCCGATGCGATTCTGGATTTGATGGAACAGGGCAGTGAACAGGTTGCGGCGGATTTGCTGGAACAGTTCCGGTTGCTGTTTAAAACTGCGAAAAGATTTCATATTGACAGCCTGGAAGCTATGATGTATCAGGTTAACGATGGCTTGGATATGATTGGTGTGGTTACCTTTCTGCTGGATCTATTGATGGAGCAGGGACGCAGGGACAAGGAACAGTACCGCGTACTTATCGCATTTGTCGATAAGTTTCTGCATGTATTTTCCAAAACGAGCGATTTCTTCCGTGTCGGGATGCAGTATGAGCAGGCAAAGGCATATATCGCACTTAAATCAAAAAAAGGAGAACAGATGTTTCAAAAGCTGTTAGCCACACACTGTGATGTAACCGACGTGGTGTTGCATTATGCTCTGGCATATCTGGATGATGATGAAAAACGTACACGCAGGCTTCTGGAGCGTTATGCCTCACGGCTGGATAAGGAAAGTCCGGCATATGAGGAGATTCAGGAGCTGAAAAAAGATTTATATAACTAACATGAGGTGATTTCATGCAAAAGAATTTTGTACAGCGACATGCTTTGTTCTTTTCTGTCATTGTATTCTGTTTCGTAATCGTACCCTTTATACGAAATGCCTATGCACAGGAAAAAGCAGATAAAAAGCAGCAGGCAGAAACACTGGTTATCCGTACACAGAAGCAGGCTGAAGAAAAGAAGGTCACAAAGCGACGGGTTGTTCTGGATGCCGGTCACGGCGGCTATGATGACGGCAGTGTTGCGGCGGATGGCACAAAGGAAAAAAACATTACACTGCAGCTGACGAAAAAAATCGGAAAGCTGCTGGAGAAGCAGGATGTGGATGTTGTGTATACACGAGTGCAGGACAAGGTGTCCTGGCCGTCGGATAATGAAAAGGATTTGCTGGAGCGTTCCCGCATTGCCAACACATCAAAAGCGGATTATTTTATATCGATTCATATGAATTTTTCGGATACAGCGCAGGATTCCGCAAGAGGTGCGGAAATCTGGGTAAGAGAGAGTGATGCGAAAAGCAGGGCACTGGCAAAGCAGGTAAATAAACAGCTCACGGGTCTGAAGGGGATGAAAAGCAGAGGGCTGAAGGATGAGGCGGACGCCCCGCTTTCTCTGATGGAATATACCGATATTCCGACAATTTTAGTGGAGGCAGGCTTTTTATCCAATGATGGTGACCTGTCCTATCTGAAATCAGAGAAGAATCAGGAGGCAATGGCTAAGGCGATTGCGGATGGTATTGTGCATGCATTTGACAAAGAATCATAAAATACCGCAAAATCTTTCTATTTTACTGTAAAAATGATACAATATGACTTATACTATAGGAAAAGGAGGAATATTTATGTTTGAACGCAATGAAGATTATTTTGAGCCGCAATATGCAGCAACCAGCCTGCAGAAGCATGCTGTACGTACATTTGGATGGATGACATTGGGTCTTCTGGTGACTACGGCTACTGCCTTTGCTGTATACTCCACAGATTTGATTTATTATATTTATACGATGCGATTTGCGCCACTGATTCTGATTGCCGCACAATTCGGTGTGGTCATCGCTCTGGGGGCACGTCTGATGAAGATGTCCGCCACAAGTGCCAAGATTTTATTCCTGGCGTACTCTATGCTGACCGGTATCACCTTCTCAACGCTTGCTCTTGTATACCTGCCGGGTACACTGGCTATGGCGTTTTTGATGACGACTGTGTATTTCGGAAGTCTGGCTGTCATCGGATATACGACGAAAATGAATCTGCTCCGCTTTGGACCGATTCTCTTTGGCAGCTTGCTTGCTTTGATCATCACTGAGGTTATTATGATGTTCATGGGGGCTGATACCAGCACAATGCTGATGAGTGCCATCGGTCTGTTGATTTTTACCGGACTGACTGCCTATGATGCACAGAAGATGAAGGCACTGTATGCAAGCTATGAAGGGGATGAAGAAATGCTGAAAAAGCTTTCGATCTATTCTGCTTTTGAGCTGTATTTGGATTTCATCAATATCTTTCTGTATATTCTGCGTTTTGTAGGAAACAGAGACTAGCTGTATAGGTTAATAGAATGCTTCCCGCCGTCATGAGAACGGTATGGAAGCATTTTTTTGTGTACAGTATACAAAATAGCCAACATTTCATAAGGCATGAGGGTACTCGTCGTATGAAATCATAATCTTCTCTGAATAGGCAGGTGTATACAGTAGGCGTATATGTGTATCCTATATGGCGGTTTTCTGCAATCCGCTTTTGATTTAGATGGTTCATCGATGATACCGGCATATGAAAACAGCCGCAGCACATATCCAATATGCTGCAGCTGGTATAGTTATTTTATATGCAGATAGTTTGCGATATTCGCGTTTGGATCCAGAATCGGCTCAATGCTTCCGCACCGACTGCTCATAATCACAGCCAGTCCGGGGCCGTGTCCGCTTGTATAGGAATCCGCATGCACAACAATACCGACAGATACCGCTCCCCTGCGATAGTGCGGACCGTTGTGGTTATCATGATCCTTAATCATGACCAGATCACCAAAGCGCAGCTCATTGATTCCGAATTCCTTATTTGCCTGTGCATCCTGCGTCATAATGTCGTAATCTCCCAGCATGGTGGTCGCACTTCCCAAACCGCTTCCCATGAGATAGGCCGGAACACAGGTCACAACCGGTATTTTGATTCCCTGCTCCTCCTCCACGATTCCCAGTCCTTCAAACAGCGCTGGATCGATGTTCATCAGCTGTATCTCTTCATGATCAATCAGTTTAAGTCCCTGTCCGCAGGCTTTGATCAGCACCTTATCCTCTGTTGTCATCAGCTCCAGCGTTTCTTCATCGAAATAAACCATTACATGATCAATACCGCCATGCTTCCCGGTCACATAGCCCTCTTTGCCCTTTGCATCGCCGCTGATGACCTTCGCTTTGTTTCCGATACAGGCAAAGGCCTGCAGTGCATTGTTTTCTTTTTCTACAGGATTCTTCAGACTAACGCCCGGCTCTATGTGATCTCCTGCAATACCCATGCAGGAATCACCGATTTTATAGTTGTAAATAATACCGCCTGTCGCCATCGGGATTCTGCCATATCCGTCATAACCGACACGATATCCGTTTCCGCTCATGATGGGATGATCCACCTTTCCCTGAACACTCATCACAGGCAGTGAAGCTTTATTTGTCTGCATATCAATCACTCCTTTTCCATGTTTTTACCATGCATCCATTTTACTATACCATGAAGAACTCTTCAACATGAAAACGTAATCTGTGGGTATTCTTTCCAACCTTTCATTATTTTATGCCAGGATGCGTGTACAGCAGGCTGTACCGGAATTGCTTGAACAGGCAGCTGCAATCGAAAAACTTGAGAAATTGATAAAAATCCGCACCATAAGGAAAGTAACCCACAATTCTCACATATGCTTATGATATAATCGAACACAAAAGACAGGAGGTGATGGCATGCATAGCTGTAAGGTACAAAGTCATCCTGCCGCTCATGTGCAGCCGTCAGAATATGAGGAACAGAGGAAACGGATATCCCTTGGTCTGTTTCCGAGTGCATTATTAAAAGCGCAGGAGCAGGTGATGGGGAAGGAACATGCATGGGAGCTGCGCTATTATCAGCGTGAATTTTCCCTTCCGCTTTCCCGCAATATCTTCGGACTGTTTACAATTCCAGTCTATATCAATCATGTACGGGCTGTTTTTGTTGTGGATACAGGAGCACAGATCAGCGGCATCAAGAGTGAAAAAATTGCACAGCTGAAGCTGAAAAAAACAGGAGGTAAACTGCAGATTGGAAGTATCGGCGGAACCCGGCGGGATATGCAGGGGCTGGTGGCGGACTCCGTCCAGCTGGGGGGACTGGAGGTTTTAAACATGGCGATGATTGCACTGGATTCCTCAGATTTTTCCCTGCGCTTCGGTAACATCGATCTGTTCGGCTTTGACGGAATTCTTGGCTGGGATATTTTGCATCAGCTTGACTTTGAGCTGGATGATGTCGCAAAGCAGTTCATCGTTTTGAAAAACAGGTTTCGGATCCCCTATCCCAATATGCTGAAGGGAAGCTTTCCCTGCTTTCTGGTAAAACGAGCCGATCAGGAGATTTCGCTGTTTGGCTTTGACAGCGGCTCCCGTGTCAGCTGGATTGGGGAACAGGCGATTCAGGAGCATGCGCTCACGGTTGTACATGAAGGCAGTGCCATGGGTTTTGGCGTGCATGGACTGGAAAGGATGGATTTAAAGATTATCAAGCAATGGACGCTTTATCTGGATAAGGCTGAAATCACCCTTAAGGATACGATGACAGGGCGGGTCAGGCTGTTTGATGATTTTGCATTTGACGGAGTATTCGGAAACGAAATCTTCAGAAAGCGCAGAATACGCATCCTGAACAGTGCCAATATGGTACTGCTGGCATAACCCTTTTCCTTTTGGAGGGCTGAAAGTCAGGGAACTGCAGGAGTTTGAACCGACGCTTCCGTTTGTATGCTTTTCACCGCCTCAGCTTCCCGGCGGTTGTTTTTTTTGTCGGATTATAGTATATTTATAGAATGAAATAGGAGGAATGAACATGATATACCATGGAACAATAACAATGGAGAACGGGGCAGAGCTTCCCTTTGAGCTGTATCCGGAGGATGCTCCGCGCACCGTTGAGAATTTCGTCAAGCTGGTGAAGGAGGGCTATTACGATGGCAAAACCTTTCACCGTGTCATTAAAAACTTTGTATCGCAGGGCGGCTGCCCATATGGAACCGGTGCCGGGGATCTGGGCTATACGATACCCTGTGAAACGGCAAACAACCCGCATAAGCATGAGGATGGAAGCCTGTCTATGGCACATCGCGGTAAGGATACCGGCTGTTGTCAGTTCTTTATCTGCCACTGTCCGCAGCCGCATCTGGATGGGGTACATACCGTATTCGGCAAGGTGACAGACAATCTGGGCGCTGTACGCAATATGCGCAACGGCGATGTTATGAAAAAAGTGGTCATCGAGGAAGTATAAAATGGATGATGTCAAACGACTGGGAACACCGCTGCTGATCATCGTACTTTCAGCCTTTCTTACCAAGCTGGTGGAAACCTGGCTGAAGGGCGGCTTTGTGCATACGCTGCTGATCATCATCATGGTTGCTTCTCTGTTTATGTTCGGTGTTTCACTGAATCGTAAAAAGCGAAGCAATGCTGTTTTTCGCAAGGTGGTCGCAATCGTTATCGTTCTGCTGCTGCTCTTTATGCAGCTGGGTTATCTGGATCTTGCCATTGTGAACCGCTGGTTTGCATACCTTGGCATGGGGTCCTTTTACATCAATATGCTATATATATTCTGCGGCTATCTGTTCGTGGATTAGGAGGCGGCTATGTTTGGATTTTCTTTTGATAAAACAATGGAGGAAGTAAAGCAGGAGCTGGATGCAGGGAAAGACATCCAGCTGATCGACGTGCGGGAAACGGATGAATATCGGGATGGTCATATTCCCGGAGCGGATCACCTTGCCCTGAGTGAGCTGGAAGACAGGGCAGCTGCTGTTGTGGCGAAAGGGAAGCCGCATTATCTGTACTGCCGCAGCGGGCAGCGTTCCAGGACGGCATTGAAGAAGCTGCGGGCTCTTGGTTATGATGAGCTGTATAACATCGGCGGTATCGTTCACTGGCCCTATGAACAAAAAACGGGGAGTCAGAAATGAGGACAGCACGCCGTATGCGTTTGCAGGGAGCCGGCAATGTACGGGATCTCGGCGGCTATCCCTGTGGGGAAACGATAACGGCATGGCAGTGCTGCTATCGCAGTGATATGCTGAATAACCTGACACAGGAGGACTGGAAAAAGCTGCAGGAAGCTGATATTCAGCTGATTCTGGATCTTCGCAGTAAAACGGAACAGATACAGGCACCCTATGACAGCGAGCGCTATGGAATTGCGCGGGTATCGCTTCCCTTTATGAAGGAGGAGGTGCCGCTTGCGGATTCATTGGATGAGCAGGCTCAAAAGAGGTTTCTTGACAGTATGAAGCTGGATTATGTGGATATGGTGAGAGCCGTACCGGAGGCGGTATGTGCAGCACTTCGCCATATACGAAATACAAGGAAAGCGGGACATGCAGTCTTGTTTCACTGTACGGCAGGCAAGGATCGCACCGGCATACTGGCAGCACTCCTGCTGAAGCTGTGCGGTGTATGCAATGAGGATATCCTTGCGGATTATCAGGTGTCCGACACCTATAATGCATTGGGTGTAAACCGGATGCTTCCGGCGGATGTAATGGCGATCCCGGCAGTGCGCGCATTGCTTGACAGCACACCGGACATGCTGCAGCCGCTGCTCACCATGCTGGATGAAGCAGGCTGTTTTTCCTATCTGAAATCCATCGGCATGCGTCAGGATGAGCTGGAAGAGCTGTCTGCACTGCTGCAGGAGCCGTAACGGGGCAGTGCATGCAGGAACCTCACGCTTACGGACAGCTACGCAAATACCACTGTATGTGCAGGTCTGAAATGTCATTGCGACATTCTCCTGCAGATACAGTTTTTTTGTATCGGCGCATATGAAAAAGAAAAACCATACAGCCGAAGCTGCATGGTTTGGATGGTTAGTCTGCTGTTTTCTGACGGACAAGCTCAAAGGCGAAGATTGCCGTAGATGCCGCTGCCGTCATGGCATTGCGGAAATCCTGACGATAGGGAATAAACAGATTCTGGTCGCTGTGATTTTGCACATGCTTACTCAACCCGCGCATTTCACCGCCGATTGCCAGACACAGCTTTAAAGGAAAGGCATAGTCATACAGGGAGATTGCATCCTTGCGCTGTGCACATATAAGCTGTATGTCTGCCTGCTTCATTTCCTGAAGCAGAGCCTCCATATCCGTTGCGACAATCAGATTCAGATATTCACTGGCGCCTGCACTGGCTTTGGTAACAACTCCTGCAGCAGTTGTCCAGTTCCGCGGTGGAATGATGACGCCGTCGCAGCCTGCCGCATACAGCGTACGCAGTATGTAGCCGAAATTAAAGGGATCCTCCACCCCCTCGATCAGTGCCAGAAAAACTGAATCCTTTTCAGCGACAGCCTGCAGTGTCTGAAAGCGGCGCTCGCCGCAAAGTGCCAGCAGCCCGCCATGCGTTTTTCCCTGTGCAAGCTCATCAATAGCTTGACGGCTGTTTTGTTCGATCGGGATATTGCGCTGTGCTGCCTGACGAAGAATAAAGGCGGTATCGCGATCCTTTTTCTTCTCATCGACGATGATTTTTATAATGTCCCGCTTCTGAGCGAGTAAAACGGCTTTTACAGAGATATTCCCCTCTACGATATATTGTTCCATACAACAAACCTCACTTTTCCTGTTTCTATATTATATAGGAGATGCCGCAACTTTAAAAGGGAATTCTTCAATTCTCGTACGATTCATGGTATGATACTCATGTTGAAGATGAGGAGGGATATCATGAAGGTTGCCGTTGTGACCATGCATGTCAAACAGGGAAAATGTGAGGAAAACGTTTCCTATATGAAACAGATGATTCAGAAGGCCAGAGAGGAACAGGCGGATATGATTGTATTTCCGCAGAATGCCGTCAGCGGATATCTGCTCGGTGATCTGTGGCTGGATGATGACTGGTGCCGCTATGTGGACAGCTTCAATGAAGCACTGCTTGCGGAAAGTGAGGATATTGCCATTGTCTGGGGAAATATCCGCTATCGCAATCGCAGAAGATTCAATGCGGCATTTTTTGCGTATCGCAAGCAGACACATATGCGGGTTAAGCGGAATACGCCCTTTACGGATGATGCGCGCTATTTCGAGGAAAACCCGATCAACAGCGCCATTGAATTTAAGGGACACGTCTTTGCATTGAATTTTGGACGTGAGGTTCAGCTAACAGATATCAATATCAATCTGGATGCCGCAATGTACGAGCTTGATCAGACATACAGCTTAAAGGGCAATGTCATTTATGCCAATGCCCTCGGAATGCAGAACAGTGGCAAGGATGTTGTGGTCATGGCCGGAGGCAGCGGTGTCCGCATGCAGAAGAATACCATTTATCAGGCTGCTTGGTTTCATGAGGAAATGCAGATTGTAGACCTTGCGGAAACAAGGGAAGTGGAATCCACACAGCCGCAGCTGCTGGATGCGCTGCTTCTGGGAATCCGGGATTTTGATGCGCAGATATTCAATCGTGCAATTCCCTGGATCGTCGGTATGAGCGGTGGGTTGGACAGCAGTGTGACGGCTGCACTGCTGGTTGCCGCCCTGGGGCCAAAGCGTGTTTACGGCTATAACATAGCAACACGCCACAACAGTAGGACGACCATTTCCAATGCTGCTGCGGAGGCGAAGGCTCTGGGCATTGCATATCAGGAGGGAAACATGGAAACACTCGTGCAGGCAAGTGTTGAGCTGTTTCATAAGGAATACGGCTACGCGGTGGAAGCAATGCCTTCGCTGGTAATGGAAAATGTACAGGCACGCTCCCGCGGTTATCTGTTAAGCGGCTTTGCAGGTATTCTTGGCGGTGTTGTTGTGAATAATGGGAATAAGGTGGAAACCGCTCTGGGCTATTGTACCCTCTACGGGGACAGCATCGGGGCATTGTCGCTCATCGGTGATTTGACCAAGGTGCAGCTGTTTGATTTGTCAAAAGCATTGAATGCGCACTTCGGCAAAGAGGTGGTGCCGCTGAATCTGCTGCCGTGCGTGCATGAGCATGGGATGGATTGGACAATGCCGCCGAGTGCGGAATTGAAGGATGCACAGTTTGATCCGATGAAATGGTTCTATCATGATTATCTCATCGAGCATCTGGGTACAGACCTCAGCCTTCGCTCATTTATGGAGAGCTATGCAGACGGCAGTATCTGGAAGCAGGACATTGCACGCTGGATGAAATATTATCATCTCGATGACCCGGATACCTTTTTAAAGGATTTGGAGTGGCTGCTGACCACCAGGGCAAAAAACGCTTTCAAGCGTCTTCAGCTGCCACCGCTGTTAAGTGTGCATAAACGAACACTGGCCAATACGAGGGAAGCGCAGATGCGTGAGGACCGCTATGTGTTTGAAGAGCTGAAGCAGAGGATCCTGAATGACTAATACTTTCGAATTTGTAAGAAATGAAACAGAATTTTCATGATAGAATAGATAGGGATGGAGGCGATTTATATGAAATTTAGATTAACCGAGGACATGAGAAAGAAAATATGGCTGTATGTGATTGTGATCGCCATAGGAATCAGCATATATTTCGCTTTCGATAAAATTGATTTCATCATTCGCTCACTCAGACGCGTCTGTTCTCTGACAACACCGTTTATCCTTGGATTTGCGATAGCATTTCTGTTAAATAAACCGATGGAGCTGATTGAAGTAAAGCTGCTTGGAAGGCTCCGCATGAAGCCGCAGCATAAACGAAGCATTGCCGCCGTACTGGCGGTTCTGCTTGGAATCATCATTGTATGTGCCTTTCTGGCACTGCTGCTGCCGCAGCTGTTTGACAGCATCTTTTCCCTGGTGAAGGCATTTCCGGGCTATGTGGAGGATTTCCAGAAATTTGCATTGGATTTTGTTGAAAAGTATGCCATTGATACCCAGCAGGTCACCAATTACATTACGGATACCGATTTCTTCGAAAAGCTTACCGGCTTTGTAACGGATGCACTACCGCAGATGGCAAAGGCCACCTATGCCTTTGGAAGCACACTGCTGAACATCCTGCTGAGTATTATGGCTGGTCTGTATATGCTGATCGACAAGGAACGTCTGTCCGGCTATGCAAAAAAAATCAACTATGCACTGTTTCCGAAGGAAATCAGCGAGTATCTGCATCGTATGGTACTGGCAAGCGGTGATATCTTCAATAACTTTATCGTGGGAAAGGCGATCGATTCTCTGATCATCGGAATCCTCTGCTATATCGGATCTCTGATTTTTCAGTTTCCGTATGCACTGCTGTTATCGGTGATCGTCGGTGTTACCAATATGATTCCGGTATTCGGACCGTTTATCGGTGCTGTACCGGGGATTGTAATTCTCTTCATCATACATCCGATTACCGCATTATACTTTGCACTCTTTGTCTTCGCCCTGCAGCAGTTTGACGGCAATATTCTGGGACCGCTGATTCTGGGGGATAAGCTGGGACTGCCAAGTATCGGTATTCTGTTCTCCGTCTGTGTAGGGGGCGGACTGTTTGGTATCATCGGTATGTTTATCGGTGTACCATGCTTTGCTGTGATTTATATGGCGGTGAAGGAATTTGTAAATTACCGTTTAAAGAAAAAAGAAATTGATCTGGAGAGTATTTCCAGAGAAATGAAGAAGGAAGCGCTGGAGATTGAAGAGCGTATGGAGCAATTGGAAGAATAAAGGCAAGCGGGGATACTGTGTTCAACAGGCACCGCTTTTCTTTTGGGAGGATCATATGCTGAAAACAGATAGATGCAGTATATATGAAATAAAGGAATCGGATTTGGCGGATGTACGAATTCTTTTTACAGATGATGAGGTACGTACCTATCTTGGTGGTGCTTATGATAAGGCCAGGGCAGAGGAAAAGCTCCGCAATATAATGATGGGGATAGACAATCAGGGCTTTACAGTGCGTAGGACAAGTGATTCTACCTTACTGGGACTGATTGAAATCGGACCTTATCATAATGGCATGGAGCAGGAGATTTCCTATCAGTTTGCACCGGAGGTTTGGGGACAGGGCTATGCGAAAGAGGCAATCCACGCTGTTCTTGTATTTCTTTCAGAACAGGGAACGCTGGAAAGCATCCTAGCAGAAACGCAAAAGAAGAACATTCGCTCATGCAGACTGCTGGAGGCTCTGGGCTTCAAAATGCGGGAGTCTTTGATACGCTTCCGCCAGCCGCAGGTGGTATATATGAAGCGGTTATGCAAAAGTATCAAAGCGTCTAAGGCATTCAATGAAATGCTTGAATAGAAGTAAGCGGGTAGTGCCTGTATGCAGTATAGGATAGTGAATGGGGAATCTCCTGAATCGGATAAGAAAAAGAGGCTTCTAAAGCATTGCTGTACGCAATGGTTTAAGAAGCCTTTTATCATCTGTTACGATGAGACTCTATAAAGGTTTTGAACATCCTGATTTAGCGGATAGCGTGGTTCCATGCGCCGCCTTACTTTGCACTGGATATTTCCAGTGTCTTTTCATAGGCGAAGATACCCTTTAGATGGTGCATCCGGAACTGTTCGCAGAAGTAGTCGCATTTGCATAAAAGCAGATAATAGATTGGCAGGCCACAGCCATACAGGGATTCAAAGTTTGCCTGTCCCTTGGCGATAATCATATCGCTGGATGCAAGTAGTGCTCGTGCGTCTTCACCAATATGACGCAAATCGCAGCCGGCAAGCGGTACCTGGCTGCTTGTACATGGACACACCTCATCCAGATGTATCTGCCGGACATCACGCATCGTCGCGTCATTGAGCACCTCGCCGCCGCGTACCATGACCGTGATCTGTAAATGCGGAAAGTGCTTTTGCAGCTGCAGTATGAGTAGCTTATCCAGTACGATTTCTCCGCAGTTATCACAAAGATAGAGCACTGCTGCTATTTGCCGCCTGTGATAGGAAGCGTTGATAGACACTTGCATCCAGTGTTTCCTCTTTTACCTGCTTCAACAGGGAGCGCAGAATGTCCTCATCCACATGATCCATAGCACCAAAATCGATGTAATTGCCGCAGCGGGAAAGCCGCAGAGCATAGGAAAGAGGATCAACCTCCTGCTCAATGGCATTTT
Organism: Erysipelatoclostridium sp. DFI.2.3; assembly: GCF_019132535.1. Taxonomy (NCBI): domain Bacteria; kingdom Bacillati; phylum Bacillota; class Erysipelotrichia; order Erysipelotrichales; family Coprobacillaceae; genus Thomasclavelia; species Erysipelatoclostridium sp. DFI.2.3. The sequence goes on along the minus strand of NZ_JAHOOJ010000009.1, from coordinate 26,134 downwards.
TCAGCATCGGCTCCATTTCCAGCAGGATGGTATTGAAATACGTTTTTATTTTCGCATAATCCGGAAGACTTCTTGGAACAGGTGGCTGTAGCTGACGAATCTGATCGGAAATCCAAGGCATTGTATCTGCGGGGTCTGCCTCCAGCATGATTCGCATGACGTCCTTGAGATACTCTGCTTTCTGATGCTCATCCAAACAGGCCCGTATGCCTGCCTCCTCTTTATTTAAAAGACATAGAATACAGCGGGAACTGATATTCATAACATCACCTCTGTCTCTAAGTATAGCATGCTCCTGCGCAAAAAGACACCTTGTATTCCTTATCCTGTGAAGGGTTTATCATAACTGCAGGCTGTATCAGAAAGTAAAGTGTTCATTTGAAGCACTTCCTGCAGATTGCTGTGAATTTGATATCAGCCGGTATGCATAGGATGCGCATACCGGTTCAGCATTTGACTGTATACATAAGTAGGACCCTATAAACGGATATATCAGACACAGCTGAAAAAGGAAGGGATGAAAAAAGACACCATTCGGTGTCTCAGGCTGCAGACAGGGCAGGGTCGCTTTGTATAGCCTCATCACTCAGTGTGAAGTTACAGCGCTTGGCTTCCTGAATGATGTTCATGATATGATCGGATACACGCTCCACATCTGTAAGGATTTCAGAATAGATGACACAATCCAAGGCATTGACCTTTTTCTCCATCAGTCGCTCAATCTGTGCTTGTCGATAGCTTGCGGTCAGCTCGTCAATGCGATCCTCGATCCGTTCGATTTTTTCAAAGCATTCATCCTGAGAATCCAGGCTGTAGGTTGACAGCAGTGAGAAGCTCTTGGAAAGAAGGGAAGCCAGCTGATGCAATTCATCCTCTATGTATTTTGAGCTTGAAAGCTTATTATCCTCATCGGTGGAATACTGTATGATATTGATTGCATGATCGCCGATCCGCTCGATGTCGGAAAAGCATTTGTATAAGGCGTTGCAGGTCGTGGAATCAGACTCATTCATTTTCAGAGAGCTGACCAGCGTCATATAATTGGTGATTTCGTAATTGATATAATCAATGCGTTTCTCGCGCTTTTTAATTTTCTCCAGACTGAAGGCATTCCCGCATAAGGCATCCATGGATTCCGCAAGATTTGTTTCTGCCAGCTGGAGCATTGCCATTGCTTCCTTACGTAAAGAGGAAATGGCGATCGGCACGGAACCGATATTGTCCTCATCTACAAAGGTGAGCGGTATGTTGTAGCCTGCATCCTCAATTTCCTCCTGCTTCACAGGAAGGATTACCTGCGCAAGCTTGGCAAGACGGGAACCGAACGGTATCAGCAGCAGCGTGGTGGCGATATTGAATATCGTATGTGTATTGGCAATCTGTGCCGCAGGATTGGAGGTAACACTTTCCATCCAGGATACAAACGGAACAAGAGCCGCAAACGCCATGAAGACAATTGTACCGATAATGTTAAAGGACAGGTGAATAATGGTTGCCCGCTTGGCATTTCGATTGGCGCCAAGTGATGCCAGCACCGATGTGATGCAGGTACCGATATTCTGTCCGAAAATGATATAGATGGCACTGCTTAACGGAATCAGACCGCTGACAGCCAGTGCCTGCAGGATACCGACGGAAGCAGAGGAGCTCTGAATCAGAGCAGTGAAGCCAGCGCCCAGCAGAATTGCCAGAACAGGGTTGGAAATTGTTGTCATGGCATGAATGAATGCCTCACTTTGCTGTAACGGAACCATGGCATCCTTCATCATATCCATACCGATGAATAAGATACCAAGACCGGCAAAGATCTCGCCGAAGGCATTGACCTTCTTGCCTTTGAGAAACGTGACCAGTACAACACCGAAGATAGCCACAAGCGGTGCGATCTTGGATGCATCCAGGGCAATCAGCTGTCCGGTGATCGTCGTACCGATATTGGCACCCATGATGATCCAGACTGCCTGATTCAATGTCATCAGCTGTGAATTCACAAAGCCGACAACCATAACGGTAGTGGCAGAAGAGCTCTGGATTACTGCTGTGATGGCCGCTCCCACGATAATGCCCAGAAAACGGTTGCTGGTCAGTCTTTCCAGAATGGTTTTCATACGATCTCCCGCAGCTCCCTCCAGACCGGAGCTCATCATATGCATACCATACAGGAACAGGGCAAGGCCCCCAAATAATTTCAGAATACTATCAAATGTCATGAATACATAACCTCCTGTTCGAGTATTGTTACGAACATAGTTTTAGTATATCGGGAAACAGATATTCATACAATATAGGTTTTGTTAAGACTCTGTTAAGATTTTAACTTTTTCTTAACAAAATTATTATAAATATTCTATATATTATTGTTTTTTAGGATATTATTTAACATTTCGTACATATTTCATATATTATATTGATCGATAAGCTAACATAAGCTAACAAAAAAAGATCACTTAATAGCTATTTTTGTGATCTCTTTTACTAAGTAATCTATAGGTTCATGTGTATAAATATCATCTGTGATATCATTGCAAGAATGTCCCATTATTTTCTTGTGTGCAGCGGTATCAACATGATACATTTTTGCAAGTGTAGAGAATGTATATCTAGTATCATAAGGTTCAATATGGCTTTGTAATTTTAAATCGTTCATGCAATCTCTAAAAGCTGTTTTGTATTGTATATAAGCCGTGTTACCTGTTTCATCAGTAAAAAGATATCTATAATTATATTGAGAAATGAAATATTCTATTATTGGTTTAATATATGGATGAATAGGTATAATACGATTCTTACCTGCCTCAGTTTTTGCACCACCTATCATGTAATTATCATCGAGATGTATATTCTTTCTTTCCATACTTATTAGTTCTATTGGTCTTGCGCCTGTAAAGATATACAATAATATTATTTTCGAATTTTCTGTATCATCCTTAAAGAGCATCTTGATTTCATCTATAGAGAATGGTTTTCTTCTATTACGTGGTTTGGATGTTGCGTTAAATATTACAAATTGCGAGTAATCTTTAATCACATAATCCATTTTTATAGCATATTTGATAACTACTCTGCACACAATTATCATATTTCTTAAAGTACTTTTGCCACAGTTAGGCTTACCCATTCTTATATCAAATACATCTTGTAATTCTTTTGTTTTTATAATGTTTATTGGTAAGTCATGCAAAGAATAAAGACTTTTGAATGCAGCAGACATTGACCTTTTCCAACTATCTGAATTTATCTTTGATAAGCGTTCAAATTCTAATTCCCAAATTTCAGAAAATGTTGGGACATCAGATAAAATTATTTCTTGTTTTGCATTTTGGTTCATTAGAACATTTCCCAGTGAAACCATTTTATCTTTGAATAAACTATTATAAAAATCAATATCTTTCAAATTATTAATCTGCATGTCCAGAATACCTTTTTTCTGGAATTCAAGCAGAAATTTTGCGTATTCTGTTTTTAGGAAATCTGTTTCACCCAAAAAGGAAGGGTACAGTTCTGTTAGTTTTAATTGATGTTTTAAAAGAGCTATATCAGCTTCCTCAGCTGTTTTAAAAGTGCCTATGGACTTTTTATTGAAAGTTGCTACATAAGGTTTCCTGCGACCTTCTCCAAGGTATGCGATTGATCCTGTGCCTTTAGGGCGTCTTGTTCCTGTTTCTTTTTTCATTGAAAAATACCTCCATTTTATGTATAATGAAGGTACAATAAAAGCAATGATTCGTGGTCATTCGTTTATTGTACCGATAGAGGTACGCCAATACCTACTATCACCCTCGTTCCTACGCCAATAGGAGCGGGGTTTTTTTATTTTTTAGAAATACATCGTCTATAATTTAATATTTCTGCCTGCACTCAACAACTTTACCAATTATTTTAACCGGGAGTCGTTCAATATCTTCTGCTGTATAAATCCATGGATCATATTTTGTATTAAAAGGTATGAGCATAATTCCACTATCCATGATTCTGATTTTTTTGACTGTTGCTTCATCACCGTTTACCAATACGATCGCCACATCGCCTGTCTGAACGGTTTCTTGCTTCCGGACAATTACAACATCACCTTCGTACATACGAGGCTCCATGCTGTCCCCTTTGACCTGTAACGCAAAGTAATCACCAGTACGTGCCGTTGATTCAGATATTTCTTCATAATCCAGTATTTCTTCTATCGCTTCAATGGGTATTCCCGCAACAACACGCCCAAGGACTGGTATTTTTATACCATGAGATTTGGAAATGTTGTTATCCTTGATTTCGATTAAATCAGAAATAGAGCAGCTGAAATATACTGATAAAATCTGAATCTTATTTAATTTTGGCATCACTTTACCACATAACCATTTTTCAAATTCATTTTCACTGACCTTACAGAACTCTGAAATTTCTTTTGCAGAAGCATTTTTGATTTTCATATAATGCATTAAATTCTGTGAGAAAATTTCTTCATTAGAAATCTGATCTGTCTTATCAGTCAAAGCACGCATACTGACATTAAGATAATCAGCTAGCTTTTGCATTTTATCAACTCTAGGATAACTTTGACCATTCACCCAACTAGAGACAGTAGATAAAGGAATTTTGAGGTCAGTGGATATTTGCTTTTGTGACTTATTTTTCTCTTTCATAATGCGATTTATATTCTGTATAAATACATCTCTTGCGTTTGTTTCCATATTTAGAGTACCTCCATCTTTATATTACAGCAAAACTGTAGTTTAAGCAAGCTAAAAATCAAAAAGCTACATTTTAACTGTTGACACTACAGTTAAATCGTAGTATATTGTTTGTGGGAGGTGATAAGATGGACAGAAAAGATGTCAGGATTACTTATGCAGCTGCGAGAGTCAATAAAGGATTATTACAGAAAGATGCTGCTAAACAACTCAACATAAGCGAAAAAACGCTTATAGGCTATGAGTCTGGTAAGGTGATTCCACAATGGGATAGGCATAAAGAAATGTCTGCTCTTTATGAAATACCTGAAGAAATGCTTTGCTCACCCAGAAAATCATAGTTTTTTTATACAGTTTTACTACGATTAAACTGTAATGTGATGAAAGGAGAATACATGAACGAAACAATGAATGTGACAAATCAGACACCTATTGAGATCGCCTTAGGTATTGATGAGAAAGGCATGACTACTGCCAGAAAGTTGTATGAGTTTTTGGAACTTAATCCTAGTAATTATTCTAAGTGGTTGAAAAGGAATATTACAGAAAATGAATTTGCAGTTATGGGAGAAGATTTTCACTCGTACCAAACGACGAGTGAAGGAAGAGGCAAATTTGCAGATGATTACAAGCTTACAGCCGACTTCGCCAAAAAGCTCTCAATGACAGCAAAGAATGAAAAGGGCGAGGAAGCAAGAAGCTATTTTGTAACTGTTGAAAACAAGGCAAAAGAAACAGCAGTCGGATTACGGAATTTATCACCGGAGCTGAGATTGCTCATTAACATGGAGATTCAGCAGAAAGAACAGCAAAAGCAACTTGCAGATGTTAAGTCAGATTTACAGGGAATCAGAAATGTAGTTGCACTTGATTCTACTTCATGGCGTGATGAAACAGGAAAGATTATCCGCAAAATCGGAAATGAACTTGGTAGTGGTTCAGCATATCAAGAAGTACTAAGAGAAGCCTATCAGCTGTTAGAAAAACGAATGGGAGTGAATCTAAAACAAAGATTGATGAACAAACGTAGACGTATGGCAGATGAGGGTGTATGCAAATCACGCAGAGATAAGTTGAACAATCTTGATATCATCGCAGAGGACAAAAAGCTCATCGAAGGATATGTGGCTATCGTAAAAGAGCTTGCAATCAAATACGGAGTTGCGTAGGAAGGAGTAATCATGATTTATCTAAAAAAGAATATCGGAAATGAAGCAGAAATAAAAGTAAACATTTGCGACGATGAATTCTATTGTACATGTCCAGATTGTGGGAGAGAAGTGCAGTTAGACAGCGAAACGCTAAAAGAAATAATTTGTGATGATGAATATGATTTCGCAAGTACTTCAGTCTATTGCGAAGACTGCTCTAAGCATCATATTGGAAGTGTAGGCAGTGACTAAAAAAGAAAAGCAAGAAATCATGGACTATGTGCTGTCTCATGTAAAAGATACCGTCTTTCCTATTATACAGGAATGTCTTGGTACAGAGGTTATCGCAATATACGAATCTCCTGATTATGTCACTGTTGATGAAGTTGTAAAACGATTAGGCGTGAAAGAATCTACAGCCTATGCGATCCTGCAAGAAATGAATGCTGAATTGAAGGAACGTGGTTTCGTGACACGGGCAGGTAGAGTACCAAGAGCGTATTTTGACGAAAAGTGTTATTTCAAGCCACAAAAAATGTCGCACCCCACGACCAATGACGATGCGACAAAACATTAAGCGACTCGAATAACAAGTCAATCTTATTATAGAGCGGGGAAAGGAGAAAAACAATGGTTTATTTGGTAATTTCCATCATTGCTTTAATGATATCCGTGATTTGTTATATAAGGGTGCGTGCTTTAGATAACGAGTTTGAAAGTTTGGAGCGAAGAACCTATGGGAACATTAAATTCAATAGTTTCTATTTACAGCCAACAAGAGAACAATTGGAAAAAGCTGAAAGATATGAAAAAATCCTCAAAGAATATAAATCTACTTTTGAGGATAAGGAATAGTAACAGAGTATTGTTTGAAATTTTTACGCTTCCTGTTACGGTCTATTGAATTTGGGATTAGAGTTTCTTTGGTTATTTTAAACCTAATTGTTATTGATGATGTATCAAGATTCGTTACATTGACAGGTATTTCAAAACGTGTGAAATGATTGCTCTTGAATATATCGAAATTACTGTCCAGTAGATATAATCTGCATCTGTAATTATTTATATAAGAATAAACAAGTCCGCTATCTTGTGGTGTTAGACCTACATTAAATTTTGTTAGATAGTCTATAGGGTTATTCTTATCATCAAGAACCATTAAATCAAAGAATCCAATGTCAGTCGGACTTGGATTTACTAATAAAAAAGAGAAAGATGCCAATGTATATTCAGTTATTGGTTCGGCTTGTGGGTCAGTAAATATTTCATTCAATATGAAATATTCTTCTGGCAGATGCACACTTAGACGTTTCCTTGATTTATATAGTGTATATAGAGAAATCAAAATCGCAATGAAAGAAAAAATGAACGAATAAAAATTTAAGTCAAGCTCATGCATACTACCACCTCTTTATAAGGTTAATTATAGTATGCCAAGAAGATAAAAACAATATGAAAGGAGAAGAACAAGGCATATGGAATCTTCAATTAATGATAAAGCTTCAATAACGTATGATTTGCAAGGATTGATGATTGATAAAATCGTGATTACAAGTTGTCCAAAAGAGGTAGAGAATTTAAAAAAATCTGGATTCAGCGTGATACTAAATCCAGATAGTAAAGATGGAGTATTGCTTCATGCGAATTTATTTATCCTTTGTAAAGAGACGAATCAGGAATAGGCAGTTTATCATCACCTTCACAAATGAATGATAAGAATGAATGTGGGAAATCGGTATCAACTGACTCACCTTGAAAGTACCAACCGAGTTTAACATATTCAGCAATTAACGCTAATCGGGGGAATTACAAGAAGAAAGGAGAAGTCAATGGAAGAACATGTTAACGAAGAAGTGAAACGGAAAGAACGAATGTTATGGACAATGCTTGTGTTGGCGCTCAGCATCACACTTAACATCGTATTTACATACTCAATACACATGAATTTAGAAAGCATTGATATATACCGGAAGAAAGTCACTACAACAGAAACCCGAGCGGTGGAGTTGGAAGAGGACTTAAAAAGAATGACCACGAAAAATAAAGAACTAGATGCAAAGGTTGAAAAGTTAGAAAGGAAACTGGCTGAACAACCGAAATGAAGATCATTAGGAGTTTTTAAGCTTACAGCCTATTATGCAGGCGAAGATGAATGGGGTGATACAATCGCAAAACCCTGTGATGGTGAGCATAGAGCATGGCTAAACCACACAATAGCTGTTGACCCAAACGTTATACCTCCAGGAAGTAAAGTCCTCATTGATGGCATCGTCTACACGGCAGAGGATGTGGGCGGTGCAATCAAAGGAAATATCATAGATATCTGGGTAGGCACTGAGCAAAACAGCTTTGGTGTGAAATACAAAGAAGTCTATATCATGGAAAAATAGGAGAAAAAATATGACAAAAGAAGAATTCTGGAAGAAGTTTAAAGATGGTGTACTTTACATCCACACACCTACAGAAGAACAGTGCATGACATTTGTACAGATGAGTAAAGAAAATGGCATATATTTGGCTTTAGATATGGCAGTGTATTTTGAATATGGCGAAAATACATGCTTAGGAATCATGAAAAAAGATGATTTAGGTATTTTCACAAGAGCCATAGCTGAATCGAATTTCGGAAAAAGCATTGATTATTGGCTTGCTTATGGAACAAAAGAACACGTTGGTCACACTCAGATTGTTGAGTTTTCAGAGGTGTTTTGCGAGGAAGGAGAAGAAAATGAATCAGAGTTGAACATCGACGCAATTCTTTTAACTGGTTTATCCACTGCTATCGCGGTACTCATTGAGCAAGGAATACCAGTTCATTTAATTAACATGGCAGTTAAAGAAGGTATTGAACATGCAAAAAACTGAGACCAACGAAGTTCTGGATAACATCGACTTTCAGCAGGAGAAAAAAGAAGAAAGGATGATGGAAACTAAAGCGATGATTGATTTTGAATGTTGCCCTTTGTGTAATGAACCATTTGCATCATCACAACTTGTATATAAGTTGCCAGATAATACATTGGCACATACAAAATGCATATTAGAGTATGTGGATAATGAAAGCAGAGAATATGGTGATATCTCTGATGAAAGAAGAGAAATAAGAAGTGTTGAGGAGATATTTTAATGTCTTATATAAAACATAAATTACCGAACACGCAGGATCAATGGTTAAAAAACCGTCTATCAGGTATTGGCGGTTCAGATGCGGCAGCTGCTATTGGAAAATCACCTTGGGTTTCGCCGTATACACTCTGGTGTGAGAAGCGTGGTCTTATTAAAAAAGATATAGATAATGAGTCAATGCGTCTTGGAAGAGATTTGGAAAATTATGTTGCTGAGCGTTTTTCTGAGTCAACAGGAAAAAAGGTACGGAAGTCATCTTTCAGCTATCAGTCAGTAGAGTACCCGTTTATGTTGGCGAACGTAGATAGATTGATAGTTGGTGAAGATGCTGGTTTAGAGTGTAAAACTACTTCTGCTTTCACAAGAACTAAATATGATAAAGGAGATATCCCCATTCAGTACTATATTCAGTGCATGCATTATATGGCGGTTACTGGTAAAAAGAAATGGTACATTGCTGTTCTTGTTTTAGGGATTGATTTCTATTGGTTTGAAGTAAATTGGGATGATACAGAGATAAATAATTTAATTATTTTGGAAAAAGAGTTTTGGGATTGTGTCGAAAATGGTGTTGAACCAATGATAGACGGATCACTTAGTACATCTGAAACTTTGAATGAAATATTTCCGATTTCTGATAGCACAGAAGTAGATTTGAAGAATTATGAGCAGGATTTGCAGAGGCTCATGGAAATAAAAAAGTTTATTTCTAAACTAGATAGAGAAAGAAAACAAATAGAAAATTCCATAAAAAATGATATGGGAAAATCTGAAATTGGATTTGTAGATAGATACACAATCAAATGGAAAAATCTAAAGCAAAGCAGGATTGACAATAAGAGACTTAAAAAAGATTATCCAGAAATATATGCAAAAGTTATAAAAGAAGTTATTTTAAGAAGATTTGAAGTCACGGAGGAAAATGATAATGACAACAACTAATCAACAAGGAATTATAAGTAAAACGGCAGGGATGGTAACAGATAAGAAAAAGCAACCGCAGTCAATAAAAGATTACATAACAGTGATGCAACCTGAAATTGCTAAAGCATTACCAAAAGTTATGACACCTGAAAGGTTCACACGCATTGCCTTATCTGCTGTTTCAAACACTCCTCAACTACAGAACTGCACTCCAAAATCATTTTTAGGAGCAATGATGAATGCAGCACAATTAGGTCTAGAACCTAATACTCCACTTGGACAAGCATATTTAATCCCCTATAAGAACAAGGGAACACTTGAGTGCCAGTTTCAAATAGGGTATAAAGGCTTGATTGATCTTGCGTATCGTGGTGGTGATGTAAAAACAATTATGGCACAGACAGTCTATGAAGGGGATGAATTTGAATTTGAATTCGGGTTAAACCCCAAGTTAATTCATAAGCCAGCTAAAGAAAATAGAGGAAAAGCTGTGTGGTACTATGCTGTATTTAAACTTGTAAATGGTGGAGAAGGATTTGAAGTTATGAGTGTTCAAGATGTTGAAGAACATGCAAAAAAATACTCACAAGCTTATAAATCATCATTTAGTCCTTGGAAAAATAATTTTGATGAAATGGCAAAGAAAACTGTTATCAAAAAAGTGCTCAAATATGCGCCGATGAAAACAGATTTTGCTAAAGCAATAAATGAAGATGAAACTATTAAAGCAAATATAAGTGATGATATGTCTTCTATTCCTAATGAATTTTTCGATGCAGATTATGATGAATCTGAAATTGACTATGATATAGATCCGGCTACAGGAGAGGTGAAAGAAGACGCAAATGGAAATCCAGTGTTAAAGGGAGTGTAAACGAATGGAGGAATCGTATGAGTTTGTATATAGAATCTCAGGATAAAGAATACTTAGGAATTTTCAAAAAGTTTCAGCAGTGCCATGCAGAAATACTTGGATATGATGAAACATGGGAAGATGACAGCAAAGTTGTACTTGGTGATTATGCGTCACCTGAGCGGGCTAAGGAAGTTATGTGCGAAATTAAAGGATTTCTTGGTACGCCGGCCATGGAGGATGGTACATATTTATATCTAAACAATGTATTTGAAATGCCGCAGGAGTAAGGAAAGAGAGGGAACAAAATGAAACAGACAAAGAAATCAATTATCGAAGCATGTCATGGAAAAATCATGGAGAAGGCTGATTATGCATTAGAACAGGTATTGGCAAATATCAATGATATGAATACTGACGAAAGAAAAAAAAGAGCTATCACGATAAAGTTGGAATTCGCTCCGCAGAATGAGCGAAAGGAAATCAAAATGGCGGTTCAGGCATCGGTAAAACTTGTGCCGGCAAACCCAATCGAAACAACGTTATTCAATGTCATGGAGCAGAATAAAGAAACTGGTGAAGTGGTTAATGTTTTAAAGGAAATGACAGGGCAGGCACCAGGGCAGATCAATTTTGAAGGTGACATCATCGAACCGGAAGTATTTGTAATCGGCATGGAAGCAGAAAAAATCATCACAAAGGAAGAAGCCAATAGGGCAGGAGGAGAAGCATTATGTTAAAAGAAGCATTGCAGTATGTAGCTAGATTAGCTACCGATTCACAGGAAATCATCGTAAAAGATATTAACGGTGAAACTTATGTAAAAGGAGATGCACACCGCATACCTACAGACATGGCATCTAAAATGAGACTTTATAGTTTGGATTCCACAGTAGACTATATTAAAGATTGTATCAGTGGTTGTAAGTTTGTGCTTCCGTATGTTGTCAATGTTGGATATAAAGAAATTGATGTATATAGCGGACTCAATGAACGTCTGGAACGTAATGTTTTGATCGAAACAACACCTTTATTGCCTCGTATATCATTTGATCATTGGATGGACATGGAATCATTTGTAATCCAGTTGAAAACTTGCTTTGTTGAAACTGACAATTTGAATAAGTTGGTCGCTATTGTATCATCCATTACCGATGAATCGAAGGTTTCAATGGAGGATGATGGATTTGGACTGAAAGTATCTCAGGTGAGCGGCACCACCATCAAAAAACCGGAAGAATTCCAGATTAACCCAATTGTGAGACTTGCTCCATACCGTACTTTTACCGAATTAACTCAGCCAGAAAGTAGATTCCTGTTACGTGTTCGAGACGGCGGTAAAATGGCACTTTATGAAGCTGATGGAGGAATGTGGAAATTAGAAGCACAGCGAAACACATCGGATTATCTGCGTGAAGCTCTTGCTGAAGAAATTGCAAATGGCACAGTGGTAGTAGTCGGATAATGCAATTTACCGTCTATGGTGAACCAGTAGCAAAAGGAAGACCTAAGTTCAGCAGACAGGGAAATTTTGTAAGATCATATACTCCGACCAAGACAACGAATTATGAGAATTTAGTGAAGCTCTCATATGCTGAAGCGTGCCGTGGATTGAATAATCCTTTAGAGGGGGAAGTGTCAATGAGAATTGATGCTTTCTTCTCTATCCCAAAATCAACCAGTAGAAAGAAAAAAGAGTTGATGAACACTGGATTGATAAAGCACACAAAGCGCCCTGATGCAGATAACATTGCTAAAGCCATATGTGATGCACTGAATAAGGTTGCCTATGCCGATGACAGCCAGATTGTGCATCTTGAAGTAAATAAGTATTACAGTGATATCCCAAGGGTAGAAATCACGATTGAGGAGGTACTACATGAACGATGAAAGCAATGAAGTTATCACTTTACAAATTAATGACAAACTACGCATTTTGAATGGTGATAACGACAGCTTTATTTTACAGGAAGCTTATATATCAGAAAAAACGAACACTTTACAGTGGCGTAATAAGAGCTATTACAGCGACATTTTGACTTGCCTATACGCAATCCTCCGGAGAATGCCAATCGAGCAGGGAGATACCATTGCAACGTACACAGAGCGTTTTGAAATGTTGTATCAGTTTCTATACATTGATTTTCTTGGAAAAGTTAGCTCAAAAGCGAAAAGTCATGGGGGTAAGGGGGCAGTGAAAGAAGGGGATGAAGAAAATGAAACTGAGTGATTTGAAAACGGGTATGTGGGTTAAGTCAAGGAATGGTGACATGTCTCTTGTTATGAGAGACCACGTATCTATAAGTTCAAGTGATGGCATATTTATTGACAAATGTGGATATTTTGAATTCAAAGAATACAATGATGATATGACAGATTGTGAGTTCACAGAATGCGACATAATCGAAGTGTTTATACCAGATTTGGAAAAGTGCACATTAAATGGAGATGGTCTAATCTCTATTTGGAAAAGAAAGGAATTGCCGAAATTAGCTCCATTTGAAAAAGAATTCCTAAAAGCTTTAAAGCCTGCATATAGAAGTTGTTGGATTGCTAGAGATAAAGGTGGAGACTTGTATGCACATGATGGAAAGCCAATAAAGAATGAACTGGTTTGGGTAAGTGAATACTGCCATGAAATTAGTGATTCTGCCAATTTCCAGCTCTTTTCCAAAGAACCCTTTACATGGTGTCAATGGGAAGACGAAGAACCGTGGTATATTCCGGATTTGTTAAAAGAGGCATAAGGTATGGCTTCATATAAAAGGCATCTGAATAAAGACTATACTGTCATGCCTAACCACCATCTACGAAATAAGGATTTATCGTTAAAAGCAAAAGGTTTGCTTAGCATGATGTTAGGGTTACCTGATGATTGGGATTATTCAATCAACGGTCTGGTGGCAATATCCAGAGAAGGCAGAACAGCTGTTGAAAATGCTTTGAAAGAATTAAGAGAAGCAGGTTATGTTGTCATACGTAAGTTATATCCTAATCAAACAGATAGTGGAATCATTGAATATGAGTACAATATCTATGAATTTCCACAAGATGAAAAGGTAGCGTGTCAAGACATCGTATATCAAGAGGCACATAATCAAGGCACATGTTTTCAGACCATTGAAAACCACCAACAATTAAATACTTATAAATCAAATACTTATAATAAAAGAAATATAAAAGAAATTCAATTTGATTTGACAGGAAAAGAAGAAACGGACAAATGTCCGGACAAATCTACACCAGAGATAGAGTTAGAGATAGATATATATAAATATAATGTGCAAATTCATGATGAATTTGAAGAATTATGGAAGCTTTATCCTAACAAAAAAGGTAAGACTAATGCATTTAAGTCTTATGAAAGAGAATGCAAGAAAAAGAAGAATCCTGCTAAGTTTGAGGAAGTGAAGAAAGGCCTTATTGCATATTGTGAATATATCAAAGCAACGAATACAGAAATGCGCTTCATAAAGAATGGCTCTACCTGGTTTAATCAAAGATGCTGGGAGGATGATTATACTATCCAAAATGGAAAGAATAGTCAGACAAATAAGAAGGCTCAACCGGAATATGAATTATTGTGATTCTGACAAAAGTTATCTCCTAGAACAACAGGTACTCTCCATTCTCATGGTAAATGATGAAATGCTGAAAGAGTCTGAACTAGATCCAGAGATATTCACGGATATTAGACATCGTAGAATTTACCAAAGTATGAAAGATATTTACAAAAGCAAAGGTATTGTTGATTTTATTGAAGTTGCAAAAAGAAATGAAGATATCTATAAGCTTCCAGATTATTTGTTTGCGCTTCAAGATCAATACTTTAGCTCAAAAAACTTTTATGCCTATGTCGATGGGTTGCAAGAAGTATACAAAAGGCGTAAAGCACATGAGATTTTGGCAAAGTGTGATAAAGAAGAAATTACATATGATGAAATGGTCAGTGAAATATCAAAAGTTGGTGTTACCTTTGCACAGGAATCTAATGCAACTATGTTAAGCGCAGTGGATATGTATGAGTTAGTCACAACAGATAATGCAAAAATCAAGTTTGTGAGATTCGCAAGTCTACAAGAAAAAATTGGTTTCATCGAAAATACAATGAATATCATTGCTGCCAGAACATCCGTAGGTAAATCTGCTTTTGCATTGAATTTGATTGATGATCTATCCCGGAATTATAAGTGTTTATACATGAACATGGAAATGACAGAAAAGGAGTTGTATCAGAGATTAGTCAGTGTTAACAGTGGTGTACCTATCAATGAGCTAATAAAGGCAAGGCAGAACAAAACGCTGAGTAATAAAATCATTCAGGCTATAAACATTGTGCGTAGCAAAAAAATCAAGGTATACAATGGTTCTAAAAGTATTGATGGTATTAGAAAAATAATTTCAAGAGAATGTAAGGATGGACACTGCATTGTTTTTATAGATTATGTTGGTTATGTGTCAACGAGGAAACGACAAAATGATAGGGAGCGTGTAGGAGAAGTTACAAGAGAATTACAGATTATGACAAAGGATTTTAACTGCACGATATTTCTTCTCGCCCAGATTAACAGGGAAGGAACAGAGGCACCTACTTTAACAAATCTGAAAGATAGCGGTGAGCTAGAGCAGTCTGGACATGCAATACTCTTTCTTCATAATCCTTCAAACGATATCAACGATCAGACACCAGAGTATGATTTGATAGTTGCTAAAAACCGTAGTGGCAGGCTTGGAAAATTAAAAATCATGTTCTATAAAGCGATTCAGAGATTTGAGGTGATGTAGATGTGGAAAGTTTATGAAATGATAAAATCAGGGGATTTTAATATCGAACTAATAAAAAAGATTCCGCCACAAGAGATAAAAGAGGCATTGATTGAATTTGCATTAAGCAAAGATAAGTAATCTGTACGTGTAGCGGTGTTATAGCGAGGTGAAAGGTGTTGCCCCTTATCGGTGCTCACTTCCGCCCGTTACACGCCATGGAACAGCCATATGAGGCGCTGATAACGAATCAGAAGGGAGTGAGGGATATGCGGATAGCTAAAAGAGCAGAATTGCTAAAAAAATGGGAGCAGGAGCATAAATCGTTCCGAAGTGAATTGGCAGAACGGATAGGTATTACTCCGGTAAGCATCAATAATTATTTGAAAATATACACAGGTACGATCAAGCAGAAGGAGTTCTGGAAGGTTGCAGGTGAAATGATGGGAGTAGATTTTGAAGCTGAAACTGAAAAACCAAGAAAATATGAGAAGGTTGTATTACCACCTTATGTTGCAACAACGCTTAAATCAAAAGGTAGGACTGTGATTGAACGCAAGTACATATCACGATATGGGAAAAAGAGAATTCTGAACTATTTGGCTAAGCAAGGACTGAAGTGCAGATTTGTCTTAGCCGGAACTGAAAATGATCCAACTGATATTTTGGAGATAGTGAAATGATCAAGATGCTTGAATTGTTTGGTGGTGTTGGTGCTCCACGAAAGGGGCTTGAAAATCTTGGTGTGGATATCAAATCCATTGATTATGTTGAAATACTGCCGTATGCGGTACAGGCATATAACTGTATTTTTGACAATGGGTACAAGCCACAAGATATTTGCACATGGAACATGGATGTTGACATTCTTATTCATGGCTCACCTTGTCAGGATTTCAGTAAAAATGGCTTAAATAACATAAATACAGGTCGTTCAATCCTGTATGAAAGAACCCTTGAAATCATTGAAAAGGAATTGTTAAGAAGACCAAAAACGGTGATTTGGGAGAATGTACCGAATCTTATATCACACCGGCACATTGAACATTTTGACCATTATTGCGACACGATGTCTTCCCTTGGATACACAACTTCATATGCCATTCTTAAAGCTTCTGGATATGGTTCTGCTCAGGCTAGAGACAGGCTTTATACAGTAAGTATGCTTGATGGTAGATATCAATTTCCGGAACCACAGGCACTTAAAAAGGATATCCGCCATTATCTGGATTACGATGTGAATTTTGAACTGAATGCTTTATCTGAGAATGAGAAAAAACTATTTTTTCAGAAAGATGGACAATTATGTGTTAGGGAAGCTACGAAGCTTGGATATAAAATCGTTGAAGAATTTGACACTGTGAATGTAGAATTTCCAAATAGCAAAACACGCAGAGGAAGGGTAGGACGGAAAGTGTGTCCTACCTTGACTACCCATCCACGTATTGCCATATATTATCACGGTAAATTACGGATGCTGACTGCATTAGAGCATTGGCGTTTAATGGGATTTGATGATGCCGATTATTGGCGAATGGTAGAGAACGGGCTAACAGATATCCAGATTTCAGCACTGGCAGGAAACAGTATCTGCGTGCCAGTGATGGAAGCAATATTTAAGCAGCTACCGATGATTCAGGAGTATTTATGAGTTTATAGAAAGTAGGTGAAATTTTGAAACAAGAAAGCCTATTTGGAAGAGCTGTCGATCTTTCAATAATGAAATATGAAAAAAGAGGCAAAAAGACTATAAAGCAAGCATTCCGTGAAGTTGCTGGATATGACGGCATGCACAGATGTGATGATTGTAAGTATCATTATTCATATGAAAGATGCAATAGAAGATTCCATAAGTGCCGCAAAATCGGAAATAATGGCAGTAAATCCACTGATATCCGATCGAATGATAGAGCATGTAAATTTTATGAGTCAGAAGGAAGTGAGAACAATGGAAAGAAGTGAACTAAGTGTTGGACAGACTGTGTATATCGAACCTGTAGGGAATGCCGCTAAATATGGCACAGATATCATCGAAACTAAGATTTCAAAAATTGGAAAAAAATATATTGAAACAGAGAAGTTTGGTGAAATGTATAAATTTAATATCAGTGATGGCAAGCAAAAAGACACAGGATATGGTTACGGATATGATTATATTTTGTATCTTTCAAGATCGGAAGTTGAAAATAAACAGGAAAAGGGATCATTACTTTCTTATTTTAATCGTTGTAATTGGTATCGCCTGAATTTAACCCTTGACCAGCTCAGGAGAATAAAGGCAATTATAGATGATGGGAAGCCCAAACAATGAAACCTATATTGTTTAACACCGAGATGGTGCGGGCTATTTTAGAGGACAGGAAGACGGTTACAAGACGTTGCGTGAAGCATGAAATTAATGTATTTGAAAAGAATGGAGAAACGCTAGTTTATGATCATAGATTCCTATTTGATTTTGTATTAGATGCTTATATTAAAAGTCAAGCAAGATATAAAAAGGGCGATGTATTGTATGTGCGTGAAACATGCGGCGATTACGATGGAGAAGCGAGTTATTATTTATACAAAGCGGATTATACGGAAGGTCAAAAAGGTTTCTGGTTTGAAAAAGAACACATACATTGGGTAGAATTGCCGAAATGGAAACCATCTATCCATATGCCCAAAGAAGCCGCACGTTTATTTCTTCGAGTTACAGATGTACGTATAGAGCGATTGCAAGATATCACTACTGATCAAGCAATAAAAGAGGGAGCATGGACTATGGAAAATGCATGCCCGTTTAGTATTAAGCATGCACTGCACGAAACTGCCAGAACGCATGCTATTGCAGCATTTGCTTATTTATGGGATTCTATCATAAAAAAGCCAGAACTAAGCATTTATGGCTGGGATGCTAACCCTTGGGTATGGGTCTATGAATTTGAAGTTATCAGTAAAGAGGAAGCAATGAAGGAGAGTGAAAAGAATGATTAACAGAGTGATATATGTCGGGAGAATCACAAAAGACCCAGTGCTGCGTAAGACTGCAAACGGTGTCAGCGTCACAAGCTTCACAGTAGCCTGCACCCGTCGTTTCAAACAGGAGGGACAGCCGGAAGCTGACTTCATCAACACGGTAGCATGGAATAAAACAGCGGATATCGTAGCGCAGTATACACATAAAGGCTCACTGGTCGGTGTGGAAGGAAGAATCCAGACACGCAGCTTTGATGATCAGAGTGGTAAACGCGTTTATGTAACAGAAGTTGTCGCAGACAGTGTACAGTTTCTGGAAAGCAAAAGCGCTGCTGCAAGCAATGCGAACAGCAATGCCTATGTACCTGACTATGAGCAGGGAAGCAATCAGGGCTACCAGAGTGACAACAGCAGCTCCCAGTCCTACTCCAATGACTTTACAAGCAGCAGCACACTGGATATCGCCAGTGATGATCTCCCTTTTGATAAACCCATGTAGTGGTGGCGTGCTGCATGGGAGAATAAGCCAGCGAGGAGCGAGAATATGAATAAATATCAAGAAGCACTAAATAGAATATTAGATGATGACTACGATTTTCCACACGATTTTTATGGGGAAGATAAAGCAACTACGAAAGAACGTGATGCCGATATTATGCAAGAATTAGTAGATAAAGCAACACTCAAGAAACCCAATATTTGGGGTGATGGCTATGATGATAAAGGACAATTAATTTACGACATGTATGACTGTCCTAATTGTGATAAAACTTATGAATTGGATTATGAGAAATATGATTACTGCCCAAAGTGCGGTCAGGCAATAGATTGGAGTGATGAAAATGAATAAATACCAAAAAGCATTACTTGCTATAAAAAAAATCGTCATCGATGAACGAGCTGATGGCTTTTATCATCCACGGACGGTTGCAGATTTTTACTGTGATGATGTTGATATTTTGCAGGAGTTAGCTGACAACCCACCTCTAAAAATTGAAGAATTAAAAGAAGGTATGTGGGTTTGGGATGATAAAATAAAGTCATATATCTACATTTTTGAACTATTATACTGGAAACCAGTAAAGGCAATTATATATGCGGGGCGAATCATAAATGATCCGGCACATGGGTTCTGCATAGATTTTGAAGAAAACCGTTTCTATCGCAGGGAAGTACCACAAGAAGGGCAAGAAAATGAGTGATGGAATAAACAAAGAAATAGTATTACATTGTTTAAAATCCGCAAGTGATTTTCACGATGAAATTTGTGAAGAGTGTCCAATGTATTCTAAGTGTGATCATACATGGAAAAGCAAAGTGTATGAACGAGCGATTGAGCTAATTGAAAACCAATGAATACCGGTCGAAGAAAGACTATGTAAAAGCTTGGATGCCATTGCCAGAGGCATATGAGCCACAAGAGATGATTTAGAATTAAAAGATCGGAGTGATAATTTGTCTGACAATCATATTGAAAATGGGTATGAAAGAGAATTGAATATTGACGTGCCGATGAGTGTTAAGCCTTATGTGTCAGCAGTTTATGGAATTGAAAAGAAACTGAATGATCTACTGTCATTTAAGGTTGGCACAGTCTGTAAAGAGCAACTAATGGATTACGTGGAGCAGGCTATATATTACGCTCTTCTGGCAGGTATGCAGCAACAGAAAGAGATTAACACAGGAATCATGATGGATATGCAAAGGCAACTTGATATCTTAATTAAAAGGGATGGACAAGCTGCGAAAGAAAGGAAAGAGAAGGTAGGATGTTGATTAGAATAACAAATGAGTTAACCGATATATCGGAGAACTTGCGGCCGATTAAAGGAAGGGTGTATGAAGTTGTCGACACAATAGCAGGGAAGTATAGGCCGAATGACAATTACCGGCATGTGATTGAGGTAAAAAGGCAGCAGATATCCATTGCTCCGGATGAGTATAAGGTGGTGAGAATATGATTAAATTACCTGAAATTAAATTCCCTCCGGAGAATGTCATGGCATATAACACATGGCTCAGAATGGTTTGTAATCCAAACAATTTTAGTTTCTGGTATGAGAGAGTTAAGGATTGCGGATTAAAAATACCGGCAAGTGCTTATTATCAGTTTACATATGATGATGTAAGAAAATATATTGGATATATCTATGGCGAAGACAAAGATATGAATGCAAAGAGAAAAGAATTTTGCCGAAAAATATTGATTCCATTGCTTGATGATTTCCTTCATATTAAAAACAGAAAGAGTGATGAAATCTTTATTAAAAATGCTGTGTTTTCAAATAAATTTACATTTTCCGACTGCCATATTATTGATTTTGTGCCTTTGAAGGATGTGGTAAAGAAATTAGAGAATATAAATTATACAGGACTTCTTGTTGGAGCAGAAGGATTTAATGAAATTGTGTTGAGAGAGTATATTCATCCGAAATTAAACTTTGGAGAAATATATAATGGCATGGCTCTTCGTCCGGAGTTTAGAGTATTCTATGATTTTGATAAGCAGAAGTTGTTGTATACGGTGAATTACTGGAATTATCAATACTGTGAAGAACATTTAAGCGTAGAGGATAAGGCTGTATTTTCAAATGCTGAAGCACAGTTAAATAAATACTTTAAACAGCATGTAGACGAAGTTGAAAAATTGGTTATTGAGCATATGCCTCGTGCATGGCTTGAAGGTAAATGGAGTATCGACATTATGATGAATGATGAAAATGATTTCTACCTTATTGACATGGCTCTAGCAAAAAACTCAGCGTATTGGAATCCAGAACATGAAGGTAAAAGTAATGAGTAGGAATACACTGTCACGCAAGGCGGTGATTCATAAACTGCTTGAGATAAAGCAAAGTTTTAGCCTTCCACTGAGCAAACAAAAGGCGATTTACAAGGCGATAACTGATGTTAATTACAGGATTGCTGATGATTGTAAGGTTGAAGAAAAGCCAGTAAATATGTTTGTAAATTACGGCGATAAACCGCATGAACTTAAGACTATCATGCTTAAAATGTATGTGTGCCCAGCGTGTGGAACTGGAATTAGGGAAGTGAATTATCATGGTATGCTCAATAAACCATTTCCAAAATTTTGCTCTGAGTGCGGCAAGGCATTAAAAGCACCATCATAGGAGTAATAAAAAAGGACTGCCCCTCGCAAAAGCAGTCAAGAAACAATGTATAACCTATTGCTAATTATAGCATAGGAGGAAAACAAATGGTAGAGATAACAACAGAAGAAATTGGCTACATGAAAAAAATCTTAGAGTGCTATTACTTTGCACAGGATCAGCAACAGAAAGAATTACATAGTGCTCTTGAACTTCAAATGCTGCTTGAACAGGAATGCAAAGTGTCTGGTATGTCTTATGATAGCTATGGCAATGGATGTTCAGTGAGCTTCCCAGAAGGCTCATATTTGCAACAATTGAGTATCGAAATCGCAACTCATGATGTTGAGGCTAAACGCTGGATGCAGAAGTTTAAAGGTCTGGACAAGACACACAAGATAAATTACCGCCTTAACCGGCTTCCAAAAGACCAGAAAGAAACCCTGCTGAACGTATACTGCCGTGGTATCAGCGTGTACAAGCTTGCAGAGAAGGCTGGAATAAGCACTCAGGCATATCATGATCGTATCAATACAGCAATCCGGCATATGCTGAATGTAGAATAGAAAATCATAATCTCAATAGAGAAAGTAGGCTAGGTGACTGGTCTGCTTTCTTGTACAAATTTTTCAGGAAATTTTCGCTGTTGCGTGGCAGGCCGGAACAGTTTTTACCTATTACACCCCCTTTTCCCTAGCGCATAGGGGGTACACACATATTTTACGAAAACCCTTTATTTAAGGCGTTTTTCGTCCTTCCAAAAATTCGAAATTCCGTGAAAAGTTGTTGACTGGATAGCATAATGTAGGTGCAAGGCAGGAGATACCAAATCAATGACCACGAATCATTAACCTGTCTTGCATCATCCAGAAGGTGGCAGGAAATCCTTAGTATAAAGCCGTTACAAAATCCCGGGACGTGCGGACATTATACAAGGAGGTGGTGCCATGACACAGCTTATTAAAGAGCTGCGGCTGCTGATCAATGCTATAGCTAGATTGATCCAGACAATAAAAAAAGAAGGCTAACCCACGACAGCCGCCTTCTGGGTCTATTTTAAACCATATTGCTAAGGTTGGCAAGGAGGAAAACAAAATGAAAAAAGCAAATGAATATAAAATTTATAAAAAATTAGAATTAACTTCAATTCCTATGCAACATTATTTCAATATTGTTGATATTGATGTTACAACAGGAAGATATTTAGGGTTTTATACAAAAGTAAATAATGACGGTAATGAAGTATTATTAGATGGATGTTCATTACTAAAATACATAGAATTGGTATTAAGAT
Source organism: Erysipelatoclostridium sp. DFI.2.3 (assembly GCF_019132535.1). Lineage (NCBI taxonomy): Bacteria > Bacillati > Bacillota > Erysipelotrichia > Erysipelotrichales > Coprobacillaceae > Thomasclavelia > Erysipelatoclostridium sp. DFI.2.3. The sequence goes on along the minus strand of NZ_JAHOOJ010000009.1, from coordinate 3,269 downwards.
AATTAAGAGAAAGTGAAGCGATAACACTTAAAACACTAGAAAAGTTTGAAATTGATGTTTGCTCGACTAGATGAGTATAAACAGGTGTTAAGCCTAGTGCGGCAGGAAGACAATGACAAAAGCGAAAGCAGGAGGAAAATGAAAATGGATGAATACACACAGCAGGCTTTAGATTTTTTAAAGAAAGCAAAGGCTACTTGTAATATTGAATTTGGCGGATGCACCACCAACCCAAACTGGAAAGAGAAGGAATACAGAAATTTTTATAATATAGTTCTTTCTTCTCCTCGTGGTTCGATGTCGTTTGTATTTTGGGATTCTATCCATAATACAGAAATTTCTAAAATGACACATTCCGAATATGCAAAGAAGCGTTTTAAATGTCAATATGACTACTTGGCATCTACTGATAAAGCAAAAGCAAGAAAAGAGTTAAAAGAAAAGAAAGCCGCCGCAAAACCTACAGAGTATGACATTTTAGTTTGTTTAAATAAACATGACCCTGGAAATTTTGAAGAATTTTGCTGTGAATTTGGATATGACGAAGATAGCAAAACAGCCGACAGAATTTATATTACGGTAATCAAGGAATATAAACAGCTTGAGCGAATTTTTACCGAAGAGCAAATGGAAGAATTGCGAGAAATCAATTAAAGCACAGAGAAAAAAGGAGGCAACAGCATGAAAACTTTATATCAACGGATTGTCGAGGTTATTAAACCAGAGGATATTAGTCATCACAGATTTGATCTATATGTACGATTAAGTGATGCAAGTAAACAAGTTATAAGGGACTTTTGCACTGATTCTAATATCCCCTTGAGCAGGCTGTTAATCAACACAGTAAACTCTAATATACCACCATTTGATACATGGTATATTATTCCGCTCGCTTATGACCCATTTTGGGAATGAGGAAAAGAATATGAAGAAATCTAACATATTAGGCGTTTACGATGCCTCAGCGAAAGAAATATCCATTGATTACAACGGATTTAATTATCTAATCGTATTTGGTGAGCATGTAAACGGCGGATATTTTGCGATAATAAATCATGGTGTTTGTGGGGATCTGGCAGGACTTAAGGATGTTGGCTACAACGCGGAGAGTATTGGCAATGCTGTTAAAAATTATGATACCGGAAAGGTTCTGGCGCTTGCTATTGCAGCGTTTGCGGAGGTGTAACATGCCTTTACAAAATATCATATTTATCTATGTATTTTACAGAGTATGCCGCCTATTGTGGGAGGCAGGGACGGAGGAACAGAGGAAATGAAAGATAAAATGTTATTGGCTGCCGGAATCGTCGTTGTGGCGGTTCTCAGCTTTGCAGCTGGATTATATGTACAGCGTGAGCGCATTATTAACAACGCTATTGTGACCTACGAGGAGCGTAATAGTACTGCATGGGTTTATATGTCTATTGATGGCAATGTGCACGCATACGACCCCGAAACAGGGCAGAAAGAGGAATAATAAATGGATAATAAAGTGATGACATGCAAGAGTTTAAAAAGTAATGGTGTAAAACTATTTGAGCGTGATAGGTATAACGACGGCCTGTATATCGGCAGTTATACATATTACTACTGCCAAGGTGATAGGATATTCTGCCACGAATATAACCGTAATGATCTCACTTACACAGGTGGGGAAAACTGCTGCTATCCTGCGGTTGTTGATGCAAGCAAAGAAGATAACTGGGGTGAAATAATAACATGTGATATTAGGGATTTATCTATATTTGATAAAATCAATGATATGATGGATTACGTATCCTACCATTACGATATGGCATGGGATAAATTAAAAATTGAGTTATTAGCAATTTTGGGATGGGATGTTAAAAATGATTAAAGTAATTTTTAAAATAATGGGATGGTGCATCTTGGCACCTGTAGCAATCGCCGTTGGCATGCTGCAATGGGTCTTAAAATCTTACAAATAGTCGGCCTGATCTGGTCGGCTTTCTTTTGGTTTTCCACCTGATTTTACTGAGTTTTCCACTTGACTCATCAAGTTGACAAATCTTCAAAATTGTGTTATTCTTTGGCTAAGTTATAAAAGGCAGTGCTCTTGTGAGTGCTGCTTTTTTTATTACTCTCTGGTTGATTTCTAGCTTGTTTCAAGGCTGTATAACTACACTCGTAAAGACACCATTACACTGGTTAAACAGCTCTTAGATAGCTTTAAAAACAGTGATGTGTAGAGTATATAGCTACTACCTAGGCTAGTAGTCTTTTAAAAGCTTTAAAAGATCTTTAAAAGACTAAAAGATTTAAAAAAAGAAAATAACACAAAAGAAAAAAAGTGAGGTGAGAACATGAAGCCACATTACAAAGGATTTTACCAGTATTGCAAAGGTCGGGCACTGAAGGACATTGCCAAAGACTTAAACACTACTGAGGGCACTGTAAAGAGCTGGATGACCAGATACCACTGGGTTGATAAACGTAACTGCTGTAGGGCAGAGGATGGATCGGTGGATCTGGAAAAAGCCAGAGGATTCCTTAAGGGGAAAGGTAACGTGGAGCCAGTGCCAAGATGGGAAGCTGTAGAAGAAGACCAAGGCAAGAAGACTCTTAACGACATGTTAGCAGAATCACCGCACGATGATGACTTCAAGCTGTTTGTACAACAGACATTAACTAATTCAGTACGTAGTCTAGGAGTATCTAAAGCTACTACAGATTATGAATGTCAGTTGCGTATAGTAGAGTATTTTAAAACATGTATTCGTGATGGTTATATACCAACAATGGAAGGTTTATGGCTATGTTTAGGTATTGGTCAGACTTGTTTTTATGATTGGTGCAACGGAAAATCGGGAACAGTTCGTGCGGAGCTATTACAAAATGCAAAACTTTGTATTCACGAGTTCAACACACAGCTAGCAATTGCGGGGCGTATGGACAAGGTTTTATACATGTTCATATCCAAGAACCGGCAGGACATGAAAGACCAGGTGGACACCGTAGTAACGCACAACAATGTTCTGGGCAGTACAGCAGACAAAAACGAGATAGCCAACCGGATAGCAGAGCAAGCTGACAATCTGCCTGATGATGGCTGATAAATGGCTATAAAGAGCCAAATGTTAATACATCCTTAACACAAAACACGATAAATAAAGGCTTTATAGGGAATATAGCAAAAGATGTGTAAATAGTAAAAAGCGGGTAAGAATGTAGATACGAAACATACTTACAGGAGGAAAAATACTATGAACACATCTTTTATTTCGACAAAGCAGATTAAGGATCTTGTC
>NZ_JAHOOJ010000008.1:0-190570 GCF_019132535.1 Erysipelatoclostridium sp. DFI.2.3 | reverse complement strand
TCATAGATATAAAAAAGGATATATGAAAGACTAAATGCAATTGTAAGTGTAAATTCAACTAGATTGTTGTGTAAGAGTCTTTTCTACTTAGCTACTTTGAAAGTGGAATTTAACTTTTCACTTCAGCAAATTGTATGAAATGTAAATTTGCTCTTGCGTTTGAAAAAGAATAATGCTATAATAGTCAAGCAAACAAAGATGTCGCGTTCGGCAAGCGGTCAAGCCACAGCCCTCTCAAGGCTGTATCACGGGTTCGAATCCCGTACGCGATACCATATGAAAATCGTGGACACTGTGATCAGTGTCTTTTTATATTTGGAAGCAACATACTGTATCTGTGCAATAAGGATACTGTGAGAAGAAAACACCGCATGTTAAAAGTTTAAGGCTTACTATCCGCAATTTGTTAAGTTTCTCCCGCAATTGCTGAAATATATGCTATGATTTCTTTGCGGGTGACATAAAAAAAGGCGATACCTTTGTTAATTGTTGAAATGTAAACTATAAAGCTGAGCGATATGTATTGCTAAAATGATAACACTATATGACAAATTTTGTTAAATTTCTCATATATCAAGGCGTGTTCGACAAAATATCACAAAATTTGCATTCTATACATAGTAAGATACAGGTGGGAAGAAAAAATGGGGAAATCGTAAGGAGGTAGTAGTATGGAATTGACACACAGTACAAGGCGATTTCTCAAAACAGCTGCTCCGGTGATTGGTAGTGCCGGGATGCTTTTTGCCTTTTACCAGTGGATGGTAAGCCGGAAGGGGCAGGCAGTTGAAGAGATGGAGTATGTACAAATACAGGAGCGGGAGCTTCTCAAAGACCTGTGGAATCGCTACGATATGTATCGGTCGGTATATCAAATCTGTGATGATTATCTGGATAATGACATGATGATGACCTCGCAGATGATCGATACGCTTAAAGAACGTCTAACGGATTGTCAGTCGTTATTGAGATTGAACAAGCCGTTCATAAGAAAGAGTGTGTGGGATGCATATGATGGACTGTTAAAGGCGCATAACCATTTTGTTGAAGTGGTCATGTGGGAGATGTGCGAACCGGAGGGGATGAATGCCTTTCTGCGTGACAGTCGCAGCGATATCTATGAAAGTGAAGCACTGCTGATTGAGCTATTGCGGGGATAACATACATAAAAAGCATTGTTTCAAACCGGTGGGTTGCGGTGAATGAAACAATGCTTCTCTTAATTGAAATCTATGGTTGCCTGTGGATCGTGTTCCTTTAAAAGCTGGATCATTTCCTTACGTTTATCCTCAAAGCATTCATTCTGCGTGCGAAAGCAGGTACAGTGATGCTCGAAGATATCCAGCAGCTGCTCTACGGTGATCGTTTTATTCTTGCAACCGGTGTTCTGTGAATTGATATTGATATTCCAGGTGCCGATATCATTAAGATAGGCAAAGCCAAGCTCTGTTATGGATAACGGATCGGCGCCGGCAATCACTGCTTTCTTAAAAATTTCCTTTACTGTCATAGCTCTACTCCAATCTTGCTGTGCTTACAGCCAACTGTTTAATATCATAGCGCGATATACTGTAAAATGCAAATGGAGAATAGTGTATTCTGACGCTTTTTTACGAGTCACTATACTGCATGACAGAAAAGGGCTGCGCTCCTGAAGCAGGCGGTTGTATTCTCGGGCTTTGATGTTCGATGTTCGTTTTAATAGGAAGCTGTTAGATGGAGATTGAAATTTCGGATATCACCGCTTGGAAAAGAAGAGGTGAACAGCCGCTGCAGAAGTTCAAGGCTGTATTGCGGAAGATCTGAAAAGGCAGGCGGGTAAGTCGATATCATAGAAATGAAATGAAAACAGATACTGTAGGTGTAATTCCGGCAGTATCTGTTTTTACGTATTTGTTTAGCGGCTGCTATTCGTGGGCATGATATTTTTGAAGCGGGTCATAATATCCAGATTGACAAGTGCTGTGTCCTGATTGTTTTTCAGGTAGCTGCGCCCGTAGGAGAAGGCATCCTGCGGTGTAATGCCATATGCAGCCAGCCGCTTTCGTATTTCTGCCTCATAGGTCCTTGCCTCCTGCAGGGCAGCTCCTGTGCATATTTTCTTAGAATCAAAAGCATGGATGGCATCATCCATCATAACATCACAATCTCCGTTTTTAATTTTCTTCAGCGTGTTATTTTGATAGGCAACTGCCTGTACCCACTGAAAGCTCATGGCATCCGTTTTCTTTGTGGTGATTTCCATTGTATAATAGCTTCCGCCTTCTTTGTTTTTGTCGGTTTCCATAAGATAATCGAATATCAGATCCTGATTCTCCAGGCTTAGATAGAAGCATTTGTCATCCAGTGCAACAATACTGTATGTTACATCCCTGTTCTGCAACGCCTTACTCATGGCCTCATTTTCCGGAGGTATCCCCTTGCAGCCGCTGCAAAGAAAAACGGCTGCCGAAGCTGTGAAAAAGCCTCGTAACAATTTATTCATAATCGCCATCCCTTTTTATCTCTCGTCATAAGTATAGCACATTATACTACCGGTTTGGATGGCACCGGATATAAAACATTTTTACATTTTAACGATTGCTTAACAATCTCTTCATTATCCGTTAACATAGGTGTCGTATGATAGAACCGTATTCAAGGAGGAATATGAAAAATGAACATGTGGAAAAAAACTATGACGGCTACCGTAGCCTGCCTGATGACATTCTCACTGGCAGCCTGCGGATCCAGCGATGAAGGAAAAACAGCAGGTGTCAGCGGTGATATCAAAGTATATACGCGAGATTCATCAAGCGGAACCAGAGAGGCATTCGAAAAGGGAGTGGACTTTGAAGGAAGTCTGACAAAGAATGCTATCGAGGTATCCAGCAATGACGATATGGCAGCCAAGGTAGGAGCCGATAAAAACGGTATCGGGTATACATCCCTGTCCACCGATTTCGAGAAAAACGGTGTCAGCGCTCTGCAGTATGAAGGGGTCACAGCGAGCAGTGAAAGCGTACTGGATGGAAGCTACAAGCTGCAGCGTCCGTTTATGTATGTAACAAGGGCAGCAGGTGATTATGGAAGTGATGACAAGGAACAGCTGGTGCAGGCATTCCTGGACTTCATGCAGAACTCTACAGAAGGTATGGCGATCGTTAAGAAAAACGGCGGGGAAGTTGATGAAAGCAAGGCAAAGCCTTGGGATGAGCTTTCCAAAAAATATGAAGCTGTATTAGGTAAGGATAATTCTGCAATCACCATTACGACCTGCGGGTCAACATCCGTAGAAAAAACGGTGAAGGCTTCTCTGGAGGCGTTCTCTCCAATGGCAGGAAACTTCAAATTCACTATGAATCAGTCCGGAAGCGGAGATGCAGTACCAAGAGTGCTTGGAAAAGAAAAAGACGGTCCGAACAAGGGGGATATCGGCTTTGCTTCCCGTGCTTTCAAGGAGGATGGCTCCGAGGATATTTCCAAAGCTATGGAAAGCGGACAGTACTGCATCGATGCGGTAGTCGCAGTTGTAAATAAGGAAAATACAGATGTTACATCCTTGACGCAGGCACAGCTGAAGAGCATCTTCACAGGTGAAACGCTGAAATGGGAAGACATCAAATAAAGAAAAGAAGCTAAAAACGTGACTTGCAAGACAGCCTGGATTTCCAGGCTGTCTTATGATGATAAGGATTGGTGAAGAATGAAAAGTTATGTACGAGATAGCATCAGTACAGAGAAAAATCGAAAAAAACTGAAAAAGGATCAAAGGATGAAGGCAATCTTTCTTCTGGCGGCATTGCTGTCGTCCAGTGCGATTGCCATCATCATTATCTTCATCAGTGTCAAGGGGATTTCTCCCTTTTTGAGCGGCTATTCCTATGGGCAGCAGGATATTGTCTCCTTTCTGACCGGAATGATGTGGCGTAAGGATCAGGGAATCTATGGTGTTGGCTTTATTGTTATCAATACGCTGGTTTCGGCATTCGGCGCACTGGTGATTTCCTTTCCTCTGTCTGTACTGACGGCATTGTTTATTGCAAAAATAGCACCCAAGCATGTCGCAGAGGTCATGACGACGGTAGTGGAGCTGCTTGCCAGTATACCTTCTGTTGTATATGGTGTATTTGCATCCGGTACGATTACCGTGCTGGTCAGCTCGCTTGCATCCTCCCTTGGCTTTGTGACGGCTGGAGGAAGCTCTTTGCTGGCAGTGATTCTGTTGCTGGCGATTATGATATTTCCAACGATTACATCCCTGTCAATCACGGCAATCCGCTCTGTAGACAGAGAAGTGGAGCTTGGCAGTCTTGCACTTGGCGCCACGCGGACACAGACGAATTTCAAGGTTATTCTGACAAGTGCCAAATCCGGAATCTTTGCCGGAGCGATATTGGGCATCGGCAGAGCCTTCGGAGAAGCTACAGCTGTTGCCATGGTAGCGGGAAACAAAATGTTTGGACCAACCGTTAATGTGTTTGATACGACAAGGACACTGACAACAACCATGCTGGCCGGCTTAAAGGAAACGACCGGACTGGATTATGACATACGATTCTCGGCAGGTCTGGTGCTGATGGCAGTCATTCTGCTGTCCAATCTGCTCTTGAATCTGATGAAGAAGAAAGTGGGGAATATGAAATGATACAGACACCCTCCCATCAGAAAAGGAAGCGCCGGTTGTTTGATGGCTTGTGCAACGGGGTAACCTACCTTTCCAGCGGACTAAGTGTATTCGTGCTGATTGCAATTTTTGTCTTCATCTTTTCCAAGGGCTTTTCATCTCTGGGCATTGATCTTCTGAAGGGGAATTACTGGTCTAAGAATTATCTGACCAGTGTGGAAACAACGAAAAATCATCCTGGCAGCTTTGAACGGCCGTCATCCTTGTGTGAGGAAGCGTCCTTCTCCTCGAAATGGGGAATCGGCTTTGTGGATACCAAGGATCAAAACGGCGATGCTATCGTTCTGGTCGAATACATTGATGAGGCATCTCCCTTCCATTATCTGAAGGATGAAAGCATTAAGGATAAGGATGTTTCCCTATCTACGGAGGTTGGCTTTCAGGTGGAAAACCTTGGCTATCGGACCAAAAGCGGAGCGACGATGATTGCGGGCAACATCATGTCGCAGAATGCAGCTGAGGTGGCACAGGCACTGGACAGCTCCGCACAAAGCATTACCAAGGTGTATTACAAAACACCGGGCGGCGGTATTCGCGGCTCGATTATATCCACCCTGTATCTGATATTGATTTCGCTGCTGATTTCACTTCCACTGGGAATTGCATCTGCCATTTATCTGCATGAATATGCAAAGCCGAACAGGCTGACATCATTGATTCGCAGCGCCATTGAAATGCTGACGGGCGTACCAAGCATCATCTTCGGTTTGATGGGGGTTGCTGTACTGTTTCCGATTACGCAGCTGTTTGGGGCAACGACGACCAATATCCTGCTGGGCAGCTTCACCATGTCCATCATTCTGCTTCCCACCATCATCCGTTCCACCGAGGAAGCGCTGATCGTTGTACCGCAGTCTTTGCGGGATGCATCATTATCTGTAGGCGCCAATCAGTCACAGACGATTTTCAAGGTTGTGCTGCCCTGTGCGGTCCCGGGAATTTTAACCGGCGTATTGCTGAGCATCGGACGTGTGATTGGAGAAAGCGCGGCATTGATCTATACCATGGGTACCTATGTCAATGACACGCCGACCCTTATGTCGCAGGGAACCAGCCTTGCCGTGCATATTTATAACATCATGAGCAGTGAGCAGCCCAATTTTGAACTGGCCAGTGCAATCTCCATTGTGATTCTGGTGTTCGTACTGATTTTAAATATCTGTGTGAAGCTGCTGAGTAAAAAGCTCAATAAATCCTGGTATTAGAGGAGGAATTCGTATATGAAGAAGGAACCTGTGTTCCATGTGGAGCACCTGAATCTGTTTTATGGAGAGAAGCATGCCCTAAAGGATATCGGCATGGATATCGAACAGAATAAAATAACCGCACTCATTGGACCGAGCGGCTGCGGGAAGTCTACCTTTCTGCGCTGCCTGAACCGCATGAATGATCTGATTGAGGGCTGCCGTATCGATGGAACGATCGAGCTGAATGGGGTGGATGCCTATGGCTCCGAAATGAATGTTGTGGATTTGCGCACGCAGGTGGGGATGGTGTTTCAAAAGCCGAATCCGTTTCCGATGTCAATCTATGACAATATCACCTACGGACCGAAGTGTCAGGGAATCAAGAACCGCAAGACACTGGATGCCATCGTTGAGCAGTCCTTAAGGAAAGCGGCCCTGTGGGAGGAGGTCAAGGATCGGCTGAATGATTCTGCATTCGGTTTATCCGGCGGGCAGCAGCAGCGCTTGTGTATCGCGCGTGCAATCGCCATGGAGCCGGAGGTAATCCTGATGGATGAGCCGACCAGTGCCTTGGATCCAATCGCGACGAATAAGATAGAGGATCTGATGGAGGAATTAAAAAAGGATTATACGATTGTTATCGTTACGCATTCCATGCAGCAGGCATCTCGTGTAAGTGACTACACCGCCTTCTTTCTGCTTGGTGAGGTTGTGGAATTCAATAAGACGAGCAGGATATTCCAGCAGCCATGTGACAAGCGTACCGAGGATTATATTACAGGAAGATTTGGATAGAAGGAGGAACCTATGATCAAAATTGATAAAGAGCTGGATACCATGGAGGAAAACGTGCTGAAAATGGGACAGAAGGTTGTCCGTATGCATGAAAAGGTTGTACAGGCCTTAAATTCCCCCAATAAGGAAATCGAGCTGGAAATCGTACAGTCGGATGATATTATCAATCATCTGGAGGAGGAAATCAACGATCAGGCAGTACGCTCTTTGGCGTTGCTGTCCCCGGTTGCCAGTGATCTTCGCAAGGTGGTGGCTGACATCAAAATCGCTTCCGAGCTGGAGCGTATCGGCGATTATGCAAAAAACATTTCCATTTTTCTAATCAAGCATGATGATATGGATGCCTCTATTCTCGATTATGCACAGGCCATGGAAAAGGGCTTTATCGCCATGCTGCAGGAAACGATGACCTGTTATGAGAGCAGGGATATTGATACAGCCTTTGAAATCCCGGAAAAGGATAAGGAAATCAATGTTCTGTATAAAGAGCTGAAGGAGAAAATCCGTCATGATGATTCCAGCTATCTGGTGGAGCACATCTTTGAAATTTCCTCCATGCTGCGTAACATTGAGCGGGCAGGGGATCATACAAAGAATATCTGCGAGCATATCATTTATATGATAAAGGGACAGCATTACGACTTCGGATAGATGCTCCGATTTGCGTAAAAAAGCTGTTCAAACAGCTTAGGGCAAGTTAGGCATTTGCGTTCTTTGGTGCGGCCCTTTGTGATTTCTGGAAAGGATAATGTGGGTGGTGAGGGATCAAACGCTTTGGTAAAAAAGTGTCCCATCACCCAATGTGCTGTGTTCACAAAAAAGCATCTTCACCATGTTTCCATGATTCGACAGCTGCACAAAAAAAGCTCTGCACACCGGCAGGGCTTTTGCATGTTAATCATCCGTTTCGTTTGGACGAAGGTCCAGTGTCATAGCTTCCTCATTTCCTTCCTTCACGATATTCCAGATATGGTCACCAATACGTTCCAGCGTACCGAGAATATCCACGAAGATACTGGCAGCAACACCGCTTCCGCAGACCTCTCCGGCCATACGCTTGAAGTGACGCTGTCTGGCTTTTTCTTCCACCAGGTCCAGATAATTCTCTTTATCATTGATCATCTGAATATAATGTTCTTCGCGGGTAGAGAAATAATTCAATGCAATCTCATTCATTTCCAGAACGGTTTCATACATTTCATTGACATCCCCAACAGCCTCGTCTGTGAAGGCTCCCTTGTCTTCATAGGTCAGCTCATAAAATTCATTCAGATTCATCGTTAAATCGCCAACCCGTTCGATATTCTTGATAATCTGCAGATTGTTGATGAATTCATCTGTATCGTGCTCGCTCAGACTGTTGTGGGCAATCGTCATCAGGTATTCGGTAATCTTGGAATCCAGAGAATTGATAGCATCCTCGTACTGACTGGACATACCCCGGTATTTACCGCTTTTCTTATTGAAATACTCCTGACTCGCACGGATACAATCGGAAGCAAGCTCTCCCATTTTTACCGTTACCTGCTTGGATACGCCGAGGGCTCCGGCAGGCAGAGATGCAGCCAGCTTTGGATCCAGCCCCTCCAGATCGACTTCGATGCGTTCCTCCTCACCCGGTATGATTTTCTTGATGACACTGACCATCAGATTGATACAAGGATAAGCGAGGATGGATATGACAATGGTTCGCAAAATGTGAGCAATTGCAATCTGCATCATTGGTGAGATGCTGTACTTGTCTGATAAAAAAGCGATAAAATCAACATACGGTGTCAACAGGAACATGAAAATCACAGAACCGATGGTATTGAACAGAACGTTGACGGCCGCGGCTCGTTTGGCCGAGGTACTGCCGCCGATGGATGCAAACACGGCGGTTACCGTTGTGCCGATATTGGATCCAAAGACAAACGGCAGGGCAGCTGTCAGTGTCATGGCTCCGGAATCATAGATTTTCTGTATGATGCCGACAACCGCAGAGCTGGACTGCACGATGGCGGTCATCAGGGTACCGCTGATAAAGCCGAGAATCGGCTGATTCTGCATAGTCGTTGCCAGTGTCGTAAAGAAATCCATCTGTCCCAGCTTGCTCAGCTCGTCTCCCATCAGCCGCAGACCGAAGAACAGCAGACCGAAGCCCAGAACGATCTGTCCCATATAGGTCTGTTTCTTCCGCTTGGCAAACAGGGTGATCAAAACCCCCAGGAATACGAAATACAAGGCCAGTGCCTCTACCTTTAATCCGATTAGAAATGCGGTTACGGTCGTACCGATGTTCGCTCCGATGATGATGCCGATGGATTGCTCCAGACTCATCAATCCGGCACGTACAAAGCCGATGGCAATGGCACTGGTGGCACTGCTTGACTGAATAAATACGGTAATGATACTACCCACAAGGATTCCCTTCCAGGGCTTGTTGGTGTAACGGTCGATATACTCTCTTAATTTTTCTCCCGCGATGCTTTTCAGACCATCTCCCATGAACTGTATTCCGAACAAAAAGAGCGCCAGACCTCCAATGATGAAGTCCCAGCTGATATCTGCCGGTGTCATGGCGGAAGCTGCAATATGTAACATAAGATTCCTCCCAAAAAAACTCTAAAATTACATGGTAGCAAGGTAATTTTAACAGAATTTTTACATTCTGTATATAAATTGAAAGGCGTTTTTACAATTTCACGTCAGAAAAGCCCTTTTGATCGGATATGGCGTACAGCTCGTGCGGTGACAATCTTTTTCTGCTATTCATTTGCACGCCGCTCGTGTTATAATAGAGTATATGCCTGTATAGGATACAAAACCTAGAAAGCGACGACGCTATGTAAGGTTGCATATGGGATATACGGTTAAGAATCGAGGTGGCTTATGGAAATCAGTGTATTTAATCAGAGCGGAGAACGGCGCTGGTCGCGCTATGCCTCCGATTTCAGAACGATCAGTGAAAAGACACAGCAGGTTTTAAAGCTGGAAGGGCTCAGGAGTGCCTCCGTAATCTTCGTGACACCCCAGATGATTCATGAAATGAACAGGGATTATCGCGGTATCGACCGGCCGACTGATGTCATCAGCTTTGCCATGAAGGACAGCGAGGATGCATATGAGGTCATGGAGGGGGAGGAAGAGCTCGGTGATATATTTATCAACATAGAAGCGATTTCAGCGCAGGCGGCGGATTACGGTCACAGCTTGCGAAGAGAGGTCTGCTTTCTGTTTACGCATGGGCTTTTGCACCTGCTGGGATACGACCACATGACACCGGAGGATGAGGCTGTGATGTTTCAGCTGCAGGATGTGATACTGGATGATATCGTTCCTAAAAAAATACGGAAATAAATTCCGGTATGCATTTGCCGGTCTTATGCATGGGCTGCTGCATGACCGTAGCATTGTGCTGCAGGCAGTTCTGGGAATGGTTGTGCTTGCGGTCTGTGCTTGTCTGGGGCTGGAGGCGATGGAATGGTGCGTCATTCTGATCGTCATTGGTGCTGTGATTGCACTGGAATATATCAATTCCGCTCTGGAAACGATTGTGGACATGGTGTCGCCGCAATACAGTGAGGGAGCGAAAAAAGCAAAGGATTACGCAGCTGCAGCTGTGCTGGTGATGTCGCTGGCGGCGGCAGCTGTTGGAATCGTAATCATAGGAGGAAAGCTGTTTTTATGAATGTGAATGAACAATATCAGGAGCTGCTGGATGCGGCGTTTGCTGCCATGCAGCATGCATATGCACCATACTCCCGCTATCATGTGGGAGCTTGTGTGAAAACTAAGGATGGAACGCTGATTCCGGGGGCTAATATAGAGAATGCTTCCTTCGGTCTGACGAATTGTGCCGAGCGAAGTGCGATATTTGCCGCTTATTCTATGGGCTATCGCAGGGAGGATATCGTAGCGATTGCCATTGTGAGTGACGGAACAAAGCTTGCGGCGCCCTGTGGTGCCTGTCGGCAGGTACTGGTGGAGCTGCTGCAGCAGGATACTCCCATCGTGTTAAGCAACAAGCAGGAGCAGAAAATAACGAGCATCGCCGAGCTTTTACCGATGTCCTTCACGAGTGAGGATGTTTTATGAGCTATAAGTCAGGATTTATTTCCATTATCGGCCGTCCGAATGCAGGTAAAAGCACCCTGCTAAATGCTATCCTGCAGGAAAAGGTAGCCATTACAACGCCAAAGCCGCAGACAACACGGAATAATATATCAGGGATATTGACGCGGGAGGATGCGCAGTTTGTCTTTGTGGACACACCGGGGATTCATAAGCCGAAGCATGAGCTGGGGCGTACCCTGAACCGCAATGCATATACGGCGATTGCTGAGGCGGATGTGAACTACTGGATGGTGGATGCCACACAGCCCTTTGGCAGTGGAGACGAATTCATTCTGGAAAAGATGAAAAGCGCACAGATTCCGGTATTTCTGATTCTTAATAAAATCGATCTGCTGGATAAGGAGGCGGTGCTTACGACCCTGAGTAAGTGGCAGAGCCGTATGCAGTTTGCGGAAATCTTTCCGGTATCCGCGCTGAAACGTGAAAATGTGGAGCATCTTTTGGAGGTGACAAAGTCGTATCTGCAGGAGGGCGTGAAGTATTTTCCGGATGATATGATCAGTGACCATGGAGAAAATTTCCAGATTGCGGAAATCATCCGGGAAAAGGTATTGTATAAAACAAATGAAGAGGTCCCGCATTCTGTTGCGGTCATCGTGGAAAAAAAGGAAGAAAGCGATACCCGCATGGAGCTGTCGGCTCTCATCGTCGTGGAGCGCTCCTCGCAAAAGAGTATACTGATTGGAAAGCAGGGAGCGATGATTCGCGGCATCCGTCTTGCGGCCCAGAAGGAGCTGAAGGAAAAATTCGGTAAAAAGGTGGAGCTGGAGCTGTATGTGCGTGTCGAGAAGAACTGGCGCAATCGCAGCAGCAAGCTGCATCAGCTGGGTTATCTGGAGCTGGAAGAAGGGAAATAATGCAGGAGGAAGTGTGCGGAATCCTGGTGGATGTGAAGGAGTATCGGGAACATGATGCCCTGTTGAAGGTATTGTGTGAGGATGGCTCCCTGCTCAGTCTGAGCGCCCGTGGAGTTCGTAAGGTCACAAGTAAGAATGCTCCTGCCGTACAGCTGTTTACACTGGCACGTCTGCAGCTGAATTATCAGCAGACTGCTTCGATACAGTCTCTACGCCGGGCAGAAATTATAAACAGTTATCGCAAAATTCGGGAGGATCTTGTAAAGCAGAGCATTGCCTCCTACTTCTGTGAATGCATATACCGCAGTGGCTTTGAGGAAAATGTATACATCCTGCTGAAGCAAAGTCTGGATATTTTACAGGACGCAAAGCATCCGCTGCAGATACTTTGTCTGTTTCAGGCTGTTATGAATCGCATGCATGGAATTGAACCGTTTGTGGATGGCTGTGTCCGCTGTCAGAGCACGCAGCATATTCAGGCAGTGTCGCGAAGAGATGGCGGCTTTATTTGCAAAAGCTGTCTGCGATATGGCGATCATGTCATACCGCGCAGGGATTTGAAAACCTTTCGTCTTCTCTGCAAGGCAGAGCTGGAGCATTATGAGCTGATTGAGAGACTGGAACCGTTTAGCAGTGAAAACTTTGAAGAGCTGTATGGCTTTTTTGAAGATTATGGCGGCATTGCGCTGAAAAGTGTGCGTTTTCTTCGAACCCTGTTCGCTATGGAGGGGCACATGTAAGCTGCATGCGTTGCCTGCAGCTGCTGTACCAGCGTATAGGCTGTGAAAAACCACTGTCAGTTGTATGGGATGCGAAATGCCTGCTGAATGTAAATGAAAAGCAATCCTATAAGGAAATTCTCTATAGGGCTGCTTTTTTTGATTATTGTACCGGTATTTTTACGCACATACTGTCTGTAGATGGACAACGGGCAAAGCGGCCTGCATCAAACGAAAAGAAGATAAACGCCGGTGCTTTTATGACGCTACCTTTACTGTATAGGGAAGAATTTCAATTGGAAAGGGATTCTTCTTTTTATTTTTTTACTTTGTTATTCTAATTGGGGAAAACACGTTGACATTTCCTTTAAAAAAGTGTTATATTATAGTGTATTCTTGTAACTATTTTCATAGTTTCATGAGCATCACCGGCGGGTGAATTTTTTTTGAAAGGGGCATAAACATGAACAACGAGAAATTATTTGATACTGTAGTAGCCCATGCGAAAAACAGTGGTTTTGTGTTTCAGGGATCTGAAATCTACGGCGGTTTGTCCAATACGTGGGATTTCGGTCCTTTGGGAGTCGAACTGAAGGAAAATATAAAAAAAGCCTGGTGGCGTAAATTCATTCAGGAATCTCCATATAATACAGGTATACAGTCTGCGATCCTGATGAATCCGGCAGTATGGGTTGCCAGCGGTCATGTCGGCGGATTCTCCGATCCATTGATGGACTGCAAGGAGTGTAAATCCAGATTTCGTGCCGATCAGCTGATTGAGGACGCTACAAACGGTGAGGTTAGCGTTGAGGGCTGGAGCAATGAAGCAATGATGGATTATATTGAAGAGCATCAGCTGAAATGTCCAAAATGCGGAGCGCATAATTTTACGGATATCCGTCAGTTTAATCTGATGTTTAAAACCTTTCAGGGTGTCGTAGAGGATGCGAAGAGTGCTATCTATCTGCGCCCGGAAACGGCACAGGGGATGTTTGTCAATTTTAAAAACGTACAGCGCTCCATGCGCAAGAAGCTGCCATTTGGTATCGGACAGATCGGTAAGAGCTTCCGTAATGAAATTACACCGGGAAACTTTATTTTCCGTACCAGAGAATTTGAACAGATGGAGCTGGAGTTCTTCTGTCAGCCGGGAACGGATATGGAATGGTACCAGTATTATAAGGATTACTGTATGAGCTTTTTGACGAATCTGGGTATTAACAGCGATCATCTGCGCTTTCGTGATCATACAGCAGAGGAGCTGGCTTTCTATTCAAAGGGTACCTGCGATATCGAGTATAATTTCCATTCCCAGATTGGTTGGGGTGAGCTGTGGGGAATTGCGGACCGAACCGATTATGATTTGAAGCAGCATCAGGAAGCAAGTAAGAAATCGCTGGAATATCTGGATCCTGCAACGAATGAAAAATATCTGGCCTATTGCGTAGAGCCGGCAGTCGGTGTTGAACGACTGATGCTGGCGTTTATGTGCGACGCCTATGATGAGGAGGAGCTGGAGAACGATACTCGTATCGTCATGCACCTGCATCCGTTCCTGGCGCCGATCAAGGCCTGTGTCATGCCGCTTTCCAAAAAGCTGAGCGACAAGGCGATGGAGGTATTCCAGCTGATTGCACCAGTGGGAAACTGCGATTATGATGAGGCGGGAAGCATTGGTAAACGATACCGTCGTCAGGATGCCGTAGGAACACCGTTTTGTATCACTGTGGATTTTGAAACAGAGAACGACAACTGCGTCACCGTACGCCACCGTGACAGCATGGAACAGGAGCGCGTGAGTCTGAAGGATTTGAGCGCGTATATCGAAGAGCGAATTAAGCTGTAAAATAGCGGGGAGTGATGTTCTTGGCACGCTTGAGTGAACAGGAAATCAGCCAGATTCGTGCAAAAGCTGATATCGTAGATGTGATTGGGCGCTATGTGCCGCTGACAAGAAAGGGAAAGAGCTATAAATGCGTCTGCCCGTTTCATGACGATCATGATCCGTCAATGTCCATAGCTGCCGATAAACAGATTTACAAATGCTTTGTGTGCGGAGCAGGCGGCAATGTATTCATGTTTGTACA
This sequence comes from Erysipelatoclostridium sp. DFI.2.3, assembly GCF_019132535.1. Lineage (NCBI taxonomy): Bacteria > Bacillati > Bacillota > Erysipelotrichia > Erysipelotrichales > Coprobacillaceae > Thomasclavelia > Erysipelatoclostridium sp. DFI.2.3. Next base: position 176,143 of record NZ_JAHOOJ010000008.1, on the reverse strand, counting down.
GAATTATGAAAAAATATCCTTTATCGAGGCGGTTTACAAGGTTGCCGAGTATGCCGGTGTGACTTTGGAGCATACTCTTGATGTCACCCCCCGGATAAAGGATCCGCACCTGCAGGCACTGCATAAGGCATGCCGGGAGGCTATTGAATTCACCCATTATCAGCTGGATACGCTGGATGCGAAAAACGTCAAGGAATATCTGATGAGACGCAATATTACGGAAGAAATTATCAAGCGCTTTGAAATCGGCTACAATCCGATGGATGACGCCCTGTATCGCTTCCTGCATGCCAAAAAGCATGCGGATGATGATCTTGTGTCCGCAGGTCTTGTACGTGTTACCTCCCTCGGAATGAAGGATGTGTTTTCGCATCGTATCATGATTCCGATTCATGATGAATTCGGAGAACCGGTCGGCTTTACAGCCCGGCGGGTTGCGGAAAATGAAGAAGCAAAGTATATCAACACTACGGAAACGGATATCTACAAAAAAGGAAATCTGATTTTCAACTATCATAGAGCCAAGCAGGAGGCCAGAAAAGCAAAAAAAGCCTATCTGGTGGAAGGCGCCATGGATGTGCTTGCTCTGGAAAAGGTGGAGCTGCACAATGCAGTGGCTACGCTGGGAACGGCAATGACCAAGGAACAGCTGCGCCTTTTGCAGCTCCTGCATGTACCGATCGTCGTCTGCTATGACGGAGATAAGGCCGGTCGCAACGCCACCTACAAATTCGGCAAAATGGCCAGAGAGGCACAGCTGCCCTTTGAAATCGTAGACAATAAGTACGGTCTGGATCCGGATGAAGTCATTGATGTATACGGGAAGGATGAGCTTCGCGCACTGCTTGATAAGACGATATCCTGGATTGATTTCCTCTTTGAATACCTGCTTGGGCGGTATAATCTGGACAACTACTCTCAGAAAAAGGAATTCGCGCAGGAAATGTCATTGGAAATTCAGGCACTGCAGGATGATTTTGAGAAACAGAGCTATTTCATTCGTTTGCGGGAGCTGACTGAATTTGATATGCAGGTGGAGCAGCCCAAAGAGGAACGCAGGGCGATTCATCAGCCGCAGCCCCCGCGGCAGAGCTTTTTGACCTTTCCGAAAAGTGGAAGAAGTCATGCCGAGCATGAAATCCTCTCTCAGATGCTGAATGGAATTGCTGCAAGCAATCTGTTCAAGGAGGAGCTGGGATTTTTAAAGGATGATACCGGCAACAAGCTTGCGATGTACATCATTGATTATTATCGAACACACACCACCCTCGCTGTCGCTGAGCTGCTGGATGTGATTCGGGAGGAGGACGTGAAGGCACTTCTTCTGGAAATCGCAAACTGGGAGCTTGCCCGAGAGGATGTGGATATGGCTGTACTGCAGGAAGCAATCGCCAAGGAAAAATCCTGCTTTCTGGATGATAAGATACAGCTGTTGAATAAAAAAATACGATCTGTGAATGATCCCATGGAAAAGGCTAAGCTCGCCGTGGAGAAAAATCAGCTGATCAAAGAGCGTGAGGAATGGCGCAGCGCGGGAAGGAAGTAAGGATATGAAGAACACCAAGAAAAAAGCTGTTTTGCAGGAATACAAGACACTGGAAGATATCAAGCAGGAATTCCTGGACGAATACAAACAAAATGATGTCCTCTATCAGAAGGATGTTATGGATGCCGTGGAGCATCTGGCAATGACAGATACAGATTTTGATGATCTGTTCCAGTGGTTTTCCGACAATGATATTGAAGTAAAAAATGAAGACGATGATGTCGATCTGATGGATGATGACGCTTTGGTCGCAACCGAGGATGACGATGATATTGATTTTCTGGATGACGATACCGATGAAGAGGATACGCTGGCTGCCGATATCGAAAATCTGGAGCAGTCCTTTGCCAACTCTTCCCACACAAAAATCAATGATCCGGTAAAAATGTATTTAAAGGAAATCGGACGCGTTGAGCTTCTGGATCCGAAAGAGGAGCCGGAAATTGCGCGGCGCATTCAGGCAGGTGATGAAGAGGCAAAGAAAAAGCTGATTTCTGCCAACCTGCGTCTGGTTGTATCCATTGCGAAGAAATATGTTGGCCGCGGTATGCTGTTTCTGGATCTGATTCAGGAAGGAAACATGGGTCTGGTTAAGGCGGTTGAGAAATTCGATTATACCAAGGGCTTTAAGTTTTCAACCTACGCGACATGGTGGATTCGTCAGGCAATCACACGTGCCATCGCCGATCAGGCAAGAACGATTCGTATTCCAGTACATATGGTGGAAACAATCAACAAGCTGACACGTATTCAGCGTCAGCTGGTGCAGGATCTTGGAAGGGATCCATCTGCAGAGGAAATCGCAGCAAAAATGGAAAACATTTCTCCGGAAAAGGTGCGTGAAATTCAGAAAATCGCACTGGAACCGGTATCTCTGGAAACACCGATCGGTGAGGAGGACGATTCTCATCTGGGTGATTTCATCGAGGACAAGGAAGCTCTGTCACCGGATGAATATGCCAACAATCAGCTGCTGAAGGATGAAATCAATACGGTGCTGCAGGGCCTGACCGAGCGTGAGGAAAAGGTATTGCGCCTGCGTTTCGGTTTATATGATGGCAGAACCCGTACACTGGAGGAGGTTGGAAAGGAATTCAACGTTACCCGTGAACGAATCCGTCAGATTGAGGCAAAGGCACTGCGTAAGCTGAAGCATCCTACACGCTCCAAGCGTCTAAAGGATTTCGTCGATAAGCCATAATGAAGCTGAGTACACGATTACATACGATTTTTGATATGGTACAGCCCTGTGGCGTTGCTGCGGATATTGGCTGTGATCACGGCTTGCTGCCTATCGCCCTTATACAGTCGGGAAAATGTGAACACGTGTATGCGTGTGATGTACGAAAGGGTCCGCTGTCACGGGCACAGGAAGCCATCAGACAATACGGTCTGCAGAATTCCATCACCACAAAGCTGTGTGACGGTCTGCAGGGTCTGGAGGATGATGTGGAGGTTGTCGTTATTGCCGGTATGGGATATGACACCATTTGCAGGATTCTTATGAAAGGTGATAAGCAGCTGAAACATTATAAGCAGATAATTCTGCAATGCAATACACGTGTCGAGGATATGCGCCGCTGGCTGCATCAAAACGGTTTTACAATCGATGCGGAGCAGCTCGTAAAGGATCATCACTATTATCAGATGCTCTCCGTACATAAGGAGCCATCTGATATGCGGGAAGATCAGTATCTATTCGGTGTGTATCTTGATCGGCATCCACTATTTAAAGAGTATTGGACGTATATTCTGGAAAAGCAGAAAATAATCATACAGCACACACAGCCGCATCATGACGGATATGCAGCTGCTGTTGAGAAAATCAAAACAATTGAAAAGAAGCTGAAGGAGCTGGACTAAATACCGGTTCCTTTTTTGGTACGGCTATAAGAGCTATAGGAATCGCAGGCTATACGCAGCAGGCATGAAAGCTGTTAGGAATAGGGATTGTTCGAATGCGGGAATTTCTGATATAATATTCACTGGAAAGAAGTGAGTACATGGAACTTTGGGATCTGTATGACGCACAGCGGCAGCCGATGAATAAGCTGCAGATGCGGGGCAAGCCAATACCAGAAGGCTGTTATCATATCGTTGTCTTCATTTGGACATTCACCTATGACGGCAGACTGCTGTTGACAAAGCGGGATGCCTGCAAGCCCGGCGGTTTGCTATGGGAGGTTACAGGCGGCTCTGTATTACATGGAGAAACCTCGCAGGAGGGGGCAAAACGGGAGCTGTATGAGGAGACCGGTATCTCCTGCAGAGTGGAGCAGCTGCAAAAATTGCATACCAAGGTAAAGGGGCAGGGGATTTACGATCATTATCTGCTGCAGTATCCGGTAGAGCTGGATAAGCTGCAGCTGCAGGAAAAGGAGACCATCGATGCCATGCTGGTTGATCAATCCACATTCGAGGACATGATGCGGGTTCATATTCTGACACACCCGCTGCAGCTTTGGTACCATGAGCTGAAGGATACGCTTGCTGTTTACTTCCAAAAAAGCAGATAGCGGCAAATCTGAAGGGGAAATCCTTACCTGTGTAATGTGAATGGTTAGGCTACTGCATATGCGTGCGACAATGGGAAGGCAGCTTTATAATCAAACAACAGGCACGGCTTTCCTTTATGTAAAACAAGAAGGAAAAAGGCAGACGTCCGCCATCGTCTACCTTTTTTCGTGCTATTTACTTTCCTATCCTGCTATGTTTTATGACAATATTTCAGACAGTCTTATCTGCGGCTTACATTTCCCCGGCGCATAATCCTCCAGATATGCGATAACCTGTGCTGTCAGATACGTTGGCGTACTAGCTCCCGAGGTTACCGCCACACGTCCTGCATTGCATATCTGCTCATCCTGAATATCATTGACATCATCAATCAGATATACCTGATGAATGCCCTGATCACGGGCAATCTGCGCAAGCCGGTTGGAGTTGTTGGAATACCTGTCACCAACCACATACAATACATCGATTTGCTTGTCTTTCAAATCGGCAACTGCCTGCTGGCGTATACGGGTTGCGTTGCAGATTTCCTCACAGAAGACAGCCTTCGGATACCGTTCACGTATTGCCTCAAACAGTGCTTCAATATCAAAAATAGACATGGTTGTCTGGTTGGTGACAAACACCTGTGCCAAAGGAGGCAGGGTATCCAGATCCTGTTGCGTACTGATCAGATGCACTTTCTCACTGAGCGATAAAACGGCCTCTGCCTCCGGATGACGCGACTTTCCGATATACAGGACATCACAGCCGTTTTTCAGCTGCTCCATAACGATATCCTGTGTTTTGACCACATCCGGACAGCTTGCATCAACACATTGAAGTCCCTTCCGAAGTGCCTTTTCCTTTACTGCGGGGGAAATACCGTGTGCGGTAAATATGACGATTCCTTCTTCAATTTCATCTAGCAGCTCCAGTCGGGTTTTATTTTTATCATCAACGGGATAAATATGCAATTCCTTCAGTGCCTGCATAACATAGGAGTTATGCACCAGCATTCCCAGAACATAAATCGGGGTATCCGGATGCTCCTGTGCTGTTTTCTTTGCGATAAGAATGGCATTGATAACTCCCTTGCAATATCCACGCGGTACGACCTTTATAACTTCCATGTACTTCACCTCAGATATCATTATACAGGAAAAGCCCGGCACATGCATAGAATTTTGCCGCAGATTATGCCATAATAAACGTATACGATATGCAAGGTAATAGAAAAAGAGCGCACGTATTACAGAAAAAAGAAATTGTTTTACAACTTTCAGATTTCCTGTATAATAAAGAAGCTGCTTATTTGTATAAGGAGGTATTTATGAGCAAATATACGGATTACAACTTTCGTGAGACCACGAAAACATTTATAAACCTGGAAGGCTTCAAAGAGCCTACACCGATTCAGCAGGCGGTGATCCCGCTGGCATGCAAGGGAAGAAACATCATTGGTATTTCCGATACGGGTACCGGAAAAACACATTCCTTTCTGATTCCGATTATGGAGAGGGTGGACAGCAGTCTGTCTGTGATTCAGGCAGTTATAACGGCACCGACCAGAGAGCTTGCCTTACAGATTTATAATCGCTGTGAAAAAATGAGTGAAGCAGACCCGAAGCTTCGCATCCGTCTGATTACCGGCGGTATGGAAAAATCCAGAATGAACGAACAGCTGAAGGTACAGCCGCATATCGTCGTGGGAACACCGGGACGTATCAAGGACCTGTTTTTACAGGAACAGACCCTGCGTGTGGATACCGCTGATATCATGGTTGTCGATGAAGCGGATATGACACTGGAGTTTGGCTTTCTGGAGGATGTGGATGCCATTGCCGGAAAAATGAAGAAGAATTTACAGATGATGAGCTTTTCAGCAACGATACCGGTTGCATTGCAGCAGTTTTTAAAGAAATATATGGATAATCCAAGTACGGTGCATATTCAGGAGCAGAGTGATTTTCATCCGAAAATCGAGCATGTGCTGATACCGTGTCAGGAAAAGAGCTATGAAGAAAAGCTGATGGAGCTGTTAGCGACCTTTACACCATATGTATGTCTGATTTTCGCTAACACGAGAACGCAGGCCGCAAGTGTTGCCGGGATGATGCGGGATGCCGGATACGGTATTATCGAGCTGCACGGGGATTTGACACCGCGAGAGCGAACAAAGGCGATGAAGGATTTGGTAAATATACAGAAATCCTATGTGGTAGCGACGGATATCGCTGCGCGCGGTATTGATATTGAAGGGATTTCTCATGTGATTTCATTGGGATTTCCAAAGGAGCTGGATTACTATATTCATCGAAGCGGACGTACCGGACGTGCCGGTCGGGACGGTATCTGCTATGCCCTGTATAAAAAGCAGGATGATGCCATGATCCGCTCCCTGGAGGTTAAGGGAGTCGGCTTCAAGCATCGCAATCTGAAAAACGGCACCTGGAGTGAGCTGGAGCCGCTGCATCGCAAAAAGGTCAAAAAGGATGATCCGCTGGAAAAGGAAATTTCCAAAATCGTTTCCAAAAAGAAGAAAAAGGTGAAGCCGGGCTATAAGGTGAAACGGAAGCAGGAAGTGGAAAAGCTGAAGCGTAAGGCACGCCGCCAAATGATTCAGGAGGATATTCAGCGGCAGAAAAAGGAACGTGCAAAGCAAAGGGTCATGGAGAAACGGGGTGGACAGGAATGAAGCTGGGCTGTCATGTTTCCATGTCTGCGCCGGATTATGTGCTGGGATCGGTAAAAGAAGCAATCAGCTATGGCGCCAATGCGTTTATGCTGTATACCGGTGCACCGCAGAATACACGACGCAAAGCAATGCACGAACTGAAAATAGAGGAAGCACACAGCCTGATGAAGGAGCATGGGATTGACGAAGGCAGTATGATAGTGCATGCTCCCTATATCATCAACCTGGCAAATTGTATCCGTGAGGAAACCTTTGCGCTGGGCGTGGAGTTTTTACAAAAGGAAATAGCGCGCGTACAGGCGCTGCATGCAACGGTTCTGGTGCTGCATCCCGGAAGTCATGTAAAGGCCGGAGAAGAAGAAGGTCTCAAGAAGATCGTTGAGGGATTGGATCTGGCAATGCAGGATGTACAGGATGTTCAGATTTCCATTGAAACGATGGCTGGCAAGGGCAGTGAAATCGGTTATAGCTTTGCGCATATCCGTTATCTGATGGATCATGCAAAATACGGTGATCGTCTGCGCGTCTGTCTGGATACCTGTCATATTCATGATGCTGGCTATGATCTGTCCGACTTTGATAAAGTGCTGGATGAATTTGACGCTGTCATCGGTCTGGAACGTCTGGCCTGTATGCATATCAATGATTCCAAAAATGTACAGGGAGCTCGTAAGGATCGGCATGCGAATATCGGCTTTGGCGAAATCGGTTTTGAAAAGCTGAATGCCATTGTACATAATGAACGTGTAAAGGATGTTGTAAAGATTTTGGAAACACCATATGTCGAGGATCATCCGCCATATCGTCAAGAAATCGCCATGCTGAGAAGCGGTGTGTTTGATGAACAGATTATGGAGAAAATCAAGGGAGACATCTGATATGGAAATATGTGAACTGGATATTGCCGCATATCGTGGCAAAGCCATAAAGGTTCAATACACGACATCGTATGTTTATGAAGCAGTCGTCAGTCAGGACGCAGCTTGCTTTGGCGTAATGTTTCAGCGCACGGCTTTACCAAAACCGCTGTCCTGCGGCTTTGATGATGTTTGGGGCAGTGAATGGCTAAAGCAGCCGGAGCTGTATGGCGTATGTGTGGATGGACAGATTGCCGGTCTTTTAGAAATCTGCATGGAGGCTTGGACACAGAGATTGCGGATTACCAATCTGTTTATAGAGCCAGCCTATCGGGGAAGAGGCTGCGCTACCCGTTTGCTGGAGCATGCCAGACAGCTGGCAATGTAGCGTGATATCCGCTGCGTTCTGCTGGAAACGCAATCCTGTAATGATCCTGCCATACAATGCTACCTGCGCAGCGGCTTCGTGTTTCTGGGCTGTGATTTGAGTGTTGCAAGCAATCAGGATATACAAAGAAAAAATGTCCGCATTGAAATGGGCTGTTATCTGTAATTGATTGGCCGTTCAAGAATGCAAAGGAATAGGACAAACCCCAATAGCAAAGGTACATCTTTTCAATACACTTTCAGGCTACATTCCTTTCAAATACACTTTCAGGCTACATTCCTTTCAAATACACATATCATAAAAGGAATGTTCTCTTTGCGAAGGAAAATGAAAATGTTGTATTATATGTTTTAGGATGCATAAAAAAGAATTCAGTGTTACCGTTATGATTGGTAGCAGTGAATTCTTTTACTTTTCTAAGCAAGGGGTGTATAGACTGATATTGCCATGAACTTATGCCGTGGGTTTATATCAGCTGTGTTCTTTTTCAAATGCCAGAATCTCTTCCTTCAGCCGTGCCACCATCTGTTCCTGCGGCAGCTTTTCAATAATCTCTCCCTTTTTGATGAGCAAGCCCTCGTTGCGGCCGCCGGCAATCGCGATATCCGCATGCTTCGCCTCTCCTGGTCCATTTACTGCACAGCCCATAATCGCCACATTTACATCACAGTTTATGGTCTGCAGAAAGGCTTCCATTTCATTTACAACCGGCTGCATATCCCACGCTGTTCTGCCACAGGTCGGGCAGGCAATCAAATTCGGCGTGTTTTTCAATAAACCGCAGCATTTCAACAGCTGCTTGACGATTGTTATTTCATTCACCGGATCCCCGTTGACACTGATGCGAATCGTATCACCGATACCCTCATTTAATAATGTTCCCAGTGCCATGCTGCTTTTGATTGCACTGCCGATGAAGGTGCCCGCTTCCGTTACACCCAGATGCAACGGATAGGGGAAGGCTGTGGATGCCATGCGGTAGGCATCGATACAAAGCAGTGGATCACTGGATTTAAAAGACAGGCAGATGTCATGGAAGTCCAGCTCCTCCAGAATCTGCACATGGCGCTGTGCGCTTTCCATCATGCCCTCAGCGGTAGGTCTGCCATACTTTTCATGAATGTCCTTTTCCAGAGAACCGCTGTTAATGCCGATGCGAATCGGTATATGGTATTCCTTGCATACCGCCACAACCGCCTTCACATTTTCTTTGCTGCCGATATTTCCCGGATTCAGACGTATCTTATCAATGCCGGCCTTTACTGCAGCAATAGCCAGTCGATAGTCATAATGGATATCCGCAACGAGCGGGATATGTGTACGCTTCCTGATTTCAGTGATGGCAGCTGCATCCGCTTCATCTATAATCGCCATGCGCACCAGCTCACAGCCAACCTGCTCCAGCTGTAAAATCTGTGCCACGGTGGCCTCTATGTCACTTGTTCGTGTATTGCACATGGACTGAATAACTACTTTATTCTGTCCGCCGATCGTTATATCTCGTACCTGAATACTTCTTGTTTCCGTTCTTTTCATGTCGTTTCACCTCATGTCTTCATTATAGCAGAAGTCGCTTGCGAAAAGCAATCCGCTGCCCCATTACGAAAATCTTACAAATTTTCAAATGTATGGAATCACTATTTTGTTTATGGTATACTAATGGGCAGGAGGTGTGCGCATGATACGAAATCCCTTTCGAGATCTTGATCAAAAAAAATTAAGCAGAAGCTCTGATGTTCTGAAGACGCAGAACGATTATTTTAAAATCGTAAACAGGCGCATCTTTATTTTCGGTATTATCATTTGTCTGATTTTTGCCGTTGTTTCTGTACGGCTGGTTTTCCTGCAGATAAGAAATCAGGAGGACTATGCAGCGAAGCTGGAAAATTACTCATCGCAAAAGCAGACGGACAGTACGGCGCGCGGAGAAATGGTGGATCGAAACGGAAAGGTTATTGCAAAGACCGTTTCCTCTCATAATATTGTCTACTTTCCTCCCAAGGATACAACAAGTGAGGAGCAGTGGAAGCTGGCACAGACCTTTGCCAAGGATTTCAAGGTGGATCACAAGGGTATGACAAATTCGGATTATCAGGATTTGTATATGTTTTTACATAAGGATGAAAAAGGAAATAAGGACTCCGGGAAGAACCTGTTGTCTGAACAGGAGAAGGAAACACTGACAGCAGAGGAACAGGAAAAGAAAATCAGAAGCCGGATTACGATGAAAATGGTGAATGAGCTGGCGGATGATGATATAAAGGATGCTTTTTCTGTTTACCTGTCTATGCGCAAGCTGCCCAACAATCAGAATAAGGTGATTCTGGAGGATGTGGACAGTGATAGTGTCGCAAAGCTGATGGAAAATAAAGACAAATACCGGGGCTTTGATGTGAATCTAGGCTCCTGGAAGCGGGAATATCCATATAAAGATACGCTGCGTGATGTGCTGGGAAGTATTACGACCTCCAAGCAGGGTGTACCCTCCGAGCTGCGCTCCTATTACGAAGCGATGGGGTATTCGCTGACGGATCGTGTCGGGCAAAGCGGTCTGGAAAAGCAGTATGAGGATTTACTGAGCGGCACACCGAGAGTCAGTGAGATATCGTATGATTCCGATGGCACAGCTATTATGAATGAAACAAGCAGCGGCAAGAACGGTTATGATTTGCATCTGACCATCGATGTGGAGTTGCAGAAGAAGGTTGATGACATTCTGGAGGATACATTAAAGAAGTATGCAGGCACAGCAGGTCGTGAAAAATTCAAGAAAGCGATCGTTGTCCTCATGAATCCTCAGACCGGTGAAATTTATGCGATGAGCGGTAAATATTTGGATGAGGATGGGAAAATTCAGAACTATTCCAGTGGTGCGTATTTGGATGCCTTTGCGTCCGGTTCCGTTGTAAAGGGCGCTACGGTGTATATGATGCTGGATCAGGGAATTCAGACACGCTACAGTACCGAGCAGGATGAAGAAATGAAAATAGCGGGAACACCATTTAAGCGATCGTTCAACACATATGGTACGGTGAATTCGATTCGTGCATTAGCGGTATCCAGTAACGTTTATATGTTTAAGTCTGTTATAAAATTAGCTGGCGGTAATTATGTATATAATCAGCCACTGGGCATCACAAATGAAATGGCGCAGAAAACCTTCAAGCTGATGCGGAATTATTATTCCATGTTTGGTCTCGGTACAAAAACAGGATTGGATGTCCCAAATGAAGCACAAGGCTTTACAGGGAATACTATGAATCCTGGATTATTACTAGATTATTCCATCGGGCAGTATGATAACTATACGCCGATTCAGCTTGTGCAGTATGCGGCAACCATCGCCAATGGCGGTAAAAAGGTACAGCCGAAGCTGGTTAATACGGCAACAGAAGTAAATACAGATTATACAGTATATGAAAATAAAACACAGGTGTTGTCAGCTTTGCCGGGAAGCAAGGAGGATTTGGAAACGATCCAGATGGGCTTTCGCGAGGTGGTTGCAGGAGAGCATGCAATCGACCCTATCAAGTCATTGGATGTACAGGTAGCTGCAAAAACCGGTACTGCCGAGGTAGAGGATTTTACCAATGCTTCTCTTGTCGGCTATGCGCCATATGATAAGGAAGCCAAGGTGGCATTTGCCTGCTCTGTACCGGAATCTGCAACAAATGATCAAAGCGTTGCCGGAAACCTGTGCGCCTACAATATCATGCCGGAAGTTTTAAAAGAGTTTTTCAAAAAGTATTAGCTTTTTTGTAAAGAGTATGATATAATTTTCAAGCAAGTACGAGGAGGGACAACATGAGAGATAGAATCACGTTCAAATGTTCAGAATGTGGCGAAGAAAACTACATCGGGACACGTAATAAACGTAAAAATCCAGAACGTATGCAAATTCAGAAATATTGCCCACGTTGTAACAAGAAAACTTTACATAAGGAGAAAAAATAAGAAGGGCCGACTACGGTCTTTTTTATTCGGTGACTGACATGAAAAAGATGGATACTTTTGTTTTGGGTATGGTGCAGGTAAATACCTACCTGTTGTGGGAAGAGAATCATGTACTGATTGTTGATCCCGGAAGCAAATCTCACAAGCTGCAGGAAACGATTGATTCACAAAATGGTGTTGTGGATGCGATTGTGCTGACACATGGACACTTTGATCATATTGCCGGTGTGGATGCGCTTGTTAAGAAATATCACTGTCCTGTTTATATCAATGAGCTGGATATGGCGATGCTGCAGGACCCGATGCTGAACTTCTCCTATCAGGCTCCTGTTGTTGTGAACAGTCCGGTAACAAAGCTGAAGCCGGGTAAAAACAGCATCGGTGCCTTTACGCTTCAGGCAATCGACGCCCCCGGACACAGTGAGGGAAGTACCATGCTGCTGTGGGATGATAATCTGATCTGTGGAGATGTCATCTTTCAGGGGAGCATCGGACGTACGGACTTACCGACTGGCAGCAATACCAAAATGATGCAGACGCTTCGGATGATACGGGAAACACTGCCTTCAAAGCTGAAGGTGTACCCGGGGCACGGACCGGATACGACGCTGGATATGGAATTTCGCTATAACCCATATCTGCAGTTCTGATTATGACAATCATTACGGCGACGCAGTCTCATATACGGGAAATTCTGAGGCTGTATGAGGTTCTATATGCAGACATGGCAAGACTGCAGCCCTTCAGCTATTGTCGGGGCATGCAGGATGAGGAGTTTTTAAAAACGATGATCCGGCTGGAGGATTGCGACATCCTGCTGGCTGTGGAAAATTCCTGTATTTTCGGTTTGGCACTGGTGATGAAGCAGCTGACACCGGCGGATTCCTTTGTGATTCCGCATGCATATGCCACGCTGATGGATCTGGTGGTCAGCCGGGAAGCCAGAGGTCTTGGTATCGGTAACCGCCTGCTGCAGGAGGTGGAGCACTGGGCCAGAGAACGGCATCTGGAATATGTGGAGCTAAACGTATTGCAGGAAAACCGGAGTGCTCAGAGGCTTTATGAAAAGCATGGCTATATGACGGCGGTTAAAACCATGAAAAAGAATTTAAAATGATACATTTTTAAGAAAACGGGATAATTCTCGTTTTTTTTTACCTTTTTTGAGAATAATTTAGGAGTTTTGCCATTTTGAAACGTATAGAAGTATGTAAATAGAAAGAAGGTGAGAGTATGAAGGAAAAATTTGAACAGCTGCTGCACATGGTGGAACGCAAGCGGGCTACTGATGTACACTTCACATTGATGCAGCACAGGCTGCATGTACAGGTACGCGGATGGAATGGTCTGGAAACTGTTCAGAACGCTGCATTTGATGAAGGCTTGTTCTGTTATCTGAAGTACATCAGTAATCTGGATTTAGGAAACACTCTGCAGCCGCAAAGCGGAAATTTTCAGTATGAGTTTCGTCAGGAGCTTCTGTATTTTCGCTTCTCCCTGCTGCCGACGCTTGAAAAACAGACAGCGGTACTGCGCGTGCTGAACAACCACAAAGAAATATCACTGGAAGATCTGAGCTTAGACAGCAAGCAGACAGCCAGCTTTCTGAACTGGACGAAAACAAGAAGCGGACTCATCGTATTGAGCGGTCCCACCGGCAGCGGGAAAACGACAACCCTGCACGCGATATTGAAGCGGATTGCTCAAGAGAACAGACTGCATGTCGTATCGCTGGAGGACCCTATTGAAATCTTTGATGACAGCTATTTGCAGCTGCAGATCAATGAGGCAGGAGGCTTTACCTATGAGGAAGGAATCAAGGAGCTTTTGCGTCATGATCCGGATGTCATCATGATTGGAGAAATACGTGATCCATCCACGGCACGTATGCTGCTTCGATGCGCATTAAGCGGACATCTGATATTTACAACGATTCATGCCAAATGCTGCAGTGAGGCAATCAAGCGTCTGCTTGAATTCGGCTTGCGCAGGGAGGAACTGTATCATACACTGAGTGCTGTTTGTGCACAGCGTCTGTACAAGAAAAAGGGAACGCAGGAAAGGGTGTGTATATATGAAATACTGGAACAAAATGAGCTGGATGCTTACTTCCGTGAGGAACAGCTGCCTCAGCAGCATCGTGATATTTTTCAGGAGATTCAGCTTGCTGTTTCAAAAGGAATTGTTGCACAGGAGGAAGCCGTCATCGACCTTCCATATGTGCAATGAGGAATGGCGCTATCTGCATGATCTGCTGCAGAACGGCTATCCCTATCTGGAGGCTTTACAGCTGCTGGGCAAGGATACCACAAGAATCAGAGAACAGCTGGAGCTGGGACACAGCATCGAGGAAATTTTGATAACACAGGGAACAGGGCGCTTTTTTGAGCATCTTTCCTTCTTCCTGAAAATCACCTCCCTGAGCCGGGCTATCGACAGCTCCCTGCAGCTGTATGACTTTGAACGGAATCTGCTATCCCGTCTTTTGAAGAAAACGGCTTATCCGCTTTCCATCTTTGTGTTTGCCTATGTGATGCTGCTGGTGTTCAGCACTGCCATTATTCCGCAAATGCTGCAAAGCTTTGATCAGGGGGAGGACTTTCAAGGACTGCTGCTCGGTGTGAGTCTTCTGCAGGGAGGCTGCAGGTTAATTGGTGTTTGTGCACTGTGTTTACTGGCTGGTGCATTGTATCTGAGAAATAAGCCTGCCATAAGGAATGCATTGATTTTAAGAAGCACGCGCCTGTGCAAGCTGGCATCCCATGTGGAATCCTATCTGTTCGCCGGCTACATGGTTGAACTGCTGAAGCAGGGTATACCGACACGAACCGCCCTGCAGTATCTGGAGCAGATTCGAAAAGGCTCCCTGTTTTGTGAATTACATAAGCATTTGATGAACGGCCTGCAAAATGGTGAGGATATCCTCTGTGTGATTGAGCGTGAGGTGCTGCTGAACGATATCTTCAAGCAGTCGTTTCGCATTGGCAGCTCTACCGGTTCTTTGTGCAGTATGCTGCAGACAGGGCTGCAGCAGCAGGAACGTACATGGGAGCGGCTGCTGAAGCGTACGGCAGTCACCGTGCAGTGCATTGCATACAGCTTTGTGGGTGTTGTGGTTTTGCTTGTATACCAGATTATGCTGATCCCGCTTACAATGCTGGAACAGATGTAGAAATCGGAAAGGAATTGAACTTATGAAAAATAACAAAGGCTTTACCATTCTGGAAATGATGATCGTATTATCCATTATCGCACTCGTATTTCTGCTGACGCTGCCTAACATTCAGCAGAAGGAAAAAATCATACGCAGCAAGGGCTGTGAGGCACTGATTGAGGTTGCCAATGCACAGATTCTTTTGTATGAGGTGGAGAATCTGAGTCCGCCGAAAAGTATGTCCGATTTAATCAGTAAGGGATATTTAAAGGATACACAGCGCCGATGCCCGAATGGAGACACCATTGAAATCAGCAATGGACAGGCCGCCGTGCGATAGCGGGTTCACCCTGGTGGAAATGCTGCTTGTTTTGCTTCTGCTCTCTGTGCTGCTGCTTGTGACACCGCTGCTGAAGCGGCAGCAGCGCATCCTGCTGCGTATGGATGTGCAGCAGATACGTGAAATCTGTACAAAGGCCCAGGCTCAGGCGATAAGAGAACACAAAAGCATCCCTATAAAGATTCAGGGCAGCAAGGTATATTGTGATCGTGAGATCTATTCTCTGCAGTCGTCCACCAGCTGTTCGTCCATGAGCTTTCACTATACCGCACAGGGAACGATTTCAAAGGCCTTCACGCTGAACTGCCGCAGTGCCTCCTCCACTGTTCAGCTTGTGGCACAGCTGGGAAGCGGGCGCATGGATGTTCGATAAGCGTGGCGTCGTTTTGATGGAGGCATTGTTTCTTTTGATGATTCTGGGCATTCTGGCACTGCTCTGCCTGCAGTGTGCGGGAATGACACATACGATGCATGATACAGGAAAGGGGTATGACAATGATGCAGTGGAAGAAGCCTATCAGAAATAACGGCGGCTTCACCCTGGTGGAAATGCTGGTAGCCTTCAGCTGTGTTGCAGTCAGCTGTGTTTTGCTGATGCCGGTGGTATCCGCATTGCAAAGGCTGCAGGAGCCTGTCTACTACAGTGAAGACCGCATCGCCATGTATCAGCTTCGCTTCCTGCTTGCACAAAGCAGCAGGCTGTCTTTACAGGAGAACACCCTTTCCTTCATTTATCAAAAAAAGAAGCAGACACTGGAATATGACCGCAGGCGTCTGGTGCGCAGAAGCGGCTATGAAATTTTTCTGCAGGATGTGGATGCGCTGCAGTTTCAAAAGAGAAAGGAATGCTATTATGTCACATGGGTTCGGAAAGAGAAGCGTGAAGAAGCACTGCTTACGTGTGAATGAGCAGGGCTTTATCAGTCTGTATGCCATGCTGCTTCTTTTGATTTTCCTCTGCTTTGTCACCCTGCTTGTACAGCGCGCTGCAGCCTATGCAGCCGTACGTGGATTACAGGAGTCCTATGACCTATTTGCAATTCACAACTGCCGCAGGTATCTGCAGGAGACTCTAAAGCCGGATGCTGATGCTGAAGCTGATATGAAAGAAAGAAAAGGTGAAGAGAGCGAGACAGGGGAGGAACCGCAGAAGGAAGAGCAGCCGAAGGAATGGGAGGTGCTGTTTCGAAACACATACTTTCATTTCACAAAAGAGGAGGAGCATATCGCTGTGACCTATACGCAAAAAAGCAATACCGTGCATATGCAGATATTCTTTGATCGTACAGATGGTACCATACAGGACGTTGTATATTTACAGCAGTGTGAACCACACTAACAAGGAGGTGGTTTACATGCTGACGATTGGGTTGAGCACACTGTTGTTTCTGGCATTTGCAGGACTTGGAAATCTGCTGCTGATTATGAATGAAACAGCCTATATGCTGGTTCCGCTGTATGCTGTGCTGCTGCTGTTTGGCAGGCTGTTTTATCGCGAGGCAAACTGTAAGGCGCTGGAAGGAAAGGACTTTTTGCTGACGCTGGTGATCGTCCTGCTGTTTCTTGGCTATTTTGAATGGCGGCAGGAGCTGTTTGATTTTACAACCTTCTGGTATTTGTATCTTACAACATTTATAGCCTTTATGCTGTATGCGGACAGTATCCGTTTTAAAAGTCTGATGTGAAAAATCAGACTTTTTTCATAAAAAATTTGACAAATGCGTCAAATCCTATAAAATAGAATAGGACATAAGAAAATATAAAGGAAAGGTGAATGTATTATGATCAGTTCCAATGATTTAAAACCTGGTATGACAATTCAGCAGGATGGAGAAATCTTCGTTGTGCTGGAACAGAGTCAGAATAAAACAGCTCGTTCCGCAATGGTGGTAAAGGCGAAAGTCAGAAACCTGAGAACGGGATCAAATGTAGAATTATCATGGGGCGGTGGCGATAAAATCACACCTGCACACATTGAAAAGAAAGAGATGCAGTATTTGTACGATACAGATGATGCACTGGTGTTCATGGATAATGAAACCTATGAGCAGATTGAGATTCCTAAGGATCGTCTGAAATGGGAAATGAACTTCATGAAGCCGAATGACAACGTTAATATTTCCATGTTTGAAAGTGAAATTCTCGGTGTGATCCTGCCGGATAAGGTGGCGCTGCAGATTGTGGAATGCGAGCCTGCTGTCAAGGGTGATACAGCTACTTCCGCAAGCAAGAATGCCACATTGGAATCCGGACTGGAAATCAAGGTGCCGCTGTTCATCAATCAGGATGAAATGGTGCTGGTAAACACGTCTGATGGAAAATATTCCGGAAGAGCAAAAGACTAAAAAGCTGCCCATGCAGCTTTTCTTTTGCAAATCGTTTTCAAAAAGTATGATTTCTTAAGGAATATACGTATCCAAGAACCTTTATTTTTGTTATAATGATTGTTAGATTGGGAGGTAATCGGATGGAAAAGCTATCAAGAGTAAAAAAATATGCGGAATTGAGAAAATCCATTGAAACTGATAATAATATAGATAAAACTCTGCACACAGAGGAAAACGGTGCGCTGGAGCAGGAGGAAACCCTAAAGAAATTCGATTCATCTATCTTCAAAAAGGTGGATATCAAAGAGGATGGGGAATATACTCCGGTTCGGGAAAAGAAAGAGGAGCCGCTGGAGCAGCCGCCGGTAGATGATACCTTTACCAATGAATATCTGGATGATTTCATTAAGGAAGTAAGAGAATATAATATTCGCAAGGGTACCAGAGAGAGCGATAACACACAGGCTGATATTCTGTATCAGCTGAATGCGGCAAACCGTGCAAAAAGATCCCATTACATACAGGAAATACAGGATGAGCCGCAGCCGGAGGAGCCGAAGAAAACCGTATTGAGCCGGGATGATATCGCCCTGCAGGTACAAAATCTGTTGAAGGAGGAGGAAGCCCCTTTGCCGGAATCGGATATGCGCTTTACAAAGGAGCCTGTAGAAACTCCTGCTTATCGTGCAGAAGCCGAAGATGTCGAATATGAGGAGCCGGTGTTGGAGAAAGCCCCTGTTGTGGAATCCTTTCAGCCACAGCCCGCAGCTGTGGAAGCTGTCGAGGAATATGCTCCGCAGCCGGAGCAGCGTCCGCAGCGTCCTGCTAAAAAAATCATTCAGCCAGCTATGATGGAGGATGCTTTTGAGGATGAAGATGAGATACCTGTGAAAAAGGATGCGCCGCAGCAGGCGGTTCTGCATAAAAAGCTGCTGGAGGAAACACAGCAGCTGCGTGTACAGATGGATGAATATGAGGATGAGCTGACCGACCTTTCCGACGGTGTGGAGAAGACCAATAAGCTGTTGAATTTTGTATTGTGCTTTCTGATACTGGTATTGCTGGTGATCATCGGCTTTATCGCTTATTCTTTATGGAAGGCTGGAGGAATTTAAAGATGAAAATAAATATCGCTATCGACGGGCCGAGTGCGGCCGGTAAAAGCACCATTGCCAAAATACTGGCAAAGGAGCTGGGCTATTCACATCTGGATACCGGAGCGATGTATCGCTGTACGGCGCTTGCTTCTAAAAAGCGCGGTATCGATCCAAACGATGAAGCTGCTCTGACAGCCATGCTGGATGAAATGAAGATCAGCTTTGATCCGGCAGGAAATGTATATCTCAATAACGAGGATGTATCCAAGCAGATTCGCGAAAATGAAATATCCATGCTTACCAGCAGCATTTCTGCACATCCTAAGGTAAGAGAGCGTCTGGTGGCGCTGCAGCAGCAGATGGCACGAGATAAGGGGTTCATTATGGATGGACGCGACATCGGTACGGTTGTTTTACCGGATGCAGAGCTGAAAATCTACATGGTTGCCAGTGTCAAGGCAAGGGCGGATCGCAGATATAAGGAATATCTGGGAAAGCATGTGGAAGCGGATTATGATGAAATCTACCGTGATATCGAACAGCGGGATTATCAGGACATGAACCGTAAAACCTCGCCGCTGCGTAAGGCGGAGGATGCAATCGAAATAGATACGTCAAATATGACGATTACAGAGGTTGTTGAAGAAATACGCAGGAATATTCCTACCCTTTCATGATAGGAGGTGCATTCAGCGCAAGCTGAAGTCAACATATGATAAATGGAATTGTAGCCATCGTTGGTCGTCCGAATGTCGGTAAATCAACGATTTTTAACCGAATTATCGGTGAACGTAAAAGTATTGTGGAGGATACACCGGGAGTAACCCGGGATCGTATCTATGGAAAAGCGGAATGGCTGACCAGAGAATTCCGGGTGATCGATACCGGAGGTATTCAGCTTGCAAATCAGGATTTCCAGACGGAAATCAACATGCAGGTGGAAATCGCTATTGATGAGGCAGACTGCATTGTATTTGTCGTAAGCGGCAAGGATGGTCTGACCCATGATGATGAATATGTCGCAAGACTGCTGCATAAAACAAAAAAGCCGGTCATTCTGGCCGTCAACAAGGTGGATGATTTTGCACAGAATGATGCAATCTATGAATTCTACAGTCTGGGGCTCGGGGATCCGCTGGCAGTATCCGGTGCGCATGGTATCGGTATCGGTGATGTACTGGATGCAGTTATCCACGCTTTACCGGAAAAAGAGAAAAACGAATATGACGGCATGACGAAATTCTGTGTTATCGGTCGTCCAAACGTGGGGAAAAGCTCCCTTGTCAATGCGATTTTAAACCAGGAGCGTGTCATTGTTTCCAATATCGAGGGCACTACCAGAGATGCCATAGATACACCATTCAAACGGGAAGGCAAGGAATATGTTGTCATTGACACAGCCGGAATCCGAAAGCGCGGCAAGGTCTATGAGAACATTGAAAAATATTCTGTTTTGCGTGCCATGAGTGCCATTGAACGAAGTGATGTCGTACTTGTAGTCATCGATGGAGAAAAAGGTATCCGGGATCAGGACAAGCACGTTGCCGGATATGCCCATGAGGCAGGTAAGGGTGTTATTATCGTATACAATAAATGGGATGCTGTAGAGAAGGATGAGCAGACCATGCATACCATTGAAAAGGAGATCCGTGCACAGTTTCTGTATTTATCCTATGCACCGATCCTGTTTGTATCCGCATTGAAAAAGCAGCGGATTCACACGATTCTGCCGGTCATTGACGAGGTTCATGATTACTCCGTACTGCGGATTCAGACCAATGTATTGAATGAGGTCATCATGGATGCGCAGCTGATGACACCGCCGCCAACGCACAAGGGACAGCGTCTGAAGATTTACTATGCATCTCAGGTATCCGTGGCTCCACCGACCTTTGTGCTGTTTGTCAATGATCCGGAGCTGCTGCATTTCAGCTATAAGCGATATCTGGAAAACAGACTGCGGGAGGCGTTCGGATTTACCGGAACCACACTAAGAATATTAGCCAGAGAAAGAAACAGGTGATCATGTTGAAGACAGTTGTGATCGGAAGCGGAAGCTGGGGGACAGCACTTGCACAGGTGCTTGTTGACAACGCAAGAGAGGTTGTATTATGGGGAAAGAATCCCAAGGAAATAGACGATATCAATCTGCGGCATCAAAATACCCGGTTTTTTCCGGATGTGACACTGCATGAAAGCCTGAAGGCAACATGCGACCTCAACGTTGTTCGCGATGCGGATCTTCTTGTGTTATCCGTTCCGACCATCGCTGTGGAAGAGCTGTGTATAAAAATCGGAGCGCTTGTTGAAAAGCCGGTTATTGTCGTAAATACCTCCAAGGGATTTCATCCGCAGACAAATGAGCGCATGTCCAATGTCATTCGTCGCTTTATGCCGAAGGATAAACTGAAAAGCGTCGTATCGTTGATCGGCCCCAGCCATGCAGAGGAGGTTGTCCTGCGCATGCTGACAACGATTTGTGCCGTATCCTTATGTGAAGAGGATGCCTGTGCCGTACAGGAGCTGTTCTCGAATGAATATCTGCGTGTTTACCGCGGAGATGACGAGGTTGGAAGTGAAATCGGCGTTGCATTGAAAAATGCCATCGCAGTTGCCAGCGGTGTGCTGAGTGGTGTTGGCTATGGTGATAATACCAAGGCTGCCCTGATTACGCGTGGACTTGCGGAAATGATCCGCTATGGCGTCGCTCTGGGTGGCAGAGCCGAAACCTTTATGGGACTGACCGGTATCGGTGATCTGATCGTTACGTGTACCAGTGTACATTCCCGGAATTTTCAGGCAGGCTATGAAATCGGAACGCATAACAGCGCCCGCTATTTCTGGGAGAACAACACCAAGACCGTAGAGGGTGTACGTACTGCCAAGGTTGTTTATGAGGTAGCAAAGCAGAAGCAGATCGATATGCCGATTGTGGAAGAAATTTACCGGGTTTTGTATGAGGACAAGAAACCACAGCAGTCCGCAAGGGATTTGATGCTGCGTGATTTGAAGCATGAAATGAAATAATGATGCTGAAACAGCGTCATTTTTTTTGGTTTTATGGATTTTAAGCGTTGGAATATGCTATAATAAAAAACGCTAGTCATCTAACGGAACTGGAGGAATCACCATGTAGATGAGAACTGCTTTAAACGAAAAAATACGAGAATATCGTTTCACATAGAACTATAGGAGGAAGCTGTATGACGAATTATGTCAATGAAATACAAAGGCGGAGAACCTTCGCCATCATATCCCATCCGGATGCCGGAAAAACAACGCTGACGGAGAAGCTGCTGCTGTATGGCGGGGCGATTCTTTCTGCCGGAAGTGTAAAGGGAAAAAAAGCGAACAAGCATGCGGTCAGTGACTGGATGGAAATCGAAAAGCAAAGAGGTATTTCCGTCACAAGCTCTGTGCTGCAGTTTGAATATAATGATTTCTGTATCAACATTCTGGATACCCCGGGCCATCAGGATTTCTCGGAGGATACCTATCGTACCCTGATGGCTGCCGATTCTGCCGTTATGGTGATCGATGCATCCAAGGGTGTTGAGGCACAGACGAAGAAGCTGTTCAAGGTATGTCTGCTGCGAAAGATACCGGTATTTACCTTTATCAACAAAATGGACCGTGCTGCCATGAATCCGTTTGAGCTGCTGGAGCATATCGAGAGTGAACTGGGAATCGCCACCTATGCCATGAACTGGCCAATCGGTTCCGGAAAAGAATTCAAAGGCGTTTATGAACGTGATCATCACCGTATCATCGCCTTTCATGGAGGCGATCACGGACAAAAGGCTGCGGAGGTAAGCGAAGGTACGCTGGAGGATGAAACCTTCCGTGGCGTACTGGGCGATCATTTCTTCGAGCAGCTGCGTGAGGATAGTGAGCTGCTGGATATCGCCAGCACTGAATTTGATCAGGAGCTTATTTCAAAGGGAGAGCTGACACCGGTATTCTTTGGTAGTGCACTGACGAATTTCGGTGTGGAGCCGTTTCTTTCCCATTTTCTGGATATGACAACCTCTCCGCTGCCAAGAGAATCCTCACAGGGAGAAATCAATCCCATGGATGAGCGCTTTTCTGCCTTTGTCTTTAAGATTCAGGCAAACATGAATAAGGCACATCGTGACCGTATTGCCTTTATGCGTATCTGTTCCGGACGATTTGAAAAGGGAATGGAGGTTATGCATATGCAGCAAAACCGTAAAATCAAGCTTTCACAGCCGCAGCAGTTTATGGCACAGGATCGTGAAATTGTCGAAGAGGCATATGCAGGGGATGTGATCGGTGTGTTTGATCCGGGCATTTTCTCCATCGGAGACACGCTGTGCGATCCCTCCATGAAGTTTGAATTTAAAAAGATTCCAACCTTTGCTCCGGAGCACTTTGCCCGTGTTACGCAAAAGGATACCATGAAGAGGAAGCAGTTTACAAAGGGAATTACGCAGATTGCACAGGAAGGTGCCATTCAGGTATTTCAGGAAATCAATATCGGAATGGAGGAAATCATCGTCGGCGGTGTCGGCGTGCTGCAGTTTGAGGTGCTGGAACAGCGCTTAAAAAGTGAATACAATGTCGATATCAAGCTCGAAATTCTGCCGTTCCAGTGCGTTCGCTGGATCGATGATCAGGCATTAGATCCGAATACGCTGAATCTTACCAGTGATTCCAAGCGCGTACGTGATTTAAAGGGTAGAAATCTGATTATTTTCATGAATAACTGGGGCATCAAGTGGGCGTTGGAACAAAACAAGGGTCTGACACTGAGTGATGTGGGTACTGCCGAATAATTACAATATACATAATCAGCAAGCATTTACCTAACAGGAGGATTGCCGAAATCGATGACTTCGGATCTTCCTTTTTTTGTGGAAGTACCTTTTTCAGGGAATGCTGTATGTCTTTTTCGAAAACGGGTATCCTAGTAGACAGTGAGGTGTGAGCTATATGCATGATGAAGATATTGTATGTACCTGCATGAGTGTCTCTGTTCGTGATATCAAAACGGCAATTGAGGCAGGTGCTTCCAGCTTCCAGGAGGTGCAGGATGCTACCGGAGCAGGAACTGTCTGCGGTGCCTGCAATGATGTCCTGGAAAGCGTTGTTGAGCAATTACTGAGAAACAGGTGAAATCCATCTGTTTTTCTTTTTCTTCTTTTGTCTGTTTAGTCATAAAGTACCTCAATTCATCATAAGTTTAGAATGACTAAGGGAGGACAAACAATGAATACCACAGAGATTTTAAAGAATATAGCACAAAGATGCGGTGGCGATATATACTTAGGGATCGTGGGTCCTGTACGCGTCGGCAAATCAACCTTCATCAAGGAGTTTATGGAAAAAGCAGTCATTCCATATGTCAGTGATGAATTTGAGAAATCACGCATGATTGACGAACTGCCGCAGGCAGGAGTCGGTAAAACGATTATGACCACCGAACCGAAATTTGTGCCGAATAATGCCGCAACAATCGAATTTGATGACGGATTTACCGTGAATGTCCGTTTGGTGGACTGTGTAGGCTATGTTATACCGGAAGCGAAGGGTTATAAGGATGAGGATGGAATCCGTATGGTACGTACCCCCTGGAATGATGAACCGGTACCATTCAACGAGGCTGCCAAGACCGGTACACAGAAGGTTATTCAGGATCATTCCACAATCGGCATTGTTGTGACGACGGATGGTACGATTTCCGATTTGTCAAGAGAAGCCTATATCGAAGCTGAGGCAGAGGTCATTGATGAACTCAAGTCGATTGGCAAGCCGTTTATTGTCGTTGTCAACAGTGCGGATGTGCATTCTCCGGCCTGCAAGGCTGTCGTGGACAAGCTTAAGGAAAAATATGAGGTACCGGTACTTGCAATCGCAGTAAACCATATGAGTGAGGAGGATGTTCATGATATCCTTCGGGAGGCTCTGTATGAATTCCCGGTATCGGAGATCAATATCAACATGCCGCAGTGGATTGCAGTACTGAGCGATGATCACTGGCTGAAGAAAAGCTTTCATGATACGATTCAGGAAAGCATGTCCAGCGTGGACCGTCTTCGCGAGGTGGAAAATATCACCGATGTGTTAAATGAAAATGAGTATATCGACGGCAGCAATCTTGCCACCATAGATACAGGGCAGGGGATTGTCAATGTGGACATCACTGTAAAGCCTGGGCTGTATAATGAAATTCTGAAGGAAATCATCGGTCACGAGATAAAGGATAAGGCGGAGCTGATATCTCTCATGCAGGATTACAGCAAGGCGAAGCGGGAATATGATGCAGTTGAAAGTGCATTGAAAATGGTCAAGCAGACCGGATACGGCTTTGCGAGTGCCTCATTGCAGGATATTCAGCTCAGCAAGCCGGAGGTTGTGAAGCAGGGCAGCCGCTATGGTGTGAAGCTGAAGGCAATCGCCCCAAGCATTCATATGATCAAGGTGGATGTGGAAAGCACCTTTGAGCCGATTATCGGCAGTAAGGAGCAAAGTGAAGAGCTGATTCGTTATCTGCTGCGGGATGATGGAAATGATGATCAGAGCATCTGGGACAGCGATATCTTCGGACGCAAGCTGTCGGATCTGATCCGTGACGGTCTCAATGCCAAGCTTTCCATGATACCGGAAGCAGCCAGAGCAAGATTGCAGGACATTCTTACAAAACTTGTAAATAAGGGAAAAGGCAATGTCATTGCCATCGTTCTCTAGAAATAACGGCATTAGAAAACCGCAGAAATAATGGGGATTTTAAAACCATCTTTTTTGAGAAAAATGTTGAAATATACGCTTCCAGATGGTATCATATAGCTATGTTGGAGGTAATGAACATGAGTGAAATTTTAAATAAAAAAGCTTTAGTAGAAGTCGTTGCTGAGAAATTGGAAATGACAAAGAAAGATGCAACTGTAGCAGTAGAAACTGTTTTCGATGAAATTGCAAAGACTTTATCTGAAGGCGGAAAAGTTGATATCTCTGGTTTTGGAAAATTTGAAATCAGCGAACGTCCTGCACGTATGGGAATCAACCCTGCAACTAAGGAACCTCTTGAAATCGCCGCTTCAAAAGCGCCGAAATTCAAAGCTGCAAAAGCATTGAAGGAAGCAGTAAAATAGTAGGCTAAAAACGGATGTCTGGGATCATTTATACAGATATCCTTTTTTTCATATTTTCATAAGCAAAGACCAAAGCATTCGCTTTCCTGCAACTTTATGCAAACCTGCTGATAATTCATCTGCAGTTGTGATATAATAACTAATACATACATATTGAAAAGGAAGGATACCTATGTTTAATAATTCGTATATGTCTCAGTATTTTCTGTATATTCTGGCATTCGCAGTTGTAATGCTTGCCCAGTCCCGTGTACAGGCTGCTTATCACAAATATAAGAGAATTCCGAACGAGCATGGTTTGACTGGAGAGGCTGTTGCCCGCAGAATTCTGGATATGAACAATCTGCAAAGCATCCGTGTAGAGGTAGCCAAGGGCGGTATGCTATCGGATCACTATGATCCTGTCCATCATGTTGTGCGTCTATCTCCGGATATCTTCTACAACGCCTCCATTGCCTCTATCAGTGTTGCCGCTCATGAGGTAGGACATGCCATTCAGCATAAGGAGCATTATGGGGCGATCGGTCTGCGAAACCGGCTGCTGCCGATGGCAAATATTGCTTCCCAGCTTGGCTGGGTCGTGCTTGTGCTCGGCTTGTTTCTGTTTGCCTCCACACCGGTTATTCTGTATGCGGGTATTGCTATGATTTGTATCATTCTGCTGTTTCAGATTGTGACGCTGCCGGTGGAATTCAATGCCAGCAGCCGGGCTGTGAAACAGCTAGCCATGTACGGCATGATCAGCGAACAGGAGCGCTATGATGTGAAGAGAATGCTTCGTGCAGCAGCCTTCACCTATGTTGCAGCAGTACTCTCCACTCTCGCACAAATCTTACGTATCCTGCTTATGGTACTGGGAAGAAGAGATGATGACTGAAAGAATCCTTTGGTGTTCTTTTTTCGTGTCTTGGTCAGCTTCTGAATCCTTCAGGGTTCACGAATAAAGGGAAGGTTTATGACAGCTTTTTGTTTTGCGTGAATCATAGAAAGATATTGGAAAATATTTACGGATGAGCATACAGCCAGATGATGGAAGCAGCTGCACAAAGATCAGGCATTTTTGACTTTGCTGTTCACTGATAAGGGCATGTGGTATAATTTAGCTGATAAACAGCGTACGAAAAAATAACCGGATTTAGAAAGAGAGGCCGTCTATGGTGAAGAAATGCTTATTGATTCTGCTGATGCTTCTTTGTATGAGTGCCTGTACCAGCAAAGAGGAGAAACAGGAGCTGGATAGGGAAAAACAACAGGGGACAGCCAATGCTCTTCTTTATATGAAGGATAAATACGGTATACAGCCAACTGTAAAAGAAACCCATCTGGGATATGGCGATGCATCACCCATTCCCAGGCTCAAACGGAAACCGGATGGTACAGCATGGGTTGAAATGATGTATCAGGAAAGATCGTTTACAGTAAATGTCTACACAGATGAAAACAATCAGGATGGAAGTGATGACTATCAGATGCCGGAGCTGCAAGAGGCATACAGAAAGAGAATTGAAGCTTCGTTGAATTTGGACACAGACCTGCATATTTCTGCGTTTGATGTTTTCTTCCAGTATAAAGGAGCATGGTATCAGAATGTCTTTCCAAAGGAAATAAAGTATGATGGCGGTGATATTGATGCATTTATGAAAGATATGTATAGTAAGACGCTGCTATATACGGTGGATGAACCCGAGCCAAAAACGCTGCAGCATCGAAAAGATATCAATCGTACCAATCTCATTCTATTGAATTTTACTTCAAAAAATGGGGAAAGTGATTTCTTGCATGAGCTTGCAAAAAATGAAATATCCTTCATCGATAATCTGAGTGATGATGGCATATTCATTTACAGAGATCTACAAAAGAATTTCGCCAAGGATCTGAAAGATTCTATTTTAATCACGAATGGGGAAGAGTATCATACAGACTATACACCACGTTTTGTTGGTGAGATCTGTTATTACACGTTTGATCAATATGGCAGAGATACAAACGATACGGTGAATATTTACAAGGGGAAAGCAAATCCTGCAGATTTTCGGGATATGAAAAAGAACTATGAAATTCATGCCTTCTCGGAAGCATTGACGATTGAAAAGGTTTCAGATTCTACCGTTCTTTATATGCCGCAGGAGGATTTCATAAAAGAGATACCCCCTTCTCAAGAGGATACCTATGTGGTACTGTGGCAAAGCTTTATCAATCGTGACGGAAAACAGGAATCGGAAGAATTTTTCAATACCTCTTCCACAAAAATTTCAGAGTATAGAGATGAGGAGGGTCGTTTCTATAAGAAAATCGTTCCCGCAGAGACATCCATTACATTATGCTATGCAGAGGTCAGTACAAGGAAAACAGAGTAATCGTGAAAAAGGATGGCAATATGTACCTATCTATGGTATGGTTAGGGTAGAGGTTAAACCAGATTCTGTAGAAAGGAGAACTTGTAATGGAGGCTGTAAAAACAAGAACTATGAGTGTTTGTGGTGTTCAGTGTGATGCATGTGAGCATTATCCGGACATCTGCCTTGGATGTAAGGCTTTGGAAGGGAAGCCATACTGGCTGCAATATGTGGAGGATAGAGATGTCTGTGATATTTATGAATGCTGTAAGAAAAGTAAGAAGCTAAAGCACTGCGGACACTGTCATGAACTGCCCTGTATTTTGTATGAAGCACAGGATCCAACAAAAAGTGAAGAGGATAATCAGAAGGATTTTCTTATGCAGATGAAAAACCTTACGGAAGCTCAATAGCTCTTGGTGAACAAACGTAACAAAGAATATGTTGTAAAAGATAGATAAATATAAATAAAAGTGCCTGTATCCACATGCTGTATGTAGGAAACAGGCACTTTGAGTATTCCTGGCGAAAATAAGAAATCAACAGGTTTCATTTCAGATGTTCATTCAGATCATCTATTTCCTTTCGAAAGCTATAGGCGATATACAGGCGTATTGCCCCCAGAATCACAGCCATACTCAGAATTTGGGAAATGATGGAGCGTACCTGAAGAGTATCCAGGTGTCCCGCATTGTTCAGGATTAGGAAAATTCCTGTGAGTATGAGAAATTCTGTTATGACAAAGCTTCGGTATGTTTTGAATTCCATGTATTCATTGATACCGTAATCGGCTATGATAAGAAGCATATATATTCCAAAATCCCTAAGCAGGCTGGCAGCATCCAGAATAAGTGGTGTATTGTGAAGGAAAGCAGAACATGCATTGATCAGTAAGATTGCAGTGAAGCACATGCATCCATAGGGCACATAATTTTTTAAAAAGCTTTTCATATTCATCCTCCTATAATTTTTTTATCTGTTTTTTCAGATGCTCTACATAATTTCTGTTTACAAGTACTTTATCGTCATTCTTCAGCACCAGCAGCAGCCGATGGTTAGCATAGGATTCTACAGCCTTCAGATGTGCTGTATTTACAATCATATGCTTGCTTATCCTGCAAAACGAGGTATGCTGAACACTATCCTCAATCTCGCGAAGAGACATTCTGCATAACAGGGAATCCTTCTCCGTTATCAGATATGTGATTCCATCAACAGATTCAATATAGTAAATAGTCTCTATGGGAAGATAATATTCCCGATTGTTGTGATAAGCCTTTAAGGTAATGCTGTATTGCTTTATCAAATCTATCAGTCTTTCTAAGCACGGATGACGTGTTGCTGTTCTGATGATGATTTCATCTTCTGCTATTGCGTCATCCTGAAGTATGGTAAGCTTCATCCTGTATTCCTCCTGTTGATTTCAGTATAAAGGGCACACAGCAGAAATGCAATGAAATGCCGATAAGTTACCCAAAGTGGTATACAAGCTGCCAACTGCTTCATTATGGTCTGTAATTGATAATGATGGCTGATCTTGGATATATTGGATACATATGTATTATGTTTTTACTTCGCATAATGTATATTATGTAATGTTTTAAGTTTAATAGAATCTGCGTACTTTGTAAACGAAAAAGAAGAACAGCAAAATCGGGTTCTTCTAATTAACAAGTAACGCTGCTCCATCAGGTTACTCTTCAATAATCAAGGTCTCCTTGATTTCATTGGGAACCGTATCCCGTACGGCCTGATAGGATTTATTTAGAAAATACGTATAGATTGCAAGTGTTGCAATCAGCAGGAATAAAACAGCAGATAAAAATTTCTTTAAAAGCTTTCTTCTGTTTAACTTTTTCATGATGATTTCTGTATCCTGTGCTTCAATATAGGAATGCACAACTGCAATCGGTGCTCCCCATTCCTTTACGATATCCTTATATTCTGCATCCTCGATATTATGCATGTAGTTATTTAAAAACATTTTCTCCTTTTTTGACATATAAGGGAACAGCATCGCAATTTCCCGTTTGTATCTTTCTTTACCAGCCATGTTCCTATGCTCCCTTCATAATCAAATCAATTGCCTGAACCCAGACTGTATAACGCTTTTGCAAAGTTACCAGCAAAGCTTCTCCCTTTGGCTCCAGCTTGTAAATGATTTTTGTTCTGCGTCCTTCCCTTACCTCCATACCGGTGATGCAGTGATCATCAGCCAGCTTATAGAGAATGGGATACAGGGTGCCCATCTTTATATCAATAATCCCCTCTGTCTGCTTCTTCAGAATACCGGCAAGCTCATAGCCGTAACAATCCCCTTGTTTTAATATAAGGAGAATCAGCATTTCCATTTTAAAAAAATTATGTTCCTTAGCCATAACAGCACCTCTTTTGTTCATTTGATATATCCTATACATAGCACCAACCAGTATCCGTTTATTTGCTTCAACAGATAG
The DNA here is from genome assembly GCF_019132535.1 of Erysipelatoclostridium sp. DFI.2.3. Taxonomy (NCBI): domain Bacteria; kingdom Bacillati; phylum Bacillota; class Erysipelotrichia; order Erysipelotrichales; family Coprobacillaceae; genus Thomasclavelia; species Erysipelatoclostridium sp. DFI.2.3. The sequence goes on along the minus strand of NZ_JAHOOJ010000008.1, from coordinate 145,385 downwards.
AGAAGCCGGCAGAATGTGTAAGTAAGCATAAGGCTCTCAGCTTTTCATTTCGACGTGTCTTTGTGCCTTCATTGTGAAAAGAGGTTGCATGACAACCTCCTTTTGAGTGACAATGGGACAAGTATCGTCTCCTCGCATGAATTATAACACCTAATATTATGTTTATCAACTGTTTTTATATTATATATATAGATTAACATAATATTTAAGGGGAATAAGAAAACCGACTCTTATATTTCCTATAAGATATCGGTTATTCCGGTTATTGCACCTGAAGCCGTTTTAGCATAGCTTCCTTTGCTTTCTGTTCCAGTGTGTCATCCAATTGTATGAGATCCTCCAGCTGAACATCCGGATGATTCTTTTTCAGGCTCTTATAGATAACAAAGTCGACAATTTCTGGGTTTTTCGGGAAAAGCGGGCCGTGCATATAGGTGCCAAGTACACTTCCGTTATAAAAGCCCTCATATCCACTATCAAAGCTGTTTCCATAGCCACTGATGACTTTCCCCAGCGGTGTTGCTACATTGCAGGTCTGGCCACCGTGGTTCTCAAAGCCAACAGCAGTGATTTCATGACCATCCAGATTGCAGCGTATGGCGATATTGCCGATACAGCGTGTTCCATTGCTGCCGGTAGTCGTATAATAATCGAAAAATTTCAGCCCCTCAATTTTTTCGTTATCTGCACTGATATAATATTGTCCAAACAGCTGATAACCGCCGCAAATCAATAGAACGAAGGTCCCCTGCTCCATCGCCTCACGAATATTTTCCCTTCTGGAAAGCAAATCATCGATCAGCATCATCTGTTCCTTGTCGGCGCCCCCACCCAGAAAAAGAAGGTCATACACGCGAAGGTCCCTTTGATCTCCAATGGACAGGGTATCAATGGTGATGCTGATACCGCGCTCCTCACAGCGTTTCTGTAAAACCATCATGTTTCCCTTATCACCATAGAGATCCATAATATCATGGTACATCCAGCATACATTCAGCTCCATATCATGCGCCTCCTTTTCGTTCCTGCACACTCTGAGTCAGCAGCAGATTGCGTACCGGCTGCAAGGCGGTATAGGTCGCTATCGCATACATGGTTTCATTTGATTTCAGAAGAGCTGTTACAGCCTCCTTCATCTGTTCCTGAACCTCCAGCGCTCCTGTATAGCCTCCGTATTTTAAACGCAGTGCCATGTCATAGCAGCGACTGCCCGAAACAATGATACGCTTTGTAGTATTCTTCATGAGCTTCTCGAAAAAGGTGTCATAGATCCAGGATACGTCCGTTCCATCCTGTGCATTATCGTTTAATACAATGAGGATGCTTTTTTCGGTTTCGTCCTCTTCGATCACCTTCATGACCTCATTGGCTCCCGTCGGGTTTTTTACCAGATTCAGCACACAGGTGTGGTTCTTATATGTAAATGCTTCATTTCGTCCATCCGGTACCTTGATGTGAGTAAAAGCCGCTGCAGCATGCCTTGTATCCACTTTCAAAAGCTTTGCGACTGCCAGAACAGCCATGCAGTTATACATGGTATACAATCCACCCTGCGGTGCGCTGAATGCTTTGCCTTCATAGCGGAAACTGCGTTTTGGAATGCTTTCCACCACTCCTGCCGCATCCAGATTCGGTGTTTGGAAATCACAGCCGCTGCAGTGAAATACGCCGATATGGGAATACTGATAAAATGCATACTCCAGTCTTTTTCCACATCGTGGACAGAACTTGCCTTCACTTGCTTCCCCTGTTGTTTCACTGCTGAAGGAGCAGCGCTCCATACCGAATGCAAGCATGGATGCTTTCGGTGCCGCATCGTGCAGCCGTACTACATTGGGGTCATTGCCATTTAAAATAAGAGTTCCCTCGAAATCGGAAATCGCCTGCTCCATCTTAACAATCAGCTGCTCCATCTCCCGGGCACGGTCCAGCTGATCCCGGAAGAAGTTTGTCACAACCAGAGCATCTGCTTTCAGGTTCTTCATAATGAAAGGAATGTTGAGCTCATCCACTTCCAAAACAATAGCATCCCCCTGTACCCGTTTTCTTAGCGTTGTGTGCATCAGTAAAGCCGTCGTAATTCCCTCTTTCAGATTGTCGCCCTTCCGATTGTTTACGACAGTGCGACCCTCCTGCTCCAGCATAGCGGCTATCATATTGCTGGTAGAAGTCTTGCCGTTGGTTCCTGTTACCAGAATCAGAGGACAGTCAATGCGCAGCTTTTTCAGTATATCCGGACACAGCTTCAGCCCGATCTGTCCGGGCAGCGAGCCGCCGCGATGAATCAGCTGCAGCATAGCACCGGCCAGTTTTGTTATCAGTATTGCAAACATCGTCATAAATCAGCCTCCTGTATATACCCCGCAGGGAAAATCAATCCATAGTATCTATTTATAGGATGTCCACCCTGCATATGTTTAAAACACCTCTCTATTATACAGGAAAAAAAGCTGTTTTGGTGAAGTTTTTCTATGGATGCGTAAGAAATTTACAGGCATGCTGTCTGGGCTTGAAAAATGTTTTCAAATGTCCTGCGCATTCTTGACTTGCATGAGGGGCTGACCTATAATAATATGGTAAGAAAAAAAGGCAGAATCTGCCCATTCTTGCGCTGAAGTTAATGTTAACTAGCAGGAGGAAAAGAACAAAATGAAAGAGTTAGAAATGCTGTACGAAGGTAAAGCAAAAAAAGTATTCGCAACAGAAAATCCGGATCAGGTCATCGTAGATTACAAGGATGATGCGACGGCATTCAACGGTCAGAAAAAAGGTACGATTCTCGGAAAAGGCGTTGTTAATAACAAAATGACGAACTTCCTGTTTAAAAAGCTGGAGGATAAAGGGATTCCTACACACCTGATCGAGGAGCTGGATGATCGCAGAACACTCGTTAAAAAAGTGGAAATCGTTCCTTTGGAGGTTATTATCCGAAACAAGGTTGCCGGAAGCTTTGCAAAGCGTATGGGACTGAAGGAAGGTATGGAGCTGAAATGCCCGATTCTGGAATTCAGCTATAAGGATGATGATCTGGGGGATCCTATGATCAATGATTACATGGCACTTGCTGTCGGTATTTCCACACAGGAGGAAATTGATGAGATTACAAGGCTGGCGTTTGCTGTAAACAAAGAGCTGAAGAGTATCTTTGCAGCGGTTGATATCGAGCTGATTGACTTCAAGCTGGAGTTTGGACGTTTTAAGGGCGGCATTGTGTTAGCTGATGAGATTTCACCGGATACCTGCCGCTTCTGGGATATTCATACGCATGATCACCTGGATAAGGATCGTTTCAGAAGAAACCTCGGAAATGTTGAGGATGCATATCAGGAAGTATACAGAAGACTGGGAATTAAATAATTGAACAACAAACGAATACATAGAAAGGATGTTTTCAGATGAACGACAGATACATAAGCCCTCTGGGACAGCGCTATGCCAGTGAAGAGATGCAGCGCATTTTCTCCAATGACAAGAAATTCCGTACATGGAGAAGGCTGTGGATTGCCCTGGCGGAAAGCGAAAAGGAGCTGGGTCTTGCTATCACACAGGAACAGATCGATGAATTAAAGGCACATGCAGAGGACATTAACTATGATGTCGCAAGGGAGCGGGAGAAAATTGTCCGTCACGATGTCATGAGCCATGTATACGCCTATGGACAGCAGTGTCCAAATGCGAAAGGAATCATTCATCTGGGCGCAACCTCCTGCTTCGTTGGTGACAATACGGATTTAATTGTCATGTATGAGGCGCTGGAGCTGGTGAAGAAAAAGCTGGTAAACGTCCTTGCGGAGCTGAAAAAGTTTGCTTTGGATTACAAGGACCTGCCGGTGCTGGCATTTACACATTTTCAGCCTGCACAGCCCACAACACTGGGAAAGCGTGCTGCTATCTGGGCACAGGACCTGCTACTGGATTATGAAGAGCTGTGCTTCCTTCTGGAAAATAAAAAGCTGCGCGGCTGCAAAGGGACAACCGGTACACAGGCGAGCTTTATGGAGCTGTTTGATAATGATGAAGCGAAGGTGAAGCAGCTGGATCAGATGGTCGCTCACAGAATGGGCTATGAAAAATCCTTTGCTGTTTCCACACAGACATATTCCCGTAAGGTGGATTCCCGAATTCTGAATGCACTGGGCTCCATAGCGCAGAGTGCACATAAGTTTTCCAATGATATCCGTCTGCTTCAGAATCTGAAGGAAGTGGAGGAGCCGTTTGAAAAGGGACAGATCGGCTCCAGTGCGATGGCCTATAAGCGCAATCCGATGCGCAGTGAGCGGATGGCTTCTCTGGCAAACTATGTTATCGCAGATACCCTGAATCCTGCAATAACTGCTGCTACCCAGTGGTTTGAGCGTACGCTGGATGATTCTGCAAACAAGCGTATCAGTATTCCGGAGGCATTTTTGGCAGTGGATGGTATTCTGGATTTATACCTCAATATCACCGATGGCTTGGTTGTATATCCGAAGGTCATCGAATCCCACCTGATGAAGGAGCTGCCGTTTATGGCGACGGAAATGATTCTGATGGATGCTGTCAAGGCAGGCGGTGACCGTCAGGAGCTGCATGAGCGTATCCGTGTTCACTCCATGGCTGCCGGTAAGGTTGTCAAGGAGGAGGGGCTGGAAAATGATTTGCTGAAGCGTATTGCAGAGGATGCAATGTTCCCTATGAATATGGAACAGCTGAAGGCTATTATGTCCCCGATCAATTTTGTTGGACGTGCGCCAAGTCAGACCGTGGAATTTTTCGAAGAATGCATTGATCCGGTTCTGGAAACAGAAAAGGATGCGCTGGGTCTGCATGCGGAGATCAATGTGTAGGCTAAGCTATTCTGCATAAAAATAAAAAAAGACTTTGATTGTATAGGTAAATCAGAGTCTTTTTCTATTCTTACGGCGGTAATGCGCAGCACCGTAGTCAGCTACTTTCTGTTAGCCTTGGAGTAGGCAATGAAATCGGTAAACAGCGGATGCGGACGATTTGGCCTGCTTTTGAATTCCGGATGAAACTGCACCCCGACATAGAAATCATTGTTGACACACTCCACAGTTTCCACCAGAGAACCGTCCTGTGAGGTTGCTGTGATATCCATGCCGTTTTGTATAAATTCCTCACGGAACTGATTATTAAATTCATAGCGGTGACGGTGACGCTCTGAAATTTCCGTTGTCCGGTAGGCGCGATACAGCTGCGTCCCTTCCTTGATTCTGGATGGATATGCGCCTAAACGCATGGTTCCTCCCATATCCTGTTCATCGCTTTGATCTGCCATATAATGAATGATCAAATGGCTGCTTTCCGGCTGAAATTCATAGGAGTTGGCGTCGCTGTAGCCCAGTACGCTTCGTGCAAAGGCGATTGCGGCTATCTGCATTCCCAGACAGATACCCAGATAAGGTATATTGTGCTCTCTGGCATAGGTGGCTGCCCGTATTTTTCCTTCAATTCCGCGCGTACCAAAGCCTCCCGGTATCAGAATGCCACTGCAATCCTGCAGCAGCTCCCGGATACTGCCTTCCGTAATATTCTCTGAATCGATCCATTTGATATGTACCTTTATATTGTTTTTCAATCCCGCATGATACAGCGCTTCTACCACAGACAGATAGGCATCATGCAGGCGAACATATTTTCCAATCAGAGCAATTGTCACTGTTTCTGTCACATCCCCTGCATGCTCCATGAGCATACTCCAGGAGCGCAGATCCGCCTGTGGTGCATCGATATGGAATTTTCTACAAACGACATCATCCAGCCCCTGCTTTTGCAGCATGTAGGGTACCTCGTACAGAGAAGGCATCGTTCTGTTTTCGAATACACACTCCTTTGGTATATTGCAAAACAGGGAAAGCTTATCACGAATCCCCTCCTCCAACGGGCGGCTGCAGCGCGCTATGATGATATCCGGAAAGATACCATAGGATTGCAGCTGGTTGACAGAGTGCTGAGCCGGCTTTGACTTATGTTCCCCGCTGCTTTCGAGATAGGGAATCAGTGTTACATGAAGAAAGAGACAGTTTTCTCTTCCCTTATCCTGTGCAACCTGACGGATTGCTTCCAGAAAAGGCAGACTCTCAATATCCCCGGTGGTACCTCCGATTTCACAAATCATGATATCCGCACCGCTTTCCTCCTGTGCCTTATAGATAAAATCCTTGATTTCATTGGTGATATGCGGAATAACCTGCACGGTTTCCCCCAGATATTTCCCTTCCCGCTCCTTGTTTAAGACGTTCCAGTATACTTTTCCGGTGGTCACATTCGAGTAGCGATTCAGATTCTCATCAATGAAACGCTCATAATGACCGAGATCAAGATCGGTTTCACTTCCATCCTCCGTCACAAATACCTCGCCATGCTGGTAGGGACTCATCGTCCCCGGGTCGATATTGATATAGGGGTCCAGCTTCATTGCACTGACCTTCAGACCTCTTGCTTTCAGCAGTCGTCCCAGGGATGCTGCACTGATGCCCTTCCCCAGACCGGACACAACACCGCCGCTTACAAATATAAATTTACTCATATATGACCTTCCTTTTTCTATTGTTTCCTTTCATTCCAATACTGCAGCTTCCCTGCATATGCAGAAAACGTAAGGCAGCTCTTGCATCACTTTCCTTACAGTCAGGGCAGCTGATATTTTTTCAACAGCTGCTCCGCCACCTGCAGTCGGCTCATCTGCGAATCCATAGCTCGCTTTTCCAGATACCGGTGTGCCTGTGCTTCACTTAGCTGCTCATGTTCCATAAGCAGGCATTTTGCCCGATCGATAACTTTAATTTCACTCAGTCTGTCCTTCAGTGAGCGATTTCTCATACGCATGGCGCGGATGCGCTTCTGCGTGACAATGGCAAAGCGTAAGACGCAGAGCAGTACTGTTTTATTAACCGGCTTTAACAACACATAAATACCGGCTTTTTCCATGCGATCCGCAATGATATCATAGACCTCAGCCGGTACCATAAGCATGATAGAGGCATCACTTTTTTCTGCCAGATCCTGCGGCAGCTCATATTCACGTTCATCCGCAAGCGGGTAATTGATGATGATCATGTCGAAGGCTGTTTCCAGAGCCGTTCTACGTGCCCTGGAGGCCGTTTTACAGGCTGTGATATTCATACAGTCCTCCATATTCAGATATTCCTTTAGAATTCCTGTGGTTTTCTCACTCGTACTGACGAGAAGCACATGTAACATGACCAGTCCCCCTTTCTTACATGCGTAGCTGTTTGATCTTCGCGTTTAGAAAGCCCTGCAGCAGTTCCTCTCCCAAAACACGCTTTGTGAAGCTGCTGTTTTGAGCTAGCTGCAGAGCCTCCTGCAGTGAACTGGGCAGTTCCTGTAGACCCTCATGATGCAGATAGACATTTCCATGAAACTCTTTCGCCGTTAATCCATCCTCGATGCCCTCCATACCTGCGGCAATAAGCAGTGTCAGTGCCAAATAGGGATTGCAGGAGGGATCGGGACTGCGTACCTCAATGCGTGTGCGATGCTCATTGGCTGCCGGTATCCGAATCAGTGCGGAACGGTTGCTGCGGGAATAGCAAATATATTTGGGAGCCTTATCCTCTCCCAGACGCAGATAGGATTCTGTTTCCGGATTTAAGAACAGGGTAATTTCCCGGATACGACGAAGTATCCCGGACAGAAAAGCCTCCATGTAGCGGCCCTGCTCCTGTGCAAACAGATTTTCGCCGTTTCGAAACAGGGACAGATTGATATGCAGACCGTTTCCCGGCTGCTGCTGCAGCGGTTTTGGGTGAAAATTTGCTTTCAGACCGCTGGAGAGAGCAACCATGTCCACGACATTGCGAAAGGTCATCAGATTATCAGCACAGGGCATAACCTCGTCAAAACGGAAGTCGATTTCATTTTGCCCGGGTCCCTGCTCATGATGCGAGCTTTCGGGATGAATGCCCATCTCCTCCAGATCAAGGCAGATTTCCCGTCGGACATTCTCACCCTTATCCAGTGGCGCAATATCACAATATCTAGCCTCATCATAGGGAATCGTTGTCGGCTTTCCGTTTTCATCTCGCTCAAACAGGTAAAACTCGCATTCCGTGCCTGCCATAATCTGCATTCCCTTCCCGCCTACCTGCTTTCTCATACGGTTCAGCAGAGAGCGTGTATCCAGAGCATATGCACTCCCATCAGGATAACGTATCTCACAATACATTCGGACAACACGCCCAATCTGCGGACGCCATGGAAGAATGGTCAGTGTGGAGATATCCGGAAACAGAAACAGATCGGAGGTATGCTCCTCTGTAAATTGTGATTCCTGAGAAAATCCGCTAACTGCACTTGCATCAAAGCTCAAGCCATGGGCAAATACCTGCTTCAGCTCCCGGGGCATGATGGATATATTTTTTTGGTTGCCAAACAAATCGAAAAAAGCCAGACGAATAAACTTCACATCATATTCCTCGATGAATTCCATAATTTCACGTTCACTTGTCACCATATGCATCCTCCTTACTATCCTGTGTGGCATTTGGCCGCTTATACGAAAAAGGCGTCTACAAATCTGGAAAAGCTACGTTTTCCGCCTGTAGAACGCCTTTGTTCCGATACCAGTATTATATTACAAAAGTGATGTGCTGTTGTCAACTATTTCAGCATTTCATGAAGATAAATGTTGCAGTTGCGTTCCGGACCGACAGAAATCATAGAAATTCGCGTATTGCACAGATCTTCGATACGACGCAGATAGATTTTGCAGTTTTCAGGCAGCTCCTCGTAGGTCTTCATCGTAGAAATATCCTCCTGCCAGCCGTCAAACTCTTCATAAATCGGTTTTGCCCTCTGTAGCTCTTCCATGCTGCTCGGGATATAATCATAGCGTACACCGTCAATATCGTAAGCTACACACATGCGTATTTTCTTCAGGCCGCTCAGAATATCCAGCTTGGTGATAACCAGATCGCTCAATCCGTTGATCATAGCCGCATGACGCACCACATTCACATCCAGCCAGCCACAGCGTCTCGGACGTCCGGTGGTTGCCCCGAACTCATGTCCCTGTTCACGCAGCCACGCACCCATATCGTCGAACAGCTCACTCACAAACGGTCCCTCTCCGACTCTTGTGGAATATGCTTTCGCGATACCGATGATGACATCCAGCTTCTTTGGTGAAACGCCGGCACCGGTACAAACACCGGCGGAGGTTGGAGAGGAGCTTGTCACATACGGATAGTTCCCGTAATTGATATCCAGCATGGCGGCCTGTGCACCCTCAAATAAAACCTGCTTCTGTGCATCCAGTGCCTGGTTGATTACAATCTGTGCATTGATGATACGCGGCAGTAATGCCTTGCGAATCTGCGCAAACTGCGCAACCAGCTCCTCATAGGAAAAGCCCGGATCCTCATACACCTTCTGAAAGGTGATATTTTTCATATCCACTGCAAGCTTCAGCTTTTTCTTAAAGCTTTCAAAATCCTGCAAATCTCCGATACGCAGTCCCTGACGGGAATATTTATCCGCATAGCAGGGGCCGATTCCCCGCTTGGTTGTTCCGATTTTATGATCCTTCAGACTTGCTTCAATCAAAGCATCCAGCCGTACATGGTAGGGCATGATGATGTGTGAGCAGTCACTGAGCAATACATGATCTGTATTGAAACCGCGCTCCTCCAGCTGATTGATTTCCTCCAGAAAGACAAACGGATCCACAACAACCCCTGGTCCGATGATGCAGGAAGCCTTCTGCAGCACACCGCTTGGCAGAAGATGAAGCACCACCTGCTGGTTCTGTCCTGTGTGTTTATCCTGTACAACGACGGTATGACCCGCATTGTTTCCTCCCTGAAATCGCACAACGGCATCCATGCGTGATCCCAGATAATCTACAACCTTGCCTTTTCCTTCGTCTCCCCACTGGGTTCCGACAACTACATATCCTGGCATAAAAATTCCTCCTTACGGGTATTTTCAAAGCAGATTGATACTTTTAAAAAATCCTTTACTAATATAGCACACTTCATGTAAAAAATAAACATCTTTTTTTGAAAATTGTTTCATCCAAGAAGGGTGAAAGGATTTCCAGCATTTTTATCTAAATATCCCCTGTAAAGGAGCTTTGCTGTTGTAGTAAGACTACGCAAAAAAAAGAGGAAGATGCAGCCGATATCCAATAAAGGTTATCGTGCTGTTTAACATTCCTCTTTATGTATTTATTTGCCCATTTTTTCAATCAGCTGATCTGCCGCAGGTGAAATCCAGGCATACATCTGCTGTGCTGTTTCCGTATCGAAATCATCATCCTTGTAAATTCTGGAAATGCTGTCCATCATCGGCAGCTCTGCCCATAAAGGCACCTCATTTTCCCTGACAAAATCCTCCACATTGCGGTGCTGGAAGATTTCGATCCGTTTACCGCAATCCGGACAAACGACATAGCTCATATTTTCAATAATCCCCAGTACCTCGACCTTGACCTGCTTGCACATATTGATTGCCTTGGATACGATCATGGATACCATCGGCTGCGGAGTGGATACCATAATAACTCCGCTGACAGGCAGACTCTGCAGTACCGTCAGCGCGACATCACCAGTTCCCGGAGGCATATCGATGAACAGATAGTCCAGCTCCTCCCATACGACATCAGTCCAGAACTGCTTAACTGCATTTGCTACGATCGGACCGCGCCATACAACCGGCTGGTTTTCATCCTCCATCAGAAAATTCAAAGACATGACCTTGATGCCATCCTTATCCACGACCGGCTCAATGGCGTCGTTTGTACCGAATGCCTGTGCATGCTCCAGTCCCATCAGACGTGGAATACTTGGTCCTGTGATATCCGCATCCATGATACCGACACGAAAGCCTCTTCTGGCCATTTCCTTTGCCATCAGTACACTCATACTGGATTTTCCTACACCGCCCTTGCCACTCATCACACCGATGACATGACGGATTTTATTGCGTTCATTATTCTGGATGCCGCAGCTGTCAGCCTGCTTGCCGCAGGTTCCCTTGCTGGGGCATGAATTACAGTTACTCATATTCAGCTCTCCTTATATTATCTGTATAACCTATCTTATTTTACATCTTTTCGCATCGTTTTCCAATGCTTTCGATTCACTTTTTCGCGAAATGGATGGTAGGGCTCGTATAGCAAACGGAAGGTGCGTTTCCTGTCTGCGATAAATGACTCTTTGCCAGCACGATGAAGGCTATGCGCTGTTCGTGCAGAAACCTTCTATAATTTTAACTAGAACTGCCTTCCTCCTGTATGTTATCTTAGACAGCACTCCATGCAGCAGAGGCAGTGAGGTGGTATATGACTAAGCTTATGATGTGCGCTTTCCTCGTTGTCATTTCTCCTTTTTAACGGAGCGGGGATGATACTGATCGATGGCTTCCTTCAGCCTCCGGTTCTGCACATGAGTATAAATCTGTGTTGTTGCGATATCGCTGTGTCCCAGCAGCTCCTGCACAACCCGTAAATCTGCACCGCCGTCCAACAGATGTGTCGCAAAGCTGTGACGGAAGCTGTGCGCTGAAAGACGCTCATCCAGCCCCAGTGCCTGCAGGCGCTGCTTAATCAGCGTATGAACATACTGCCGTGTCAGAACATTTCCTCTGCTGTTCAGGAAAACACGTGTACTTTTCCGCTTTTCCCATGTTGGACGGATTTGTGTCAGATACGTACGCAGGACACGCATACAGCGTTCATGCATCGGCACCATGCGTTCCTTATCCCCTTTTCCGATCACCCGCAGATAGCCCTGCTCCAGGTGTACCTGATTTATGCGCAGCTCGCACACCTCACTGACACGAAGACCGCAGCCATACAGCAGCTCCAGAATGGCTTTCTGATACAGTCCCTGCGCATCCTGTCCAAAGCTGTCCAGCAGCAGCTCGATATCATGCGGATTGAAATACAGGGGCAGCTTCTGTTCCTTCTTCCCTCCCCGCAGATGGATCGAGGGATCCAGAATCGAGGGATGGTTCATTGAGATAAAGCGGTGAAACATATGAATGCTGCTCAGCATATGATTGACACTGCTGCGCTTATAGCACAGGCCGTCCTCCTGTATGTCCCCCTGCTCCATATCAGATAAAAAGCTTTGGATATCCCGGGGCAGAATATCCTCCATCTCCGTTTTTCCCTGCATCTGCAGCCAGCTGAGGTATTCCTGCAAATCCTGTGTATAGGAATGAATGGTTGCCAGTGATTTCTGATCAACCGCCTGTATGTAATGCAGATAGTCCTGCAGAGCCTCCTGCAGATTCATCGCTCTATGATCTGCGGTAACAGTACGTGGGCGTTTACCCTGCCATCCTTTACCGCCTCCACCAATACACTGACTGCTTCCTCTCTGTTGGCATCATAGACAAACTGGAGGGTACGAATTTCCAGACGATGCTGCTTCAGGGTATAGGCGATTTCCGATATACGGGAAGCCCGGTGCACCATATAGAAGCGTCCCTTTTCATCCAGCAGCTCACTGACCCGCTGACACAGGGTCCTTAGTGTGAGGAAGCGTTCATGGCGCGCCATCTGAAGACTTTGCGATTCATTGAGATTGCTTTCCTGATCCACCTTGAAATATGGCGGATTACAGACAATAACATCCACCTTTTCCAAAGCGGCATCGCATATATCCTGTGCCATGAGCACCACATTCGTTATATGGTGATGCTCCATATTCTTTTCCGCAACCGCTATGGCCTCCGGCTGGATATCGATGCCATACAGATATGACGGAGCATAGCGGTGTGCCGCAAGAAGCAACGCTCCGTTGTTCGTGCCGATATCCAGTACCCGTTCCCCTTTTTTGACCTTCATGAACTGCGCCAGAAGCGCCGTGTCTGTGTTGATGCGAAACATCTTTTTATGCTGATACAGATAAATATCCGTCCCGTTGATATAATCATACGTGTAATTTTCCATGCTGCAACCTCCCTGTCTCTATTATTATAGCGGAAGATCACATCAAATTAAACAGTTTTATGAATTCGATCACCAGTGTCGATTTCAGATAGCTGCCTGCCAGAATGATCACAAAGCAGATAAAGATATCGTTCAGTACATTGTTGCCCAGCTGCTTGAAATTGAGCCGCTCCCGATTCGTTGTGGAATAGATGATATACATGGACAGCTGAATGGCGCTGGCGGAGATCAGAAAGGTCGCAATCAGATCCATTGCCACCTGTGGAAGCAGGGTCATGATAATGCCTGCAATTCCCTTTAAATGATATGTATACACAAACAGCGCACAGGAAAAGCCGATCTGCATACCCTTCGTAAAGGCGATAAAGCTGATAATGGGAATTCCAATCAGGGAGGTTCCCAGCAAAAACACAAACAGAATAAACACGATACCGCTGAAAAACTGCGATACGAAGTAATCGTATTTATCAACACCGGAATCAATGGTCGTCAGATAGCTGGATAAGCTCTTTATATCCGATACATCAATATAATTGGATACAATGATACCCATCAGTATCCCGCAGCCGACAAGAATCGCAATGAACAGATATACGTTATGGTATTTCTTGAGAAACCCATGATAGCCCTGCCTCTTTTTTAGGGGAATATTTTTTTTCATATTGTCACCTCACTACACTATATGAAAAAAAGAAGGCAGTCTTGCTGCCAACTTATCGACAAACTTCTCATAAGCTTTTATGAGGCTCTTTCGTTTATTTCTGTCCCTTGGACGGATGAATATCACTGGCTCGTATCAGATGCGCTCCCGGCAGCTGCGCATTCAGCTCCTTCAACACATCCTCGACATCATTCAGCGGCTGAATCTCATGCTGAAACAAATCGATTTGATCGATCGTATGCTCTGCGGAATACAGAGATCCCAGACCGATTCCCAGATGGCGGATTTCCCTGCCGTTGTAGTGACGGTCAAATAAGAGCAGTGCATGCTCCAGCAGCACGTTTGCATCATCGGTATAGGAATGAATGTTGGTGGAACGAACGGCATTGGTGAAGTCAAAATAGCGGATACTGATGGATATCAAAGAACCCTTGATATGATCTTCCCTTGCCCGTCTGCTCAATGTGGCCGCAAGACGCTTCAAAACGGTTTTAACCTCCTCATAATCCGTAATATCACGATCCAGAGTTGTGGACTGCGATATGGACTGCACACTGTTATTGAAGGAAAGCTGTGCACTTCCGTTACCACGTGCATTCTGAATATATGTATAGGCATGCTTGCCAAGCAGCGTCATGATTTTGGATTCATTTTCTGCATCCGCAAGGTCGCCAATCGTTGTGATTCCATGCTTGATCAGCAGTGGTACCGTCTTCTTTCCAATTCCCCACATATCACTGATGGGAAGCGGCCACAGCTTTTTGGGAACCTCCTGCTTGCGCAATATCGTGATTCCCATCGGCTTACGCATGTCGCTTGCCATTTTTGCCAGAAATTTATTCGGTGCCACACCGATACTGCAGGGCAGCTTCAAATCTTTTTGCACACTCTTTTGTATCTGCCAGGCAAGGTCCAGCGGTCGCTTATAGTCCTTGATGACATCGGTGACATCCATATAGCATTCGTCGATACTGGCCGGCTCGATCAGACTTGAAAAACGACGCAGATATTTAAAAAAACGATTACTCAATTCCTCATACCAGTCGTAATCGCCCTGAACAACAACAAGATTTGGACACTTCTCCATTGCCATATGCAATGGCATCGCGCTGTGTACCCCGTACTTGCGGGCTTCATAGCTTGCCGTTGATACCACACTTCGCCTGTGCAGTCCCGCCACAACGACCGGCTGCCCCTCCAATGCAGAGTTTTTCAATATCTCCGCACTTGCAAAGTAGGAATTTAGATCAATATGTAAGATAACTCTTCCTGCCATAAAACAACTCCCTTGTCTTACAGTATAGTATACTGGATTTTCAGGGGAAAAGCTAGCGGAATGTCTTGATCACATTGTTTTTGTTGCGCAGTCTGTGCTCTAAGCGCAGCTTGTCGGAAATCATGGCGATGAATTCGGAATTGGTTGGCTTTGCCTTACTGGCAGATATCGTATATCCGAAGATATCATCAATTGCATCGATGTTGCCTCTGTTCCATGCTACCTCGATTGCGTGTCGAATGGCTCTTTCCACACGGGATGCCGTGGTTGCATATTTCTTGGCGATTTCCGGATACAGCACCTTTGTGATCTGTCCCAGAAAATCAACATTCAGATAGGTTTCCAGAATTGCTGTACGCAGATACATGTAACCCTTGATATGTGCAGGAATCCCGATTTCATGCAACAGCTCTGTAATCTCACTTTCCAGCTCCAGCTTCTGCAGACGCTCCTTCTCATCATCATCCAGATTGACCTTCACCACATTGCTGGATATATGCTCCTTCCGTGTGTAGCCGACAATGAAGTTCAGCTTATCACACAGCTGTTCTATCTCAAAGGGCTTCATCAGAATATAATCGATACGGTAATTCTGAACACCTGCCACGATGAGATCGTTCACAAACGGTGTTGTACAGATGATGTGATCCACCTGTATATGGTTTTTCTTCAAATCGTGCAGAACGCTGATGCCGTCCTTCTTCGGCATAATCAGATCCAGCACAAGGACATCCAGATGCTTGCCGCGCAGCTCATTGACACACTGCTCGCCATTGGTGGCACTTCCGATGACCTGATACCCGTCGCTCTTTGTGAGCGCTTCCTTCATACTGTGGATCATCTCCATGCTATCATCCACCAGATATACATTCATTTTGTTATTCATACATTTCCTCTCTCCTTACTGACATCCATTATACGAACCTCCGTATGCAGAAATTCAGATAAAATGTCGAATGAAGAAAAGAATTTCACAAAAACTTCCAAAAAATGAAAAAGAGCGACGAAAACGCCGTTCCTTTTGTTTCAAAGCATAACATTTGCTCAAAATATGTCGGTTTATGCGGATTTTAAGCCATATTTCTGGATTTTTCAAGCATCCATTCGACAAAGACTCCATACCCGTTGGAAGGGTGGGAGGTGATGACATGCGTGACAGCACCAATGATTTTTCCATCCTGCACAATCGGTGATCCACTCATTCCCTGTACGATTCCATTCGACGCAGAAGCTAGACGCTCATCCGCAATCGTAAATTCGATACCCTTGACATCGGATGTATTCTGCCGGTGTACCTTCGTGATGTTAATCGTAAAGGGCTCAATCGTATTTCCCTGTAAGACAGTATACATGACGGCTTTTCCCGTATGTACCTCATCATGCTTTGCCCATGGCAGAGCTTCGACATTTCGCAGCATGGAATCGTAATGACCATAAATACCGATATTGGTATTAGCAAGTACATTGGCGAAGGCGGAGGAGAAATCTATTTCCGCATGCTTTTCACCCGGAATGTTATCCTGTGCCTTCGTTATAGATATGACATTGGCCGGATACAGGCTTCCGGAAGGTACCTCTGCAATCTGCTTTAAATCAGAATCCATAATTTCATGACCTAAGGCTCCGTAGGTATTGTTGGAGGGATCATAATAGGTCAATGTTCCAACACCGACAATTTTATCCTTTACATACAAGCCGCTTTTAAACGAACGTGTGGAGGCATCATACGTGGTTTTCAGGGTAACCGGTATGGTGTTCGAACCGCGTCGTATTTCGACAGGAATCTCATTGACAGATTCCTGAAAGGCGGACAGCTGCTGATACAATTCATCCATGGAGGATATCGGTACCTGATTCACCTTTACCAGGATATCACTGGGCTGGATGGTACCGCCGGGATCATAGGTTTCACCCTGTACGACGAACGGATATGTTCCCGTAATCATCACACCGTTGTAATCCAGCTGAATACCGATGCTGTCACCGCCCAGATACAGGTCATCGCTGGCGTGAATGCCGATGGGAAGCAGTAGGGACAGTGCGCATAAAAAAGCAACTATTTTTTTGTACAAATCGTTCACCTCCTGAAGATAGTGTGGTTCCTCGGGAGATGGTCATGTCAGTTAATTATTACCTGTTTCCTTTTTTGCAAGCTCATACAGCTCTTTTGCTGCCTGCAGAGCACTTTCACTGGTGCTGCCCTGTGATATCACAGCCATTTCCTGTATGCGCTCTTTATCGTTCAGCAGGCGGATCGTAGTTTCTGTATGTCCGCCTTCCTGATGCTTTTCCACTACATAATGCTGCATGGCACAGGCCGCAACACTTGCAAGATGAGTCACGCAGAACACCTGAGTCCTTTGCGCAAGCTGACGCATTTTCTTTCCGATGGAAAACGCAACACTGCCGCTGACACCGGTATCGATTTCATCGAAGATAATGGTATCAATACCCGTCAGCCGTGTAAAGACGGTCTTCAATCCCAGCATAAAACGGGAAAGCTCCCCGCCGCTGGCTGTAGCCTGCAGCGGACGCAGCCGCTCTCCGGCATTCATGGATACCAGAAAGGTGATTTTGTCACTGCCCTGCGCATTCCCCTCAAAAGGCTCCAGTTCAACGTGGAAACGTGCATTGGGCAGCTGCAAATCCTTTAGCTGCTGCAGAATCAGCTGCTCCAGCTCCCTTGCCTTTTTTTCGCGCAGCACATGCAGCTGCATACAATCTTCTTCATATACCTTTCTGGCCTTCTCCAGCTCCTTCTCGGATTTTGCGATAAAATCCTGGCGGTGCAGGATGCTGTCGATCTTTTTTTCCAGAAAGCTGCGTTTCTCCATGACAGCCGCATAGCTGCCGCCGTATTTCCGCTGTATCTTGTGTATCAGGAAAATTCTTTCCTGAAGTTCATGGAAACGGCCCTCATCGAATTCGAGCTCCTCCAGATGGGTGCGGACGCGGGAGCACTGCTCATCCAGCGCATAGTACAGATCCAGCAGCTGTGCAGCCGCATCCGTAAAGGTTTCATCCTCATGCAGCGCATGCAGCAGGCGATAGCTTTCATAGATGGAAGAAACGCTTCCCTCATCCAAAAGGGCAACCGCCTGTGATGCGGAGGAGCTCAGCTTTTCATATGCCATCATACGTTTTTGTTCCTGCTCCAGCGCCTCCAGTTCTTCTTCCTGCAGCTGTGCCTCGTCGATTTCATTCAGCTGAAAGGTTAGAAATTCCAGATCGTCCTCATTGTAATCACTGTGGAGCGCTTCCTCCAGGGCATCCTTCATGGAACGGTAGCTGTGATAGCTCTGCTTCGTCTTTGCCAGCAGATCTTCATCGCGTGCAAATCGGTCCAGCAGAAGCTGGTGAGATGCCGCATTACGCAGATACTGTGTGTCATGCTGGGAATGAATATCGACCAGCTGGGAAACGATCTGCTTTACAAAGGAAACCGTTGTCGTGCGCTGATTGATCCGCGCAATGCTTCTTCCCTCCCGGGTTACCTCACGTGTAACAATCAGCAGGCCGTCCTCACATTCATGGCCTGCATCCTGCAGCTGCTGCAGCACGCTGTGCTGTGGTGCAAGTTCAAAAACGCCTTCAATGACAGCCTTGTCACAGCCCTCCTTGATCATGTCGCTGTTAACACGATCTCCCTTCAGAATACCGATGGCATCCATTAACAGGGATTTTCCGGCACCGGTTTCTCCGGTAAAGGCTGACATGTTGTCATGCAGCTCCAGCTGCACCTCATCCATCAGGATGAAATTTTTCACATAGATCTGTGTAAGCATATTCTCACCTCTTTACTGTATAATTTTTAACAATATCCCGAATGGGAAAAACCTTATGCGTCTGTGTATGCTTCAAATGCATGACGAATTCCTTATTGCCATCCCTGCCCAGCACACTGCTGGCACACAGGTGATGGACATATAGGCCGAGGGTTTTCACATAGTCGCACATGGACTGTAAAACCTCGATGTGTACCTTTTCATTTTTCACGATGCCATGCTTGCCGACCTTTGCTCTGCCAGCTTCAAACTGCGGCTTTACCAGGGCGACGATTTCCATATCGGCAAACTGCTCTGCCAGCACCGGAAGAATCTGCCGTATGGAGATAAAGGATACATCCATGCAGGCAAAATCCGGACGCGGATCAAACATATCCCCACTCAGATAGCGGCAGTTGACACCCTCCATATTGATAATGCGCGGATCGTTTTTCAATCGCTCGAGCAGCTGATCCTTTCCGACATCCACTGCGTAGACAAGGCGTGCTTTGTTTTGCAGACAGACATCGCTGAAGCCTCCGGTGCTAGCACCGACATCCAAAACGACGCGTCCCTCCAAATCGATTTCAAAGGGCTTTAGCACATCATACAGCTTATAGCCTGCGCGGGAGGCAAATGCTGTTTCCGCCTCCTCCAGCTTGATATCCATGGAATCATCCACCGGCATACTGCTTTTCTTCGCAATCCTTCCATTTACAGTCACTCTGCCCTCCTGTATGGCATCCTGTGCTCTTGCACGGCTGTCACACAGTCCCTGCGTGCTTAAATATACATCCAGTCTCATTTCTTTTCCGGCCTCAGGTAGCTTGTGATGATTTCAAACAGCGTGTTCATATCCAGATGCTCCAGCTTTCGCAGCTGCGGCAGCGAGCCGTGCTCCACGAAATGATCATCGATTCCCATACGGACAAAATGTGTCGCATAGCGGTGGTCATTGGCAAATTCTGTAATAGCGCTGGACAAGCCGCCGCACAGCATATCCGGTTCAAAGATGATCGTCGGCTTATCCTCCTCACAGACGGAGGTCAAAAGCTCCTCATCAATCGGTTTGAAGAAGCGTGCATTGATTACCCGGATCGGCAGCTGATTCACCCTCGCCTTGGAAATGATACGATCCACATCCGGTCCGTAGGTGATGATATTGAGCGCATAATCCTCACGGATCACCGTCTGTGTCCAGGTTCCCGGTGGTATGTAGGTGTACTGCTCCACCGCCTGATAGGACACGTTACCTCTTGGATAGCGTATCGCATAGGGCTGATTGTTCTGCGCAAAGGCGGAGTACAGCAGATTCTGCGCTTCCCGGGCATCCTTGGGCTGTGCCAGTATCATATTCGGAATGGGCCGCAGCATGGCGATATCGAACACACCGTGATGCGTCTCACCGTCCTCTCCGACCAGTGAGCAGCGATCGATACCGATGACAACCGGCAGCTGCATACGTGCCACATCGTGGCTGATCTGGTCATAGGCTCTTTGCAGAAAGGAGGAATATACAGAGATAAACGGACGGATATCCTGCGTACAGAGGCCTGCCGCAAACGTCATTGCATGCTCCTCTGCAATACCGCAGTCAAAGGAACGTGTCGGATAGCGGTCAAAAAAGGCGGACAGCTTACTGCCGGATTTCATTGCGGGTGTAATGGCGACAATGCGCTCATCATGCTCGGCAAGCTTCATCAGTGTACGGGACATGACCTCACTCCAGCTTTTATGTCCTGCCGGAAGCTTCGCCAGGGATTCTCCGGTTTCCGGGTCAAACTGGCTGACACCGTGCCATTTTCCTTCCTTATCCTCTTCCGCATAGCGATAGCCCTTGCCTTTTTTCGTGATGACATGGACAACGATCGGTCCCTCGTGCTGCCGGGCAATTTTCAGTACCTTGATCAGCATCTTTAAATCGTGCCCGTCCACCGGCCCGATATAGTCAAGATTAAAATCACCGAATATAGAGGTATCCACCACGTTTTCCTTGACTGCATTTTTCATGCTTTTCATGGTATGCAGTAAAGAGGAACCCATACGGGAGGTGGATAATGCCCCTTTCAGATCTTCCTTCAATGTCGTATAGGGCTTGCTTGTCCGCAGCTTGGTAAAGGCCTCGTCCATTGCGCCCACATTTTGTGATATGGACATGTTGTTATCGTTAAAAATAATGACCATATTGCGCTGTTCACTGCCAATCTGGTTCAATGCCTCCATGGCCATACCACCGCTCAGCGCACCATCCCCGATGACCGGCACGATCTGGTAGGTATCCTTATGCAAATCACGCCCTACCGCCATGCCAAGTGCCGCTGACAGTGAGGTGGAGGAATGTCCGGCCTCCCAGACATCGTGTTCACTTTCCTTACGTTTCTGAAAACCGGCAATCCCCTTATACTGTCGCAGGGTTGCGAACTGATTTCCCCGACCCGTCAGGATTTTATGTACGTAGGACTGGTGACCGACATCAAAAATAAATTTATCCGTTGGAGAATCAAAGACATAATGCATGGCCAGCGTCAGCTCCACCACACCGAGATTACTGGACAGATGTCCTCCGGTTTTGGCAATGCTTTGAATCAGAAAGACACGTATCTGCTGTGCCAGATCCTGCAGCTGCGCAATCGAGCATTCCTTGATGTCCTCAGGCTGTTTGATATCGTAGATGTTCATGCAACCGCTCCTCTCAGTTTTTTCGCTTCATCAGCTGGTCAAACAGCTCTCTTACCGGTGCTGCATCCAGCGGCAGCGCATCAAGCTGTGCAAGCGCCCGCCGGTAATAGCGATCCGCTTCCTCTCGGGCGGCTTCAACGCCCATCAGCGTGACATAGGTTGTTTTTTCATTTTCCGCATCGCTGTTGATGTTTTTCCCAAGC
Source organism: Erysipelatoclostridium sp. DFI.2.3 (assembly GCF_019132535.1). Lineage (NCBI taxonomy): Bacteria > Bacillati > Bacillota > Erysipelotrichia > Erysipelotrichales > Coprobacillaceae > Thomasclavelia > Erysipelatoclostridium sp. DFI.2.3. Next base: position 123,880 of record NZ_JAHOOJ010000008.1, on the reverse strand, counting down.
TCCTCAACGGTGCTGGTCACATCCAGAATATCATCCTGAATCTGGAAGGATAATCCGGTATCTGCGCCAATGCGCTCCCATACCGCTGCATCCTCCCTGTGTCCTGCAAGCAGTGCTGCACAGACCAGCGGAAGGCTCAGCAGTCTGCCGGTTTTATAATAATGGATAACCTGCAGTCCGGCATGATCAATGCCGGGATTTGCTTCCCCCTCCAAATCCTTGATCTGTCCCAGAATCATGCCGTTTGCTCCGCTGAATTCGGAAAGCAGCTTTAAGATTTCCACAAGAACCTCTGCACGGCAGGTACACGCTGCCGCTGTATAAAAGGCCTGCGTCAACAGGGCATCCCCTGCCAGAATAGCGACATCCTCGCCGAATTTGACATGACAGGTCGGCATACCTCTGCGCAGCGTGTCATTATCCATTGCGGGAAGATCATCATGAATCAAGGAATAGGTATGGATCATTTCAATCGCAGCGGCTACGGGATAGCCGATCGTCTCTTCAAAGCCATAGGCACGCAGCACTGCCAATAGCAGCCTGGGGCGTATCCGCTTGCCGCCTGCCATCAGAGAATACTGCATTGCCTCGCGGACTCTGCTGTGCTCCAGCGTATCCAGACAATGGGACAGATAGCTTTCAAAGTCAGACATTGTCGCTGCCCTCCTGATAGGTGTTCAGCAGCTCCTGTACACGATTTTCAAAATTTTTCAGCTGTGAATCACAGGAATTCACCAGCTGCAGTCCTTCTTCAAACAGAGCGATGGCATCCTCCAGCTCGATTTCATTTTTTTCCAGTGCGGCAATGATTTCCTCCAGCCGGCTCATGGATTGTTTAAACGGCAGTTTCTGTTCCATTATAATTTCTCCTTCTTCTCGATGTTTGTATATAAATATCCATCCTGCATGCGCAAGCGCAGCCGGTCATTTTGTTCTACAGCGTCCACGCTGGATATCACTTCATCACCATGATAGGCGATGGCATAACCGCGGGACAGACTTTTCAGCGGGGAATAGGCATCCAGCAATGCGCTGATATTCCCTATCTGACGTTTTCGCAGCGTATCGTAATTGTGCAGTGCCTGCGTCAGACGCAGCCTGCTTTCCGCGATGCTGCGTGTATTCTTCTGAAACAGGCGTTCGCTGTGTATGGCGAGCTTATGGGAATTCTGCTTCAGCTGCATGGCCATTGCGGCAACCGTTGCTTCCACGATGCTCAGCTGCTGCACATGCATGGCAAGCTTCATTTCCTCTTCCCGTATGTAGCTTAACGGGTCGCGCATATAGCGGTGTGAACGAATCGGCTCCAGGGCCTGCTTCGCCATATGCAGACGTGTTTCCATATCCTTTACGAGCCGCCGCCGCATCAGGGATACGTTCATGCGCACCTCTTCCAAATCCGGCGTGATCAGCTCCGCTGCAGCTGTCGGTGTCGGCGCCCGGGCATCCGATACATAATCCACCAGTGTCGTATCCGTTTCATGACCGACACCGGTTACGATAACCGTATGCATGGCAAACACGGCACGGGCGACTGCTTCCTCATTGAAGCACCACAAATCCTCAATCGGTCCACCGCCTCTTGCCAGCAGGATGACATCATGTCCGCCCTGATCCGCCTTGCGCAGATTTTCAACAATGGCTCCACTTGCCTGAATCCCCTGTACCAGGCTGGGATACACCACAACCTCAGCCAGCGGCCAGCGCCGGGAAATCGTCGTCAGGATATCCTGTACGGCCGCTCCGGTTTTCGCGGTAATCACACCGATGCGCATCGGATACTGCGGCAGCGGTTTTTTCTTCTGCGGATCAAACAAGCCCTGTGCAGCCAGCTTCTTTTTCACTTCCTCCAGCTGCAGAAACAGATCACCCAGGCCATCCGAGCGTACCGCTGTCACATACAGCTGTACACTTCCGCCCGCCTCATACATGGAGACAGAGGCCGTTACGATGACCTTCATCCCCTCCTTCAACAGGATGTTACAGCGTCTGGCATGGGAGGAAAACATAACACAGCTGATTTTGGAACGGGCATCCTTTAGGGTAAAATACCAGTGTCCGCTGCGGTGATTTGTAAAATTGCTGATTTCCCCCTTGATGAGAATGGACTGGATACGGATATCATTGTCCAGCGTCTGCTTGATATAGTGTACCAGCGCGGATACACTATAAACATTCTGACTCATAGACGATCCAGTACCCCGTTGATCAGACGATACGTTTCATCGTCGCAGTATTTCTTCGCCAGTGTAACAGCCTCATCAATGACAATTGCCTTCGGTGCCGTTTCCAAATCCAGCTCGCATGCCGCCATCATCAAAATGGCCTGCTCCACAAAGCCAAGGCGCGCAAACGTCCAGTCCTGACGAAGTGCCGCATTGATCTTGTCAATATAGACGTCCTGATAGCGGATGGCATCGATGGTTACCGTGTAGAGAAACGGATCAATCTCATTGGTTTCACTGTTGTCGTACACACACTCCTTGATATCCTTCTGTAATAAAAAATGCTGATACAGGCTGGTCATTGCCAGCTCCCGTAGTTTATGTCTGCTGTTCATAGAAATCCTCCATTCATCTTTCTTATTTTATCATATTTGCCTGTTACTTTGCAGTCTTTGCTCCTGCTAATTTTTTCACTTTCCATCCCCATACACAACCTGTGCACTCGGCACAACACTGCTGGCAGGTGTGGTATGGCTGCTCTGGTCATCGAAGAAGATGTGCGCACCAAACGCCTTCAGCACCTCGCGCTTTGTAATGCCACCCAGAAAAAAGGCCTCATCAATACGGACATCCCATGCACGCAGAGTTCGGATCACCCGTTCATGCGCCGGCGCATTGCGTGCAGTCACAAGGGCGGTGCGTATCGGTGCATGCCCTTCAAATTCCTTCTGCAGGGCCGCAATCGTCTTGAGAAACTGCGCAAAGGGTCCCTCCGGCAGTACCTGTCGGGCACATGCCTTTTCATGCTCTGCGAATGCCTCCAGACCGTCCTTTTGAAATATCTGTTCGCTCGCATCTGAAAACAGCACGGCATCACCATCAAAGGCAATCCGGATCTGAGCGATATCCTGCAGCGGATCATAGCCCTCAATCGCATTGGTATAAATGCGTCCCGCCGCAAAGCCGGCCGCAAGCGCAGAACGGACATCCTCCTCATTGGCGCTTAAAAACAAATCCACACCGAATGCCTTTAGATAGCCGGTCAGTGGTCCTCCGCCGCTTAACACCGCCCGGGTGATATCCAGTCCGTAATGGGCAATCGAGGTAAAGATACGCAACGAGGTATCCGCACTGTTGCGTGACATGATCAATACCTCAACTCTTCGCTTCTTACTGCTCTCATTCAGCTTCAGCAGGGCCTTCACCAGGGCAAATCCGCTGCCCGGCTTCAGAATTTCCTGCTCATGCGCCAGCTGATATTCGCTATACGCCTGTAATCCCTTGGTTTCATATATGTAGTTTTCATCATCCAGATCAAACAATGCCCGGCTGGATATTCCGATTACCAGGCAGTCCTCAAGACTTACCGCCATGTTTACACTTCCCTTCTGTTCATGAAAAAAAGAAATCCGTACGGATTTCTTTAAAAGATAAAGCCAACGACGTGGATATCGATGATATCCGGTGTATACCCGGTCATATGTTCAATATTTTCAAAGATCTTACTCTGTACTTTGCTTGATTCTTCATTTACGTTTACGCTGTACTTTACTTTTATGTCGATGGACAAAATCAGCTGATCATTCACGATCTTGCAGCTGATCGGATATTTAAACGGTGTAGCGCTGTCCGCCAGCCGAATGTTTTCATCCTCTTCGACAACGATTTTCGCAATCGTCTGGAATGCAGATTTGCTGAGTGCGATTACACCTGCATTGTTTCGTTCCTTTAATGCAATATACTCTTGAGCCATTTTCATCACCTTCTAGGCTTATTATACCAAAAAGATTTCTTATTTGAAAGTAACTTCCATCAAATATTTGTGATTTGTAGCTTCCTGTGCCTTCTGCATGATCGTTTTCGCAACATTTTTATCATCCTTCTGTTCAAACACCGAGATGATACACGTATCTCCATTGATTTCCACAGCTGTCTGATAGCCATCCTTCTTCAGCAGGTCAGCCACGCTTTTCTGCATGCTTTTCTCATCCTTCAGCTCATCGATTGCGGCAAGTGCTTCTTTCTTTGCACTGTCATCGCTTTTGGTATCCGCAACCACACTGGAATTGCGGTTGATCTCCTCTTCCTTTTTCTGATTGATGCTGTCCTGCAGCTTTGTTGAACCATCTGCCGATTCTGATGTATCTTTCTTCTGTTCCTGTGCTTCTTCCGTCTTGCCCTGAGCATCCTCTGTCTTTGCTGCTGTGTTTTCCTTATCTGCTTTTTTATCAGATTGAGGGGCCTGTTCCTCCATGACACTGGTGGAATCCGCCGGCAGTGTCACATAGTAGACAGACAGCATCAGAATCAGAGAGAACATGGTCAGAAATGCAAGTGCTTGTTTATTCATAAAAAGTGCCCTCCTTGCTATTACACCCTATGCAGGAAGGACACCTCTTATACCTGTTAATTCACTTTTGAAAAATATTGTTCATGCGCTGCATCCAGTCTTCATAATAGGCGCTGCGGTACTGCATGAAATCGGAATAGGAGATCACACGGTTCTCCAGCTCCTCGATAAAGCGGACAAACGCCTTGTTGATGGCGACCATTTTATCATCGTGAATGATATCAATTGTACCGATTTCACACAGGGAGTTTGCCAGAATACGGGCACATTCCTCATGCAGCAGGTCGCTTTGATCCATCGGCAGACGGACAAAGCTCGTATTCAGCCAGTAATTGTCGACCAGATAATTCTTGATTACATTTAGAAACAGACAGAAATCCTCCATATTGTTTCCCGGCTCGATGGCGAACAGCATCTTAAAGAAGACGAACCAGTCATAATCGCGGTTCAGCACGGAAATCAGATAGTTTCCCAGAATATGCACAAACACATCCTTGGAATAGAAATCCGCATCCATGAGAATTTCATTTTCAAAATCCATCTGAATGGAATTCAGCTTCTTGAAGGTACGAAACAGGGAGGAGATACGGTCATTGTTTCCGCCGTCAAAGCGAATGTCCTTGATAAAGATGTAATGTCCCAGAATCGTAGATACACTTTTCAGATTCATCGTAAAGCCGATGGATTCGTTCATCTTCAGTGCGAACAAATCATTGATGGCCTTGGAAATCTGCTTTTCAAAGCTGGTTTCCGTGATACTCGCATCACTCAGCGACGTTTCCTGCATCTGATTGTATATGATGTTCAGCTGCCGGTCGGTAATGGTCAGATTGGCCTTGATGCTGGCAAGCAGATCCTTCATGAAATCATCATACACATAATAATTCGTATTTTTATACACCAGCTTATGCTCGATTTCACCCCAGAAGGAATGCACCAGCGCCTTGATCTGCAGCTCTACGTTGACCTTTTGTCCGTCCTTGAGATAATAGCCGTCAATACGATAGATCGCAAAGCCGTTTTTCTGAATCTGGGGCTGCCGTGAGGCGCAGTCAAGAAAGAAGTGCGGATTGATTTCATTATAATAGAAGCCATCCTCTTCATTACGGATGTTCAGTGTTTCCCGTATTTTATTGAGCACATTGTATTCATCCTCAATAAAACGGCATTCAATGATAAAACCGATCAAATCACTCAGATTATCCAGAATTCCCTGCGCGCTGTCATTCTCCACGTAAAAGCGGTTGCGGATGATTTTTTCACGCAGGCTCTCCCTTGACTTCACACGCGAATTGATATCGATGATCATTTCACTGGATTCCTTAAATACCGCAATCAGATACTGTTCAATCTCCCGTTCTATTTCATGATAGAATTCATTGTTTTCAGAAAGCAGGGCTAATGCTTCATCAATTGTGTCAAATACCTTTAATCGCATAGGGCAGACTCCTTTCCCTTTTCAAAATAGGAACGTGTCGTTGCCAGGTCTTTTTTCAGCTGTTCACCGAGGGCGCGTGCATCCGGAAATTTCCGTTCCTCCCGTATATAGGATAGGAACCGGAAGATGACAGGCTCCTCATAAATGTCCTGATCAAAATCCAGAAGATGCGCTTCGATGGATCCTGATTCCTGGTAATTGTAGGTTGGATTGTTACCGATGTTCATCATCGCCCTGTGCCATGTCCCCAGCACCTTGACCGCCCCCACATATACACCCTTTTTCGGCATGACATAGAGCTCCTGCAGACGCAGGTTAGCCGTTGGAAATCCGTTCTTCCTTCCAACATGACTGCCCCCCTTGACGCTTCCCTCCATATCGTACCAGCGTCCCATGAAGCGGGCCGCCTTTTCCATATCGCCTTCCTGGATCAGCTCTTCGATACGCGAGGAGCTGATTTTCCTATGCTCACTGCTGACCTGATCGATGACATGCACATCGAAATCCGTCTGTTCATGTAAGGATTGTGCATCGCCCTCCCCTTTTCTTCCATAGTGGAAATCATATCCGCAAACCAGCGTATCCAGACGCAGCGGCTTAAGCACCTTCTCATGAAAATCCTGCGGAGTCAGATCCGCCATTTCTCTGGAAAAATCAAGAATGATCCAGTATTCGATTCCCATCGCCTCCGCTATCCGCATCCGCTGCTTCATCGGCGTGATATGTGCAATATCCTGCAATCCCCGGATCACACACCAGGGATCGGGATCAAAGGTAATCAGTGCACAGCGTGTGTTGCGCCTTGCCGCAACGCGCTTCACCTCTTCAATCAGCTTCTGATGCCCCAGATGCAGACCGTCAAAATAGCCGATACAGGCTGTCAGCGGTTCTTCGATAACTGCTGTCCCTGTTAAATTTATATGTACTACCTTCATAGCCTCACCTACCATAAGCCGCGGACACAGCGAAATACTGCCGCATCCTCACGCTGATATATAGCAACAATGTTCCCGTTGTGGGTAATGGCAACATCATCCGCCTCGCACCTTAGTGTGATTTTCTTTCCATTATAAATATCCGCAGGCCGTTCATATTCCACCGGTTCATAATGGGAAAGCACCTCCTGCAGCGTATGCAGCTGAAAACAGCCTTCCTGAACATCCTGCAGAGTAACGCATTCATCAAGGGAAAACCGCCCTACCTTTGTACGTACCAGCGAAGACATACATCCCAGATTTCCTGTTTTCTGTGCGATGTCATGGCACAGGGAACGCACATAGGTTCCGGAGCTGCAGCTGACCCGAAACTGCAGCTTCTGCGTATCCAGCGCTTCAATATCATATATGGTTACCTCACGCTCTGGACGCGTTACTGCTATCCCTTCCCGTGCATATTCATAAAGCTTTCTTCCGTTCACCCGGACACTGGATATCATCGGCGGTACCTGCTTCTGTACACCGCGAAAGCTGTCCAGAACCGATTGGAAATCCGCAATCGGCTGTATCGGCGCTTCCTTCAGCGGCTCCATCCAGATATCATCACTGATCGTCTGAATGCCCAACTGCAGCGTCGCAATATACTCCTTGTCCGTATCCTCCAGAAACGGCAGCGCCTTGCAGGCCTTGCCAATCAAAACCAGAAGCACGCCGGTCGCATTCGGATCCAGTGTACCGCTGTGTCCGATTTTCGTTGTATGTAAAATCCTTCGCAGACGTGCCACCACATCATGCGAGGTCATATTCTGTTCCTTGTTTATTAGTAAAATACCGTCCATCTTATCACCGTCACTAATTATACCATAGATTTTTCACAAATCATGAGAGGAATATGTGAAAGTGAAAAAAAGCATGGTATAATAAAACGGTTTCTAAAGGATGTGAAAAAATGGAACTGCATACTATCTTAGGCGATATACGAAAAGCGGATCAGGACTACCATCTGATCGATGACGGTGACCGGATTGCCGTGGGGGTGAGCGGCGGGAAGGACAGCATGGTGCTGTTGACTGCGCTGCACATGTATTCAAAATTTGCAGACAGGAATTTCGAGGTGATCGGCATTCATATAAAGCTCGGCTTTCCGAACATGGACTTCAGTGAGGTTGTTGCTTTCTGCCGGCAGCAGGGCATCACCTTTTACCAGTATGATTCCCAGGTGTATGAAATTTTGAAGCGGAATCCGGATAAGGAGGGCAACATCAAATGCAGCCTCTGTTCCAAGTTTAAAAAGGCAACGGTTATCGACGCCGCAAAGAAGCTGAACTGTACGAAGGTGGCATTCGGCCATCACAGCGATGATGCTGTGGAAACACTGCTGATGAATGCGATACACGGCGGAAAGCTGGCGACATTTTTACCGAAGATGTATATGTCGCGTACCGACACCACCTTTATCCGCCCGCTGGTTTATTCCTATGAAAGCGATATTTTATCGGCACTGGAACGAAATCAGATTCCGTTCGTGAAAAGCACCTGTCCCAACGACGGCTATACGGAGCGGCAAGCAATGAAGGATATGCTGCAAGAATTTTACAGGAGCTATCCAATGGCACAGAAAAATTTCATCCGGATGCTGTATAACGAGGATCAGGTGGAGCTGTGGCATCGGGAGGGTGACCACAGGGCAGAGAAAGCAAAATCCATGTCTGTTCTTCTGAAGGAGGAAGGCGATTTGCAGCTGACACGCCACGGTGCTAACTATTTTATCGTCTATTCGCACAGCGACACCCCCAAGCAGCGCTGTCATTTGAAAATTCGCGAGGAAGAAAGCAAAGCCATTATGGATGGAACAGCAATCAAAGAAATTTTCCAGACATATTCTTCTACGAAGGATATATAGAAAAAAACGTCAGAGACGTTTTTTTTCTATGTTTTACAGCCTGCATGTTACATCCACATGGCGTATAACTCACAGGTCTTGCCCACTGGCACAGCATACTCTCACATACAGGAATGAGCATACTGCTTACCTGTTATGATGTTTGATCCTTTTGCAGCTGCTGCAGCTTCGCTTTGTCTGCTTCCTGCCCTTTTCTATGACCGCCTGCTACTTTCCTTCCAGATAATATGTAGCCTCCATATCCGCCGTACTCAAAGCAAATGCGAGCGGATACATTTCAAAGGCTGCACCGACATTTCGTACCTCCTCACTTCCGCTGAACCCCATATGATAGCGGATGGCAAAGGCCTCCTCCCTGCTCAGCCGCATAAAGCCTGTGATAATATAGACGCTCTTTTCGCCATGACCATACGGCAGCCGGTCTTCATATTCGTAAAAGGGAACCTGCACCCACTGTCCGTTCACCTTCTGATTCCGTGTGCTTTCCTTATAGCAGTTGATCTTGCATATATCATGCAGCAGAGCCACAATGGCAATCGTTTCCTCATTGTAATCCATATGGTAGCATTCCTTTACCCTTGGACGGCTCAGATAATCCTTCAGGCAGTCATACACATTCAGGCTGTGCTCCAGCAGTCCCTGGGCATGTGCACCGTGAAAACGGGTGCTTGCCGGTGCGCGAAAGAAATCACTATGCTCCGATAGCAGATAGTCCAGAATCTTCTCACTGCCCTCCCGATGAATATGCTCCCCGTATATTGATAAAAACCGTTCCTTGTTCTCCATAAGCTGTCCTCCGTACGTTTGTAAATATTATAGCAGGTATTCTTAGCTGTGGAAATTACAAAACGCAGAAAACGATGCGTAGTAAAAAAACAGATGGTATATCGTGAATATGCAGACTGCCCTTGCAGGTTTCATATAGCACGGACTTTCACATGGAGACTGTAAAAACATGCGCAGGTTACAGAAGCATGTATGATCGTACAGCAGTGCGAGGTATGCGGGAGTAAGAAACCAATTTCCAGAATCGCATAGCATGCAAACATCATAGATACCCTGCGCTAAAACGAGCATTCTGATGTTTATAGCAAAAACAAAAAAACAGACGATTTTCATCATCTGCTTTTCAGTGCCCAGGAGGAGAGATCTTTCCCTGTAAATACAGGTGGGTCCCCTGTGTAATTTTTTAGGATCCCTACAGTCTTACCTAGGATGTGCAGGTATTCACACCAAAATACAACATCCGGAGTCCCTTATCTCTAAGTGTAGGAAAAATTTGTACCTCCTGGACATCTATAGTATATCATGGATCAATGAAAATAATACTCTTGACTTTATTTTTTTTGTTGTTCCACTTTTATCCCCCGTGTCCTGCGGTATCTTAAGATTTTCAATCAGCTATTCTACCAGAATTGCATACATAATGCAAATATTTGGCTTCCTGCATTTCTTGTATAGATTTAATTGAAATTTCACAACCTAATGATGAGGTGATAACAATGGCAGTTGCACATAAGGGAGCCATTTCCTTCGGCCTGGTACATATCCCCATACAGATGTATCGTACAACCAGAGATGTGGATATTTCCTTCAACCAGCTTTGTAAGAAAACACATGAGCGGGTGCATTATAAAAAATATTGCGGACATTGCGATAAGGAGCTGAAGGCAGCCGATATCGTTAAGGGCTATCAGTATGAAAAGGATAAGTATGTTATTATGGACAATGAGGAGATTGACGCCTTAAAGGCGGAAAAGGATCGCACAATTACGATTCTTCAGTTCACAAAGCTTGCGGAAATCGATGATATCTATTATGAGAAAAATTACTATGCCGTACCGGAAAAGCATGCGGAAAAAGCATATGAGCTGTTGCGTGATGCCATGGCGAAGCTGTCTGTGGTCGCGATAGCAAAAACGGTCATTGGCACAAAGGAAACACTGCTGGCACTGTGTCCCGGTGAGGTCGGCATTTTAGTGAAAACGCTGTTTTATGAGGAAGAGATTGCCGAAAATCCAAAGGCTTTCGCACATCCCAAGCTGGTGAAAGCGGAAAGTGATATGGCAAAGCAGCTGATTCAGTCGATGACCAAGCCCTTTGATCCCAGTGATTACCATGATGAGTTTCAGGAACGACTGCGCTCGGCAATTGAAGAGAAAATCAGTGGTCAGCATATCGTGCATGCCAGTGACCGCAAGCAGGACACTGCAACTCCAGTCGATTTGATGGAGGCCCTGCAGCAATCCCTTTCTGAAATGAAGCCCAAGGGAAGACGCAGGAGCGTGAAGCACTGATGGACTTTGCTGCCAGAGATGCTTCCCCGATGCTCATCGGGCTGGAGCAGCCGGCCTTCGATGATGAGGATTACATCTATGAATGGAAGCTGGACGGTGTACGCTGTCTATTGTATCTTGACAAAGACAACACCGAGTTGAGAAACAAACGCAATCTGAAGCTGAATGCAAAGTTTCCTGAGCTGACACAGCTGCATAAGCAGGTAAAAACACGCTGCATACTGGATGGTGAGCTGTATATTTTTCATGATGGAGAGCCCGATTTCTTTCAGGTACAGAAGCGGACTTTAACCTCGGACCCCTTTAAAATCCGTTTGCATTCCCGCCAGTTCCCTGCCAGCTTCACTGCCTTTGACATCCTCTATCATAAGGATGCATTCGTCATTGATCAGCCGCTCATGAAACGCAAACAGCTGCTGGAAAAGACAGTTCGGGAAAATGATCGGCTTTCAATCTCCCGCTATATCGAAACCAACGGTATTGCGCTGTTTGAGCTGACAAAGCAGCGGGGTCTTGAGGGAATCGTCGCCAAACGCAAAGACAGCCGCTATGTGTGTGGAAAGCGCACGAAGGACTGGATCAAATGCAAGAATCTTATGGATGATGATTTTATCGTCTGTGGCTATATTGTCAAGGAGAAAGGCATTGTATCTCTTATTCTGGCACAGTATGACCAGCACCATCAGGTGGTATACAAAGGACATGTGACCATGGGGGCATCTCTTCCCTATCTGATGGAGCACAGTGAGAAAACCGACACCAGCTTTCTGACAACGATCCCTGAGGGAAATGAAGATGCCGTATGGATTGATCCGCCACTGGTAGGAACGGTAAAATTCATGCAGTATACAGAACAGGGCGGCTTGCGGCAGCCGGTATTCAAGGGCTTTCGTGAAGATAAAGCGATTACGGACTGTCGAAGTAAGCAGTAGCTGCATACAGATGATGTCTTTCAAATTGAAAAAGGCAATCGATATACGGATGTTTCTTCATCCCTATAGATTGTCTTTTTGCTTTATGCTTTTCGTTGATTCGCGAACATTCATGCACAAAGATTCGCTGTCACCGTTATTCGAAGGTAAGGCTGTTCATGTATCCTGTACACTAGGATTTATTTTATTCCACAGCTTCACTTCTGTATCTCATCCCCGTATTTTTCCCACTTACCCATGCCGCTGTGCCACTTACCGTTATCCGTATTGCATGTCATAACGGTTTCATTGTAAGGTGGTACTGCGAGGAGGTATGGTTATGAACATGATCGAAGTATCCCATTTGAATAAAAAATACGGGAATTTTACTGCAGTGAAGGATATCAGCTTTCACGTAAGGGAGGGTGAATTGTTTGGCTTTCTGGGAATCAACGGCGCCGGAAAATCGACTACGATTCACATGCTGACCACCCTGTTTCCACCCAATGACGGTACCGTACAGATATGCAATCATCGACTTGGCAAGGACAATCAGGAAATCCGCAAGTGTATTGGTGTCGTACCGCAGCAGAATCGTCTGGATGATAAGCTGAGCGTCCGGGAGAATTTGCTGATACACGGTTCCTTATATGAAAACAGCCGCAGCGCCTTGCAGCATCGTGAAAAAGAGGTGTGTGAGCTGCTGGGGCTACAGGAAATTGCGGCAAAGCGTTACGCTCATCTTTCCGGAGGACTGAAGCGGCGCTGTGAGATTGCCGCAGCACTGATGCATGAGCCCAGGATTTTATTTCTGGATGAACCAACAACCGGACTTGATCCGGCAACGAGGCAGTCAGTATGGAATTGCATTGAACAGCTACAGAAAAAACGCAAGATGACTGTTTTTCTCACAACGCATTATATGGAGGAGGCTGCAAAGGCAGCCCATATCGCCGTGATCGATCATGGGGAGCTATTGGAGTATGGAACACCCTACGAATTAAAGGATCGCCACGCAAAAGACAAACTCATCCTTACCGCAGCAAAGCAGGAACATCTGGCAAAGCTGCTGCAGCATCTGCAGGTTTCCTATGAGCAGAATGACCAGCGGTATCAGATAGAGCTGAACACGACGATGGACGCATTGCAGATCCTGCCTGCGGTACAGCCCTATATCGAAGGGTTTGAGGTACTGCAGGGTACGATGGATGATGTGTTCCTTCATATCACCGGTAAAACACCGGAAGAGGAGGTAGCCCTATGACAGCCTTATCTACACTAACCAGGCGACACATCCTGCTCTATGTCCGTGATCGCTCCGCCGTATTCTTTTCCATGCTTTCTGTTTTGATTGTCCTGCTGCTGATGCTTGTATTTCTGGGTGATATGAATAAAGATGAACTCATGCAGCTGGTTCAGCAAGCGCATGGCAGCATACAGGAAGGGGATGCTATGCATCTGATTACCATGTGGACGATAGCAGGTATCCTTGTTGTCAATGCCTTTACCGTCCCTATCACTATGATTGGCATCTTCATTCAGGATAAGGAACAGAAAAAAATGGAAAGCTTTTACTGCTCCTGTGTTCCCCGCTCGATTCTGATGCTGTCCTATCTGCTCTCCGCCATGGTCATGGGCTTTCTCATGTGCATGCTGCTCATGGCGCTGTCCTTTTGTTATGTGAGCTTTTCCGGCAATGACTTTCTCAATCTTTCCCAGTTCCTGCAGGCCTGCGGTCTGCTGCTGCTATGCACGTTTGTATCCAGTGCTCTGGTTGCACTCCTTGCCCAATGGGTAAACAGTGACCATGCCTGGGGTGCCTTTTCCACGCTGGCAGGTACGCTCATTGGTTTTCTGGGAGGCATCTATCTTCCCGTCGGCATGCTGCCAGGCGCTGTACAGGGCATCTTGAAAAGTCTTCCCTTTCTGCATGAAACAGCAATGATGCGTGATATTTTCACAGCATCTGCCCTGCAGGATCTATTTCATACACTGCCTGCTTCCCTTTCAGATACCTATCGGGAAGCAATGGGAATCACCATCTCCCTTAACAATCAGACACTTTCCATCCACATTCAGATTTTCGCTCTGCTGCTTTGTGGTATAATAGCCTTAGGTATAACCGTATATGTAATGAACAGACATACGGCATTCAACAGATAGGAGGTCACCGCTTGAAAATCATCATCGAAGAAAAAGCATCCAGAGAGGATGAAGACACCATTATCGTCCGCTGTGCTTCTTTGAACGAATCCATCCTGAAGCTCCTTCAGCAGCTGAAAGCCGGTGATGAGCTGATCACCTGTACACAAAACGGAACCATTGCCAGAATCCGTCCGGATGATGTTTACTATTTTGAATCCGTTGATAACAAGACCTTTCTCTATACGGAAAAAGAGGTGTATGAAATACGGCAGAAGCTGTATGAAATCGAAGACAGCTATGCCGGACTTGATTTCTTCCGCTGCTCAAAATCGATTATTGTAAATCTGAGCAAAATCCGCTTTCTTTCCCCAGTACTTGGCAGCCGGCTGGAGGCAACCCTGCTCAACGATGAGAACATCATGATATCAAGACAATATGTAGCCGCACTGAAAGTGCTGCTGAACATATAGGGAGGTAGCTTATGCGTATTTTAAAAGAACTGATGTTTACATTTTCTGCGATTACTACGTGTACCGTTATCGGTGCCGCCGTTTTTATCAGTATCTTCTGGAAGAACTCCGAGCTGAGCAGTGCCATCCTGTGGCAGATTATCATCTGCAGCCTGCTATGCACATTGGGCAATCTGCTGTTTCGCAAAGAATGCAAAAGCAGGCGGCTGTACTATGGCATCGTTTTCCTGCATTATCTGTATATCGATGCCGTTGTGCTATTGAGCGGACTGTATTTTGGATGGTTCCACCTTGACAGTATACAGATGGTTCTCAGCATGCTGCTAATGATTGCCTGTATCTTTCTGATTGTATACACGACACTGCAGCTTCGATCCAAACGGGATACGACGCTTATGAATGAACGCCTGCAGAAGTATTATAAAAAGAGAACCTCATAGCAAAAGCGGCAAAAGGAAAGGAATCCCGTAATTTGAGAGGATTGCGCTTCTTTGTGCCGCTTTTTTCTGACATGGCTGCTCTTTCTTTGCTACGTATGTAAAAAGGCATTTACTTTACTTCCCCTATTTTGCCATCGTGATACACCTTTGTATCGTTCCAACCGTATATCACGTTCATATCGCTTTCGCCTACAGGCTTGTAAGGAATATATGAAAGGAAAAAGAGATTTCGTATGCTATTGTATCCTTCAAACAATAACATGAAATCTCTTTCTTTCGTTTTCTATGGTCCTGCACTACGTTCCACATACATCGATGTGCATACGATGATGTACTGTCTTCATCCGCATAACAAAGCATCATTTGCTGTGTGACTGTTTTTCGCAATCGATCAATGTTTCATCTATTCTTCTTCTGTAAGCGCGATATGCAGTTCCTCCAGCTGAGCCGCATCCACCGGTGTCGGCGCATCACTCATCGGACATTTCGCATTCGCATTTTTCGGGAAAGCGATGACATCACGGATGGATTCACTCTCGGAAAGGATCATGGCAATGCGATCCAGTCCAAACGCAAGACCTCCATGCGGCGGTGTTCCGTATTTCAAGGCATCCACAAACCAGCCGAAGTTTTCCTGTATTTTCTCCTCGGTAAAGCCCAGTACCTCAAACATCTTGTCCTGCATGGCACCGTCGTAAATACGCAGGGAGCCGCCGCCAAGCTCATATCCGTTTAAAACAACATCATACGCAATGGCATGCACCTTGCCCGGATCACTGTCGATATACTGCATATCCTCATCTCTTGGGCGTGTGAACGGATGGTGCATTGCATACCAGCGACCGTCTTCCTCACTGTACTCAAACATCGGGAAGTCCGTTACCCACAAATATGAAAATTCATCCGATTTCTTTAAGCCAAGCTCTGCACCGAAATGATTACGCAATACCCCCAGCACCTCGCAGGTCGTTCTCCATGCGTCGGAAACAATCAGAACAAGGTCTTCATTCTTCAGGCTTAAACGCATAACGAGCGCCTGTATTTCTTCCTCTGCTAAGAACTTCACAATTGGTCCGCTCAATTCTTCATCCTTGTATTTCAGCGTTACCAGACCCTTGGCTCCGTTTTTCTTCGCCAGCTCGGTAATCTTATCGATTTCTTTTCTGGTCATGCCGGCTTTTCCAGGAACGACAACAGCCTTGATGCTGCCCTTGTCTGCAATGCAATCTGCAAACACCTTGAATCCGCAGTTCTCAAAAAGCTCTGTTATTTCCTGCAGCTCCATGCCAAAGCGGTTATCCGGCTTGTCACTTCCATAACGATTCATGGCTTCCGTCCAGGTCAGGCGTGGAAATGGTATGCTGATGTCCATTCCCTTGACATCCTTCATCAGCTTTTGCAGCATCTCCTCCATCATTGTCTGAATTTCCACATCACTTAAAAAGCTGGTTTCCAGATCGACCTGTGTAAAATCCGTCTGACGATCCGCTCGCAGATCCTCGTCACGGAAGCAGCGGGCAAACTGGTAATAGCGTTCAAAGCCGGATACCATCAATAGCTGCTTATAAAGCTGCGGTGACTGCGGCAGGGCATAGAAGCTTCCCGGATGTACACGACTTGGCACCAGATAATCGCGCGCACCCTCCGGTGTACTTCTTCCCAGCATCGGTGTTTCGATTTCGATAAATTCCTTGCTGTCCAGATATTCCCGCATGCTGTGTGTGATGCGATGGCGCAGCATCAGCTTCTGCTGCATCACAGGTCTTCTTAAATCCAGATACCGATACTTCAGACGGGTATCCTCCAGGGCATCAGTTTCATCCGCAACAATGATTGGGGTGGTTTCCGCACGGTTGATAATCGTAACGGCACGAACCTGAATTTCAATCTCACCGGTCGGCAGCTTTGGGTTCTTATCCTTACGCTCCATGACACAGCCGGTTGCTTCCAGAATGTATTCATTACGCACATCACGGATTTGTTCCGACAGCTGTTCATCAAACACCAGCTGTGTAATTCCGGTACGATCGCGTAAATCGATAAATACCAGAGAACCGAAATTTCTTCTCTTTGCGACCCATCCGATCAGGGTAACCTCTTTCCCTGCATCACACAAGCGCAATTCTCCATTCGTATGTGTTCTATTCATATGCTTGCCTCCCTATTGTTCCTTTTGGCAGGTACAGTGTTCCTCCCCGCACGTACAGGTATGTTCTTCCTCTGCTTCACCGAACATGGCGTCGATTGCCTCAACGATGGAATCAAATGCCACCTCCGTCTTTTCCTTTGTTTCAATATTCTTTACAGCAGCGCTGCCGCTTTCCAGATCCTGCTCTCCGATCATAATGGCAACCTTGGCATGCATGCGGTCGACTGTCTTAAACTGTGCCTTCATGGATCGATTCAGATAATCCGTATCCGTGCGGTATCCTGCGGCACGAAGCTGTGTCACAACCTGTAAAACGGTCGTGGATGCCTTCGGTGACAGACACAATACATACACATCCAGACTGTCCTCATCCACCAGGGAAATTCCTTCCGCCTCTAAAGCAATCAACAGACGCTCCAGACCCATTGCCCAGCCGATTCCGCTCATTCCTTCAGGTCCGCCGAAATATTCAACAAGTCCGTCATAGCGTCCACCGGCAAATACCGTTGACTGTGCCCCCATTTCCTTATTTACAGAAACGACTTCAAATACGGTATGCGTATAGTAATCCAGACCACGCACCAGCTTATCATCCACCTCATAAGGAATACCCAAAGCATCCAGCCCTTCCAGAACCTGTTCAAAATATGCCTTGCTTTCCTCATTCAGATAATCCGCCATCTTGGGAACCTGCTTCATGATATCCAGATCATGATCAATCTTACAATCCAGAATACGCAGCGGATTCTGCTCATAGCGACGCTTGCAGTCTGTACACATATGGTCAATATCGTTTTTAAAATGCTCCTTCAAAGCCTCACGGTAGGCGGCACGGGATGCATCATCCCCAAGCGTATTGATCAGCACCTTCATATCCTTCAAGCCAAGCGCCGAGATAAACGACCATCCAAGTGCAATCGTTTCCACATCCAGCAACGGACTTTTGGCACCGATGACCTCAACACCAAACTGATTGAAGATACGCATTCTGCCCTTTTGCGGGCGTTCATGGCGACATTGCGGTCCCACATAGTACATCTTCATCGGCAGATCGGCATATCCATACATTTTATGTTCAACAAATGCTCTGGCAACACCTGCCGTCCCCTCCGGACGCAGCGTCAGTGAAGTGGAGCTGTTTTCCAGCTGGAAGGTATACATTTCCTTATTGACCATATCACTGGAATCATTTCCTCTTTTAAAGACATTGGTATGTTCAAAAATCGGTGTCCGGATTTCCTGATAGTTGTAAACATATGTAAACTGACGAATCAGCTCTTCCAAACGGTGCCATTTACTTATTTCATTTGGCAAAATATCCTGTGTTCCTCTTGGTACCTGATAGCTCATTTCATTACCTCCTCTATACATTACCTTATCATTCTGCCCGAAAACAGACAGCTTAAAATAAAAACGCGCCACCAACAAAGGACGTCGGGAACGCGGTACCACCTTATTTCACTCACACGGAGTGCAGCTTTACCTTTAACGCAGGCTGTTTACGATTATCCATTTCCTGATAATTCCTCCAAAGTGTCCGGCTGTGCTACTTATAGAAGGAACTCTCACCAGCTGTTCCTCTCTCTGCACTACATTTCACAAAGCCTCTCTTTTTCATCGGATGTACTTATAGTGTACTCATTTCCTCTTTTTTTGTCAATCCTTTATTTTAAAAAGGACAATGCCATGCACCGTCCTTTTCTCTTATTCTACTGAATCGTTAAGATTGCGTACATTATGATATACCTGCTGAACATCATCCACCTCATTCAACAGAGTTACCAAACGCTGGAACAGCATCAGATCCTCACCCTCAAGCTCCACATATTCGTTAGGAAGCATGGTGTCTTCCAGAATATCAAAGGAAACTTCAGGAATCAGCTCCTCAATGGCATCCTTTGCCTTGTTCAGCTCTGTCGGCTCTACGGTAATGGTCATCTGACCTTCCTCGACTTCGATATCCTTCAGATCAACCTCAGCCATGATCAGCGCGTCCATCATCGCCTCTTCATCATCATACTTAATGGAAATCAGTCCAACATGTTCATAATTAAAGGAAACACAGCCGCTGACACCGATTTTCGCATGTGACTTATTAAAGCATCCACGCAGATCTGCAATGGTACGGTTCGCATTATCCGTCAGACAGTCAATGATGATCGTAGCCTGACCACCGGCACCAAAGCCTTCATATGTAGCCGCAGAATAGTTTTCATTCGTTCCACCCTTGGCTTTTTCAATCGCACGCTTGATAACATCCGCAGGAACCTGATTCGCCTTGGCACGCTCGATTACTTTCTTCAAAGAAGCATTCATGTCAGGATCAGGTACACCGGACTTCGCAGCCATCAGTATTTCTTTTCCATAACGGGAATATAGTTTTGCTTTTACCGCAGCGGTTTTTGCCATAGAAGCGGCACGCACTTCAAAATGTCTACCCATTTTTAATCACCTTCCAAATTTCCTTTACCATTATAGCAGAATTTATATATTGTGACAATAAAATATCAAAAAGATGCAATTTCCCTGGTGCTGTATCCAAGAGAAAACACCATGGATACTGGTTATAACAGCAACGTGTTCCTCAAAGCCGGAAGACATAACTGCACGGGTACTGCTGCCTGCCTGCTTACGGTATCCGCTGACTATCACAATGGAACTGCGGGATAGCGCTTTTTCATATGTATAAGCAAAAGCGTACAGATATGCGTACAGCACAGGACACACACTACCTTTGCGACAGCCATCCAGAAGGAATCCACCTGTGGAAACCATGCATGGACAAACAGTATCATCAGAGGATGAACGAGATAATAGTATTTGGATATCGCTCGAAACGGAATTTCTGAAAGCTGAGGCACATGGATATTCGTATACAGCAGACAGGAGAACAAATAATAAACCAGCGGCACACAGGCAAGCAGAATATTGCTGTCCAGACGCTGTGTTGTCTGCAGAAGCATGCCTTCCCCGACTAAGGCGGCAATACTGAGAAGCAGCTTTAAAAAGCACAGAGAAGAAGCGGGCTGCTCCTGCTTTCCCATCCAATAGCCCAAGGTGACATAAAACAAGGCGAAGAACAAGAAATTACGGGTTGTGAAAAAAACCGCATAATAATAGTGAAGCAGGGATTGGAAAAACTGACCGCAAAAGCCGTAATAGGTCTCTGTGGCGCCAAACAGCAGAAGAACAAAGGAAACCGTAAGCAGTCCCCTTAGGGAATACTTCCTCTTCCACCAGCGCAGAACAAGCATGGAAAGCAGAAGTGCCGGGAAATACCAGAGATGATAATACACCCCGGAATACAACAGGGCGACGATCACTGCCAGAGGAACCAATAAAAGCAGAAGCAGATTCTGTATGGCAGTAGGTAACCCAATTGTACAAAGCAGGCCCGATACCTGCTGGATATAAGGAGCAGCCAGGGATAGTGACCATGGCAGATACACTGCACTCCACAGCAGATATACCGGAATCATGGAACGGATATAGGAACGGATGTAATCCGGCTTTTTCTGTTCCTGCTTTGCGGCGAAATAACCACTGATGAAAAAGAAGAACGGCACACAGATTCTGCCGATGATATTATTGATTGCCATATCAATTTCATAGGATACTGTGAAGAAGGGACGTGCATGAAGCACAATGATGATGATTGAGGAAAGAAAACGAAACAAATCAAGATTTTGGTATTGCAGCTGTTTTGTTTGTGCATGAAACGCCATGTGTGTTTCCATACGGATCACAAGTAAGGAGCCGGAAGCGGCAAGCAGGATTACCGTCAGTGTATGTCCAAACGGATTTTCCCTTTGCAGCATCGTTGTCATATACAGCAGCAGAGCAAGAAAATTCATGGTTATGATAATGATATTTCTTTTCTTCCAGGTCATATACTGCCCTCCACACGTTCCTTCATCAAATATATCTGCTTATTGTATTAAGTATCTAATACAATAATACACAAGAATGATAAGCATGTCAATAGCAGGCTCTGTAATTTTTTATTGTCCAAGGCAATCATTTTTCCAACCTCCTGCAAATGGTTACTCCAGCGGTTGCTGGTAAAATGAGCCATAGAACTGTTCTGTTTTTATCACATTGACCAGAACATCCGGGTCTGTTTTTCTGACGAGCTGTATGATGTCATACACCTCATAAGCGGATACGACTGTTCGCAGCAGATAGATTCGATTATGACTGTAGCCGCCATAAGCCGGTATGATGGTCATGCCGTGCTCATACCTGCGGATATAGGCATCCCGTACTTCGTCTTTGTTTCTGGTCATGATTTCAAGGGTCACACGTTCATAACGGTGATAGAACATTTCAATCGTTCTGGTTGTGATATATTGAAAAATGATGGAGTAGCCTGCATACAGCCAGCCAAACAGAAGACCGGATATACAAAGCAGGATTGTATTTCCAATAAACACATAGCTCCATATGGATTTCCCCAGACGGTTGGAAACATACAATGCAATAAAATCCGTACCACCGGTTGATGCATTCCCCCGCAGTGCGATGACAGCGCTGAAGCCGTACAAAAAGCCACCGAACAGCACCTGCAGCAAAAGATCATGAAAGATCGGTTGAAAATGAAACAGCTGCAGGAAGATACTGGAGGAGACAAACTGGATACTGGAATAGAGGGTAAAGCGTTTACTTAATCCCCGATAGCAAAGCAGTGCCAGCGGTATATTCAGCATGAGAATTCCTGCAGAAACGGAAAATGGAAAGCCGGCGACACCGGCAATACGATCCAGCAGAATTGCCAGTCCCGTAAAGCCTCCTGACAACAGCCCCATCGGCTGCATCATGGATTGTATAACATAGGTCTGCAGCAGTGCCGATAAAAGAACACATCCCAGCGTAACAATCGCTCCTGACAGCTCTTTATTCTGTATTCTCATCATACTCCCTCCTTCTCTGCATATACTTCCTTAGTATTCCAGAATGACGTGTTTCTATTTACTTTCTTTACGTTTTTTTCAATGCTCTTGAAGCCAAAGGAATACACATCCGCTGTATACTGCTTCTTGTCCGCTTATACTTGCGTGTACATACACCGACTGCAAACCTTACAAGCAGTATGCGGTATCATGTATTCATTTTTGAAATATCAATTGACTTGCTCCAACCGATAACAAAAAGGAACGCAAAAAAGCGGAGTTCCTCTATGGAGTCCGCTTATATCTGCTCTATATTCAATGAATACAGCAGTATTGCTTTTTTTAATTCGCAACGATATTTACAACCTTGCCCTTGACGACAATGATTTTACGTATCGTCTTTCCTTCAATCTGTGCCGCAACTGCGCTGATTTCCAATGCCTGTTTCTTCATGGCTTCCTCATCACTGCCGGCTTCCGTCGTGAATTTTCCACGCAGCTTGCCGTTTACCTGTACGATGACCTCAATGACATCCTCAACCAGCTTGGCTTCATCATAGGTCGGCCATGGCTCATAGGTAATCGTTCCGCATCCGCCAAACACCGTACTCCAGATTTCCTCCCCCATATGCGGTGCAAAGCAGGCGAACATCTTGGCAAAGCCCTTTGCGTATTCCACATAAATGCTTTCTGCCTTATAGCATTCATTGATGAAAATCATCATCTGTGAAATTGCGGTGTTCAGATTCAGAGTCTCCACATCATTGGTTACCTTCTTAACGGTCGCATGGTATACCTTATCCAGCTTTCCATCATTGGCTTCTGTGAATTTATCATAGTCCGTGTACAATCTCCAAACACGATCCAGCCATCTTCTTGCCCCATCCAGACCTGTGGTACTCCAAGGCAGAGCTGCCTCCAGCGGTCCCATGAACATTTCATAGACACGCAGTGCATCGGCACCATGGCTTTCCACGATATCGTCCGGATTTACAACATTGCCTCTGGATTTTGACATTTTTTCATTATTCTCTCCCAGAATCATTCCCTGATGGAACAATCTCTGGAACGGTTCCTTTGTCGGCACCACACCACAGTCATACAGCACCTTGTGCCAGAAGCGTGCGTACAGCAGATGCAGAACCGCATGCTCGGCACCACCGACATACAGATCAACCGGCAGCCAGTGCTTCAGCAGCTCCTCTGCCGCAATCGCATCATCGTTTTTCGGATCGATGTAGCGCAGATAATACCAGCAGGAGCCAGCCCACTGCGGCATCGTATTCGTTTCGCGCTTTCCCTTCACTCCGTCGATTTCCACATTCAGCCAGTCTTCACAATGTGCAAGCGGGGATTCTCCGGAACCACTCGGCTTAAAGTTTTTTGTTTCCGGCAGCTCCAGCGGCAGTTCATCGATATCCACCGTACGGGTTGTACCATCCTCCATATGTATGATCGGGATTGGCTCTCCCCAGTAACGCTGTCTGGAGAACAGCCAGTCACGCAGCTTATAGGTCGTCTTGGCACAGCCGCATGCATGCTCTTCCAGCCAGGCAATCATCGTATCAATTGCCTCCTGTTTTCCCATACCGTCAAGGAATCCGGAATTGATATGCACACCATCTTCGGTATAAGCCTCCTGTGTCACATCGCCGCCCTCTAAAACCGGAATGATATCAATGCCAAACTTCTTGGCAAATTCCCAGTCACGCGTATCATGTGCAGGAACCGCCATGATGGCTCCGGTTCCATAGCTTGCCAGCACATAATCGGAAATCCAGATTGGCACTTCTTTTCCATTTACCGGATTGATCGCATAGGCACCGGTGAAGACACCGGTTTTTTCCTTGTTCAGTTCGGTACGCTCCAGGTCGGATTTCGTAGCACATGCTGTTTTATATGCATCAATTGCTTCCTTTTGTTCCTTCGTCGTAATTTCATCCACATACGGATGCTCCGGTGCCATAACGCAGTACGTTGCCCCAAACAGGGTATCGCAGCGTGTTGTAAACACGGTGAATTCCTTCTTTGTATCCTTGATTTTGAACACGACATTGGCACCCTTGGATTTTCCAATCCAGTTGATCTGCATTTCCTTGGTGGAGGTCGGCCAGTCGCACAGCTCAAGATCCTCCAGCAGACGTTCTGCATATTCTGTGATTTTCAATACCCACTGGCGCATCGGCTTGCGGATAACCGGGAAGCCTCCACGCTCACTCTTGCCGTCGATGACCTCTTCATTGGCAAGCACGGTTCCCAGCTCCGGACACCAGTTGACAGGAATTTCATCCACATAGGCAAGTCCCTTGTCATACAGCTTCAGAAAAATCCACTGTGTCCACTTGTAGTAGCTTGGATCCGTCGTGGAAATTTCACGATCCCAGTCATAGGAAAAGCCCAGCGCACGAATCTGTTCACGGAAATGATCGATATTCATCTTTGTGAACTCTGCAGGATGATTTCCTGTTGTGATGGCAAACTGCTCTGCCGGTAATCCAAAGGCATCCCAGCCCATTGGATGCAGGACATTGTGCCCCTGCATACGCTTCATACGGCATACGATATCCGTTGCGGTATAGCCCTCCGGATGTCCGACATGAAGTCCGTTTCCGCTCGGATATGGGAACATATCCAGAACATAGCACTTCGGCTTATCAAAATCCCATGCATCGCAGGCAAAGGTTTTGTTGTTCAGCCAGTAGCTCTGCCACTTTTTTTCTACTTCCTGATGGTTGTAATTCATAACTGCATTCTCCTTTACATATCAAATAAAAAACGCCCTTATCTCTAAGGACGTCATAATTAACGCGGTACCACCTTAGTTCACTTGTACAAGTGCCCTTCATTTCTTCTTAACGCGAAGTCAAACGGATAGCAAGCTATCAGCTCCTTAACAAGTTCCGCAAGCTTTCATGTATCGGTTCTCAGCAACACCGACTCTCTGTGACACTTCCGCAAGGTACTACTTTAATTCTCAGCCTTTATACTTCAATAGTATATCCAATTTGGGTATCCTTTGTCAATCGTTCACTGCCATTTTCTATGTAAAAAACAGCAGATAGCCGACAATGATCAGTACAGCTGCCGTAAAAAGCGCCGGTTTTTCAATATCCTGACCGTTACGCTTCATCTCTTTGATCTGCACATAATTTACCAGTGCATAATTCACCAGTGCCCCTGCCTTGGCAAACGGCTGGAAAGCAGGTAGAAAAAGCGACAGCAGAAACATGGCGACGATACCTGCCACACCGCCGATGATCAGTTTATTCCTCTTGGATTTCATAGCATCACCTGAAACTAGAATAGCAGAAATTGGAAGGAAAAACAACCGCAATCGCAGGCAACTGAAAAAGGACGCGCATCACCACGTCCCTTTTCATTAGGTTATCGAAAGGAAATCGATATGAATAAAAGTAATTGAAATCGTGTAGTTTACAATAAAAGGAAGGAATGTAAAGAATACACAACTTTCAAGGTTATCACAATAGAGCCAGTATCATGATAACAGAAATAAGGTACTTATTTCCTGTCTATATAGTAACATTTTTTACTCCGATTGTAAACCCTTCCACGTTTTTTCTTTCTCTTTCCACAAAACTCGGGAAGAAGAGACAATTCCCGAGTTTATCTGATTTCGCTATTTATTTTGAATATAATCATCGATTGCTGCAGCAGCTGTTTTCCCGGCGCCCATCGCAAGAATGACCGTGGCAGCTCCGGTTACCGCATCACCGCCGGCAAATACACCTTCTCTGGTGGTTGCACCGTTGTCATCTGCAATCAGACAGCCCTTGCGATTGGTTTCCAGGCCCTCTGTTGTAGAGCGAATCAGCGGATTCGGCGATGTTCCGATTGCCATAATCATACAGTCAACATCCAGCACGAAGTTGCTGTCCTTGATTTCCACAGGACGTCTTCTTCCACTGGCATCCGGTTCTCCCAGCTCCATGGACACACATTCCATACCGCATACCCAGCCGTCTTCATTTCCCAGCACACGGACCGGATTGGTCAGCAGCTTGAAGACAATGCCTTCTTCCATGGCGTGCTCCACCTCTTCCTTACGGGCAGGCAGCTCATCCATGCTTCTGCGGTATACGATGGTTACTTCCTCAACACCCAGACGCTTTGCACAGCGTGCCGCATCCATCGCCACATTACCGCCACCGACGATCACGGCGCGTTTTGGATGCTGAATCGGTGTATCCACACCATCCTTATATGCCTTCATCAGATTGCAGCGTGTTAAGAATTCATTTGCGGAATACACACCCTTCAGGTTTTCTCCCGGCATATTCATAAAGCTTGGCAGCCCCGCACCGCTTCCGATAAAGACAGATTCATATCCGGCATCAAACAGATCATCGACAGATTCACTGCGTCCGATGACCATATTGGTCTGAATATCGACGCCCATCTGCTTCAGTCCTTCGATTTCCGTCTGCACGACAGCCTTTGGCAAACGGAATTCCGGAATACCGTACATCAGCACACCGCCGGCGACATGCAGTGCCTCAAACACGGATACCTGATATCCCTTTTTTGCCAAATCTCCGGCACAGGTCAGTCCCGCAGGTCCTGCCCCTACCACAGCAACCTTATGACCGTTGCTTTCCGGCTTTTTCAGCTCATCCTTCACGTTTTCTCTGTGCCAGTCAGCCACAAAGCGCTCCAGACGTCCGATTGCCACGGCTTCCCCTTTTACACCGCGTACGCATTTTGCCTCACACTGCTTCTCCTGTGGACACACACGCCCGCAAACAGCAGGCAAAGAGCTTGTTTCGTGAATGATCTGATAAGCTTCCTCAAAATTCCCTTCCTTTACCTGTTCGATAAAATCCGGAATATTAACAGCAACCGGACAGCCGTTGATACATGGCTTTGTCGGACAGTGCAGACAGCGCTGCGCCTCCTCCATTGCCATTTCCTTTGTATAGCCCAGAGCCACCTCTTCAAAATTATTTCTTCTGACCTCTCCGTCCTGGACAGGCATTTCCACTTTCTTCAATGACATATTCGGCATATCAGCGTACCTCCTTATTCATCAGATTGCAGGCAGCATCTCTGGCATGTGCTTCAAAATCACGATACGTTGCCCCACGGGACATCGCTTCATCAAAATCCACCAGATGACCATCGAAATCCGGACCGTCCACACAGGCAAATTTTGTTTCCCCGCCTACACTCAAACGGCAGCCGCCGCACATTCCGGTACCATCAATCATGATCGGATTCATGGATACCACGGTTTTGATACCGTATTTTTTTGTCAGCTGACAAACGAACTTCATCATGATCAGCGGTCCGATCGCAATGACCTCATCAAAGCTTTCCCCTTTGTTGATCAAATCCTCCAGCACGTTGGTAACCAGCCCCTTAACGCCGGTACTGCCATCGTCACTGACAAGATAGGCATGCGTGCTGACCTGTTTGAATTCCTCCTCGAGAATTACCAGATCCTTATTACGGAATCCCGTGATCACGGTAACCTCCGTGCCGTTTTCATGTAACGCCTTTGCTGTTGGATAAGCAATGGCACAGCCGACACCTCCACCAATGACACAGACCTTCTTATACCCGTCCACATGGGAAGGCTTGCCAAGAGGACCGACGAAATCCAGAATACTGTCCCCGACATTCAGCTGATTCAGCAGCATCGTTGTCTTGCCGACAATCTGAAAGATGATCGTAATCGTGCCTTTTTCTCTGTCATAATCCGCAATCGTCAGCGGAATACGCTCCCCATCCTCGTGCACACGCAGAATAATAAACTGTCCTGCCAGTGCTTTTTTCGCAACAGCCGGTGCTTCAACAACCATTTTGGTAACGGTTGGATTTAGAATTTCCTTCTCTATAACCTTGTACATTGCTTCTCCTTTCTGAAAACTTTTTCACCATTCTGAAAAAGTTCCATAACGCATAATCTTATTTTACCTTTTTTCGTTTGGATATGCAATATTTAAACGTCACATTTCCCTGTCATTTCCATGTTCCACTGCAATCCATCCAACACTCACAGACACAGCAAACCTACGCGTACATCATTCCTGAACACATCTGCCACTTATAGTATTCCATTGCTGGTGTTTGTTTCCTAACGGGTTGAAGGTATAAAGAAAAAGACTTATTCAGCCGACCAATGTCGTTGCCTGTCTAAGTCTTTTCTGCACGGAATAGAAGCTTACAGACTCTTGTGCAGCAGAGAAAGTACTGTTTTTAAATCCTCGACGCCCATCTGTCCCGGTGCACTCGCTTTTTTTGCGGCACCAAAGGTCAGTGCAGAACCAAAGACCTCTCCACACAATCTGGATAGTACGCCTGTACCCGCCATTGACATTGTGATGATCGGACGATCCGCAAAGTTTTCATGCATGTCATTTGTCGCCTGCAGCAGTGTGATTACATCTGCCTTGCAGGTTGGCATAACCGCGATTTTCGGAATATCCGCTCCCAGTGTCTGCATTGCTTTTAAACGTGTCAGTATTTCATTATAAGATGGTGTTTTGTCAAAATCATGGTTGGACATGATAACGCGAACACCCTTGTCATGCGCATGGGCAATCAGTTCCTTTACCTGCGCTTCCCCAGTGAACAGCTCCACATCAATCAAATCCGCGTTTCCGCTGTCAATGATGGCTTTGTTCAGCTCTACATAGGCTGCTGTACTGATTTCCAGTTCCCCGCCTTCCTTCTTACTGCGGAAGGTCGCAAGAATCGGCATTTCCGGCATAGCTTCACGAAGCACCTGCAGCATCGCTACCGCCTTTTCACAGCACTCCACCTCTTCAAACCAGTCCATACGCCATTCTACCACATCTACAGGAACACTCTTTAGCACTTCTACTTCAGAAAGCAGCTCTTCCTTTGTTTTTCCGACAATCGGCACACAGATTTTCGGAATCCCCTCGCCGATTACTATATTTCTTACGTTTACCGTATTCATGTTTCCTCCTACTGCATACGTTTCGTATATGCTTCATACAATGCATCGCCAGTCTGCGCCTTGATGTTCTCATACACAGGCTGTGCTTTTTCGCGCAGCTGATCAATCATGGAATCCTCAAGCTCTATGATGGTTGTTCCGCTGCCAGTAATGATATTCAGTCGGTCGTTCACACGCTCATCCGCCTGCTGCCGCGCATAGTTGCGGGCATTCTCCGCTGCCTTATCGACGATTTTCTGATCCTCGCTGCTTAACGACTGATAAAATTCATCGTTGACAATCAGCGAAAGCAGATGCGGCAGATGGTTCGTCTGTACGATGTAATCCTGCTGTTCATAAATTTTTCCGGATACGACAACCTCATATGGATTCTCCTGTGCATCAATCGTCCCCTGCTGTAAGCCGATATATACCTCGGAGAACGTCATCGGTGTCGGATTGGCGTCGATGGATTGCCAGAAGGCGATATGATATGGATTTTCCATCGTCCGAATTTTCTGTCCCTTAAAATCATCAATGCTTTGAATTTTCCGGTTGGTTGTCATGACACGAAAGCTCTGATCTCCCATGGCCAGCAGACGAAAGCCTTTTTCCCTGTACACCTTGTTGATCATGGACATCAGGTCAGGGTCATCGAGTGTGTTGCGCAGCTCCTTAATATCCGTATACGCAACCGGCAGATCGAAGATTGCCAGCTTGGACATAAAATTGGTCTGTGGTGCCGTGTTTTGCAAAACGAAGGGAATATCCTGTCCCATACAGCTCTCAATCAGCTCACGGTCACTTCCCAGCGTACCGTTTTCATACACCTGCATATGGATGGAGCCATTGCTCAGCCATTCCACCTCTTCCGCAAACTTATGGGCAAACAGTCCGGTTACCGTATCCTTTGGGGAATCGGTCGCAATGATCCACGGATACGCGGCCGAAGCCTCTGCCGGATCCTCAATCTTCTGCGCACAGCCGGACAGCAGCAAAGAGAAAGTGAAAAGAGCAAATAGAATCTTTTTCATAACGTCCCTCCTCTTACGATACCAGCAGAAGTGAAATCTGCGGAATAAAGGTAATGGCCAGCAAAGCGATCAGAAAGAAGACAATCAGCGGCATGGCCTTTTTCGCAATCTGCATGACCGGAACATCTGTCAGAGAGCTCGCGACAAACAGATTGATACCGATCGGCGGTGTCACAAAGCCGATGGCAAGGTTGACAACCATGATGATACCAAACTGAATCGGATCGATTCCAAGACTGTTGGTGATGGGAATCAGGATCGGAGTCAGAATCAGAATGGCTGGCGAGGTATCCATGACCATACCGACGATCAGCAGCAGCACATTGATCACCAGCAGTACCGCAACCTTGCCGCTGAAGGTGGACAGGATGAAGTCCCCTGCCATCTCCGGAATCTGCAGCAGGGTAATGATACGGGAAAACGCCACTGCCGCACTCAGGATAAACAGAATCGGTGCAAAGGTGCGGATTGCCTCCACCAGCACACCCTTCAAATCACGGAATTTCAATGTCCGGTAGATACACATGGAAATAATCAGCGCATAGAACACGGATATAACCGCTGCCTCTGTCGGGGAAGCAATCCCGCTGTAGATGCAGCCCAGAATGATCACCGGTGTTAACAGTGCCCAGAAGCTGTCCAGAAACACCTTCACGAACCCCTTCTCATGCAGGACGGATACCTCTGCGTGAATCTTTTCCTTATCCTCTCCATGCTTTTTACAATAGTAAAGCGCATACAGCATCAGCAGCAGGGCAATCAGAATCCCCGGAATGATACCGGCCATAAACATTTTACCGACACTGGCTCCGCTCGCCATACCAAACAGGATAAACGGTATGCTTGGAGGTATTATGACACCTAGACCGCCCGCAACCGCAACAATGGCAGTCACAAACACCTTGTCATAGCCCATGCGGATCAAAAGCGGAATCGTCATACTGCCGACAGCGGCCACCGTTGCCGGTGCACTGCCGGAAATCGCACCGTAAAACAGACAGGTCACAATGACTGCACAGGGCATTCCTGCGGTATGCTCTCCCAGAAAATAGAAGAAGACATCAAACAGCTTCTTACTGACACCGCCCTTTGCCATCAGAATACCGGACAGCACAAACATCGGGACAGCGAGCAGCGGGAAGGAATCAATTCCTCCCAGCATGGCGCGGATGATATATTCCGCCGATATATGAAAATTAGGATCCAGCAGCGAGGGTGCCAGCGATACCGCCGACAGCGTTGCGGAAATCGGTACGGATACAAGCAGAAGAACGATAAACAAAATCATAATTACCATTGCCAGCATATCGTCACTCCCCTCTTTCCTTAATTTTTCCGCAGGTAATGAAATAGCGGATATTACCGATTTCCAGCACGATCTGCTGGAGGGCGCGAACGGCGGCAAGCGTGAAGCCTACCAGCGGAGCCGCCTGTACAAAGGGCATCGGCAGTCCCAGTGCAGGTGACTTCTGCGCACTTGCAATACTCATTTGCAAATAGGTAACCGCATGCCATGCCAGAAACGCAAACAGCGCAAACAGGATCACGTTTAACACCAGCTGTGCAACGACATACACCGGCTTGGGAAACATGAGAATGACCTGATCGATTTTTATGGAAATCCACTTTTTGATGCAGTAGCTGATGCTTAAAAACCCGCTCCAGATAAAGAGATAGCGTGTCAGCTCCTCAGACCAGCTCAGCGACGCGTTTAGTATGTAACGGCTGAACACCTGAAGGCCCATAAGCAGCGTCATCGTCACCAGCAGTGCAATCAGCAGTGCTTCTTCCAGATTGTCATCCAGCCATCGTATAATCTTCATGTTACTTCCTCCTAACCGTTAGAATTGCCGTTATTATATCATACCGCACCCACATGCGGTATGATAAATTTCCATTATTTCCCTGCCAGCTTCTGAAAACGCAGGTTGACAAACAGTGCAAGCAATACACCGATTACGGTAATCACAATGTTCATCATCAGAATCTGTGCGGAATCCATGGTACCTGCAACAGAGAGAATCGTATAATTGGAAAGACTGGACATAATCATGACAATACTTGTGATGGTTCCCTTGATATGCGGGAACAGATCATTGGCAGTTGCAGTAACCAGCTGCAGAATGACACCACCTGCACTGTAACCAACTAAGGCAGCACCGATATAGCACATCGTTTCACTGCGTGTCATATAGACAAGTACCAGCGTAATCAGTGTTATCAGCGGATACACAAACAGGAAGCGCACACCCTTGATACGGGATACCAAACCAGCCGTTACGATGATGGCCGCAAGAGAACCGAAGGAATAATATGTCTGCATCATGCTTGGATCACTCACTCCTGCCAGATCCTTTGCGAAGGTCTGTGCACAGTTCAGCCACAGCTGGAAGGTAGCGGTGCAGGTAAAGCCGATGACGATCAATGCGATGCTTTCCGCAGAGAAATGAGAATTGCGGATGTTTTCGAGCAGTCCCGGTGCTTTCTCGCCGGCAGCCTTCTCTGCTTTTGGCATCGGTGCAAAGATCACCAGTACACCAATCACCAAAATCGCAATACCACTGATGTACAGCAGTACGTTGTAGGAAAGACTTGCCCCTGCAAGTGCCCCCAGCATGAACGGCAGCAGCAGCTGTGCTGCAGAGATGAAGAATTTTGTCAGCATGGTTGCCAGAGAGGATCTTGGCTCCAGAATTTCCACACAGGCCGGAATGACACCGGTATCCAGAAAGGAATTGGCGATTCCCCCAAGAATTGCCGCAGCATAGGCAACCCACATATTCGGTGACATTGCCACACCGATGAAGAAGATCGCATAGGATGCGATACCAATCAGGGAGGAAAGCTTTCTTCCCATTTTATCGGACAGCGGTCCTGCAATCGGCAGGGAAATCAAACGTCCCAGACCCAGCGCAGCAGCTACCATCGTCACCTGTCCGATGGCATCCATGCCCTGTCCCCACTGGGCAACCAGCATTTCCTTGATCACGGCCTGTCCCAGAATGGAACAGCCGATACCGTGAATGAAGTAATTCAAGTACAAGATAAAGGCACTTGGATAGTATTTTTTATTCATAACTTTCTCCTTATGTCGTTTGTTTATTTAAAATTTGATATCCAGAATTTCTTTCATGTAGTCAATCGGCATTTCCTTGCCTGTCCACAATTCGAATGCGGCAGCACCCTGATACAGCATCATACCCAGACCGTTCATCGTCTTACAGCCGACTTCCTTTGCGACACGCAGCAGCTCAGTTTCCGTTGGCATGTAGACAACGTCGGTAACGATCAGATCCTTGCGCAGGAAGCTTGCGTCCGGAATAACCATCTGCCCTTCCAGCGGTTTCATTCCGACACCGGTCGCATTGGCAAACAGATAGCTGTCTTCGATTTCACGCTTGAATGCTTCCGTATCCGCAAGGTCAAACAGCGTTGCCTTGCAGCTTGTTTTTTCGTTGATATTTTTCACATTCTGTTCTGCGCGCTCCCAAAATTCATCGCGGCGGTTGAAAATGGAAATTTCCTTAACTCCATCCAGAGCCATCTGAATTTCGATTGCCGTCGCAGCTCCACCGGCTCCTGTAATCGTAACCTTCTTACCGGCAGGCTCAATTCCTGCATCCTTTAAGGAACGCATATATCCGATACCGTCGGTAATATGTCCGGTTAATACCCCGTTGTCATTGACAACCGTATTGACAGCACCACACAGCTCAGCAGCCGGAGATAAATGATCCAGATACTGTCCGATGACGGTTTTGTTCGGCATGGATACATTGTATCCGCGCACCTTCAGTGCCTTAAAGCCCTTCACCGCATCCTCCAGCTCTTCGTTTCCTACCTCAAACGCCAGATAGGCATAATCAAGTCCCAGCTTTGCGAATGCCTCATTGTGCATCTTTGGTGATTTTGAATGACGAATCGGTGTCGCAATCAATCCGATCAGTTCTGTGTGTCCGCTAATTCTTTCTGCCATAATTGGTTCCTCCTTATATAACGTGTTCCGTTTCTTTTCTATAAAAATTCTTTCTGCTTCAATGCGTTGAGAATGTTTCTTCCCTCTGCCACACCGTCAATGATTCTTCTGGCACGTACGCTGTCACCGATATTGAACAGCTCTACATCCTCATCCGCAAAGGTCTGCTTCAGCTCCTCCATAACCGGAGAATACGCACGCATACCCAGGCAGACAAAGCCGTAATCGAAGTCCAGTGTTTCCATCTGCTCGTTGCGTTTTACGACAAAGTGATCCGGATGCACTTCCTGCAGTGCTGTAGAGGTCAGTACCTGTACGTTGTGTTTTTCCAGCATATCGTAGGTTCCCACCTTGGTAACGGTATCCAGATCCTTTCCGACAACCGGAAGCATTTCCACAATGCTTACGGCAGCCCCGCGCTTTGCGAAGAATTCCACTACGTCTAATCCTACCGCACCGCCGCCGACAACGCAAACCTTTTTGCCGCTGAGATCCTTTGGATACTGATCAATCTGCCGGATCATACCCAGAATGCCGCTGACACGGCTTCCTGACGCATCGATGTTTTCACGCAGTCCGCTGATTGGCGGAAGCAGCGGCGTGGAACCGGTCGCATTGATGATGAAATCCGGCTTCAGCATCTTCACAAAGGAAGGTGTTGCCTCTGTAGACGTAAAGGTAATCAGGTTGCGCAGCTTTTCTGCACGATGAATCAGATAATCCGGGAAATCACGAAGACGCTTTTTATCCGGAATCTTGGAAATTTCCACACTCAATCCGCCCAGATGGTCTTCCTTTTCAATCAGGAAGGTCGTACAGCCAACCTCTGCGGCAGTACATGCTGCCTCAAGACCTGCAGTACCGCCGCCGATGACAACGACATTGCATGGCTTTTTCACCTTCCAGCTGCGGTATTCCTCACCCTCGTTGACACTTGGGTTGACCGAACAGCGAATCGGGCGGTTCAAGCCGATGCGGTGCCCCGAGCAGCCGATGTTGCAGGAAATACATTTACGAATCGTATCTTCCTTTCCGTAATGCACCTTGTTGGTCCAGCTTGGATCCGCAATCATCTGGCGTCCCATACCGATCAAATCGGCATCTCCACGCTCCAGAATATCCTCGGCAACCTTAGGGTCACGGATGTTTCCCGTCGTGATGACCGGCTTCGCATAGGCTTCCTTTACGGCTTTTGCCATATAGGAGCGCCATCCATCCGGCAGATAGTTCGCATCGATCTGATACTGAATGGAATCCACAAGACCGCAGGAAACATCAATGATATCCGCTTCCGCATGGAAGTATTCCAGAAGCTTCAGCGTATCCTCCAGCGTATTGCCGCCTTCTAAAAATTCATCCGCACTGATGCGTACGATGATTGGAAACTGTGCTCCGACTTCCTTACGGACAGCCTCCAGCACCAGTCTTGCAAAACGGGCGCGGTTTTCATAGCTGCCGCCGAATTCATCTGTACGCTTATTTGTCAGCGGAGATAAGAACTGATTGATCAGATAGGAATGTCCCGCATGAATCTCAACAGCATCGAAGCCGATGATCTGTGCACGCTTTGCCGCTTTCGCATAGCAGTCAACAATATGCAGAATTTCCTCTTTGCTTAAGGCACGCGGTGCTGCCCCGTTTTTCTTGTTCGGCACATCACTCGCACTGACCGGCTGCATACCGATACGTTCTTCCACAGCGCTTGCTCCGGCATGATTCAGCTGAATCGCGATTTTCGTGTTGTGTTTATGAATCGTCTCCACCAGCTTATACAGCCGTGGAATGTAGTTGTCATGATCAATGCGCAGCTGTGTTGTTCCATTGGAACCGCACGGATAATCCACACACGCATTTTCCACGATGATCAGTCCGGTACCGCCCATGGCACGCTGTTCGTAGTAATTGATGTGCAAAAAGCTCATTTCACCGTTCTGCTCACCAAAGTTTGTTCCCATCGGCGTCATGACGATACGGTTTGGAATCGTCATCTGTTTCACCGTCAATGGTTCAAAGATCGAAGAATACTTTCCCATTACTATGCCTCCTAATTGTGAATGTTATCGTATTCACAAACATTACACGCTTATTATATATATTCCCTTACATGTAAACAATTCATAATTTTTACAAAATCTATAGATTTTATCTATAAATGAGCTATACTATTTGTATGGTAAATACTGGAGGTATGCGTATGAATCTGAATCATCTGCACTATTTTCGCGTGCTGGCAAAAACGGAGCACTACACACAGGCTGCCAATCAGCTGGACATCACACAGCCTTCCCTCTCCCATGCCATTGCCGCTCTGGAAAAGGATCTGGGCTGCTATCTGTTTGAAAAGCAGGGGCGCAATATCAAGCTGACGAAATATGGACGTATCTTTTATGAATATATAGATAAGGGACTGCAGGAAGTCGATCTGGGAGAGCGCCGGCTGCGGGAGCTCACCTCCCAGGAAAACGGATGGATCGATCTGGCTTTTATTTATACCCTGGGCAGCCACTACGTTCCCCATCTGCTGCAGAGCTTTCTGGCACAGTCGCAAAACCGCAAGATCAAATTCTCCCTGAAGCAGGGCAACACCACAGAGATTCTGCAGGGGCTGAAGGAGGAAAAGTACGATGTGGCCTTCTGTTCCTACGTGGACAATCAGCCGGATATCAATTTTCTGCCGATTGCACAGGAGGAGGTTGTCGCTATTGTTTCGCGCAGCCATCCTCTGGCAGTGCATGACAGCGTTGACCTTGCCCGGCTGAAGGAGGAAACCTTTGTCTATTACGATCGTCAAAGCGGTATCCGCCCGCTGCTGGATTCCCTGTTTGAACAGGTGGGCATAGAGCCCAACATCATCTGCGAGGTGGAAGAGGACAGTGCCGTTATCGGTCTGGTAGCCATCAATTACGGTATCGCACTGGTGCCGAATATTGCCATGCTGGAGCAGTTTCCTGTGAAAAAGCTGACCATCACCAATCCGCCGCATGAGCGTTACATTTATCTGGCTACCGTCAAAAACCGCTACCTTCCCCCTGCTGTACACACCTTCTGTAACTTTATCGTACATCACACCTCCATTAAAAACCCGCACACCAGTGACTGATTTTCCATTTTCTTTCATAAATTTTCACAAAATATGAAAACTTATGCTTGCATTTTCCGTAAGAGTGTTGTATCCTAATGGCAATAGGAGTGATACCCATGAACAAATCCATACAGACAGCAGCTTATTATTTTTACTTTAGATAGCCCTGAAACAAACCATTGAGATATCGTGGTTATTTTAGCGTTTCAGGGCATAAAAAAAGCATCGAACGAAGAAAACGTTGATGCTTTTTTTGTAGCCTGTCCCGGATACAGCAAGCTTCTATGATAGAAAATTAAGAAAAGAGAGGAAGAGAACAAATGAGATACGGACTAATTGGTGAAAAGCTTGGACACAGCTTTTCAAAGGATATTCATGAAAGGATTGCGGATTACACCTTCGATCTGATACCGCTGAGCAAAGAGGAATTCAAGACATTCATGGAGAAAAAGGAGTTTACTGCATTGAATGTAACCATCCCCTACAAGAAGGATGTCATCCCCTACCTGGATGAAATGGAT
Organism: Erysipelatoclostridium sp. DFI.2.3; assembly: GCF_019132535.1. Taxonomy (NCBI): domain Bacteria; kingdom Bacillati; phylum Bacillota; class Erysipelotrichia; order Erysipelotrichales; family Coprobacillaceae; genus Thomasclavelia; species Erysipelatoclostridium sp. DFI.2.3. The sequence continues at coordinate 86,254 of NZ_JAHOOJ010000008.1, read as the reverse complement.
GAGCATGCAAAAGCAATCGGTGCTGTAAATACAATCGTCAATCGTGACGGCAAGCTGAAGGGCTATAATACCGACTTCACCGGCTTTTTATACATGGTGAAAAAGCACAATGTACACATGGAAGGAAAAAAGGTGCTGATTATCGGAAACGGTGGAGCCAGTGCTGCCATTCAGGCAGTGGTACAGCATGAATCAGCTGGCAGCATGGTCATCGTCGATGTTGTGCCAGGAAACGGTGCCATCAGCTATGATGAAATGTTCTCCAGTCATCTGGATGCGGAAATCATCATCAACACCTCCCCGATCGGAATGTACCCGCGAATCGGCAATGCTCCGATCGATATCAGCATGTTTCATAAATGCGAGGCCGTTCTGGATGTGATCTACAATCCGATTCTGACAAGACTGTGCTTCGAGGCGCAGGAAATGGATATCAAGCGTGTAAACGGTCTGGAGATGCTGATAGCACAGGCAAAGCAGTCCGTGGAGTTCTTCCTGGATAAGAGTATCGACGATCAGATCATCGACGATATCTATCAGGATATGCTGCGCGAGCGCTGCAATATCGTATTGATCGGAATGCCCTCTGCCGGCAAGACAACCATTGGCAAAATGCTGGAGAACCGTATGCAGAAGGAGTTCATTGACCTGGATGATATCATTATCGAAAAGGCCGGAAAGTCCATTCCGGAAATTTTCGAGGAAAGCGGAGAGGCAGGCTTTCGCGCCATTGAAACAGAAGCGGCAATCGAGGTCAGCAAGCTCAACAACAAAATCATCGCCACCGGAGGCGGTACGATCAAGCATAAAGTGAACATGGATTACCTGCGTCAAAACGGAATTACGATTTTCATTGACCGCGATGTGGATAAGCTGATCAGCTCCGATCCGAACCGACCGCTGTCCAAAAGCAGTGATGCCCTTGCGAAAATGCATGCCGAGCGTCTACCGCTGTACCAGAAATATGCAGCCTATGTTGCAGTAAACAACAGTGACATCGAATCAACCGTCACAGAAATCGTAGAAGCCTATCACAGCATTTTGATTGATGCTGTCAGCGATTAGAAGAAAAGAGGAAGAAACAATGATTATCACATTAAAAAAAGATGCTCCCAAGGCAGAGGTTGAAAAGCTGATTCATACCTTTGAAAACAAGGGGCTGTCCGTTACCATGATTCAGGGAGATAATTACAATGTCTTCGGTCTGGTTGGCGATACCTCCAAAATCGATGAAAAGCTGGTGAAGGCACATCCGTTTGTCGAAAATGTCACACGCATTGCCGCACCGTATAAAAAGGCGAACCGTCTGTTTCATCCGGCGGATACCATCGTGGATGTAGCCGGCATCAAGGTTGGCGGAAATGAGAAAATCGTCGTAATCGGCGGACCCTGCTCCGTTGAGGGTGATACCCAGATTATGGATATTGCAAAGGAAGTGAAGAATGCCAGCGGCGATATGCTGCGCGGCGGTGCATATAAGCCGAGAACGAGTCCCTATGCGTTCCAGGGTATGGGAACAGAGGGTGTCAAATGTATGGTGCATGCCAGAGAAACCTATGGGCTGCCGATTGTCAGTGAGCTGATGAGTGCAGATAAAATTGATGAATTCGTCGAGCATGTGGATTTGATTCAGATCGGTGCCAGAAACATGCAGAACTTTGATCTGTTAAAGGCGGTCGGGCGCATCAACAAGCCGGTGCTGTTAAAGCGCGGTCTTGCCAATACAATTGAGGAATGGATCATGGCTGCGGAATATATCATGTCCGAGGGCAATGAAAACGTCATTTTCTGTGAGCGTGGTATCCGTACCTTTGAAACGTATACACGAAACACACTGGATCTCAGTGTAGTGCCGATTATTAAGGAGAAAACGCATCTGCCGATCATTATTGACCCAAGTCATGCGACCGGTGACTGGAGACTGGTGGAATCCGCTTCCCTGGCAGCGATTGCCGCAGGTGCCGATGGTCTGATCATCGAGGTGCACAATGACCCGGAAAATGCATGGAGTGATGGTGCGCAGTCATTAAAGCCGGAGCGCTTTGGTGAGGTGATCCGCAAGGGAAGAAAAATCGCCGAGGTGATCGGGCGCAGTATGTAGGCATTATTGCCCCTATATACATGATACATGCAGTTGCAAACGCAGGAAGAAAAAAAAAGAATCCCACCCACAAATGGAAAAGGGATTCTTTTTTCATATCTGCTTACAGCACCTCTTCCCTGCAGACCAATGCGGATTTTGCCGTTTCACTGAAGTATTTCATCGCCTCCCTTGGATATTTGCCGGCTGCCGTTTCACCGGTCAGCATGATACTGGAGGCACCATGGTAAACCGCATGAAAAATATCGCTGACCTCAGCTCTTGTAGGTACTGGATGCTCCATCATGGAATCCAGCATCTGCGTTACCACCATATACGGCATGGAGTGTACACGGCATATATCCTGTATCCGCTTCTGTACAGCAGGCAGTTCCCATAACGGCATCGCATTACCTAAATCTCCTCTGGCAATCACAATCTGATCGCAGTATGGAAAAAGCTCCTTCAGATGCGCTACCCCCTCCATGTTTTCAATTTTTGCATATACCTGCAAATCCGGATTCCCGATGCTTTTCAGGGCTTCCTTCACCGTGATCAAATCCTGTGCATTTCTTACAAAGGGCTGCATGATTCCGGTAACGCCATACTGCCTGGCGGCCTTCAGATTACGGATATCACTTTCCGTAAGTGTCGGCAATTCGATGTGACCGTTCACCAGAGCCAGACTTTTCCCCGATTTCAACACACCTCCATGCAGAACAGTACACAGCAAGGCATCTTCCCTTACCTGTTTCACCTCCAGAAGAATACGACCGTCATCCAGCAGAAGCCTCTGTTGTACCGCCGTATGAGCCAGCAGCTCCACAGGAATCGGAATGTCCTTCCCCAGTTCGACTGTCTGCCGTTCTTCCAATAAGACAGGCTCCCTCAGCCTTCCGACCCGCAGCTCCGGTCCCTTCATATCGATGAGCAGCTTTGCCTGTACGCCCGCCTGCTCCTGTGCTTTTTGATATGCGTACAGCCATTCCTCGCAATCTGTCAAATCCACATGGGAAAGATTCAAGCGGACACCATTCATTCCCATACAAAGCATTTCATACAGGGCGTCCTGTGTATGCAGAGACGGCCCTAGTGTTCCATAAATATCCAGTGATTTCATTATCTTATACCTCGCTTTTTTTATTATAGCAGATTAAATGAGATATAAAGATATTTGTTTCTTTTTTCCTTATTCCTTTTATGAATGACTCGAATATTCTGTTGTGCTTCACACAGTATCATAGAGCATATAAGCATAGTGGTGTCCTGAAACTTCATCCGAAACGGATACCTCATACGGTACCACCCTATGTGAATTACCCCATGTATAGTATAATGAAGTATACATGAATGAAGGAGGTGTCCAGAATGAGAAAAATAAGGGGAATAGGTATGTTATGGATGAGTGTTCTTTGTATACTTTTCCTCACCTCCTGTAGGGATGATAACAAGGCTGTAAAGCACGCGAGTGTCGAGCATGAAGAAAACGTATATGAGAAAATAGAAGCTAAGGATATTCGTCGTGTCAAAATCAGCGGGAATGCCCGGTCTATCATAATAAAACAGGATGCGGATACAGCTTTTAAATTTCAAAACGCCGACTTGAATGCAGCACATACATATGATGTTCGCAGCAGCAGAAACGGCGATACGCTCAATATATCCGTTATGATGAAAAACGGAGAAGAGGATAACGACGTTCTCGGATCATTTCTTATTTACCTGCCACGTAAAGAATTTGATGTAATAGAAACAGCAGGTGAATTCAAACAGATTCACATAAATCCTATTCATTCAGATATCTTCCTGCACGCTGACAAATCAGTGGTAGCTCTGCATCTAGAGGCTGCAAAGCTGGATCATGATATCGTGCTGGATGGATCAGAAGCGAATGCATTTAAAAGTGTCTCTGTATACTTTGATACCGTACCAGCCAGCATAAAGATGGAAGTAAATCCTATACAGAATGGCTCTATCCAGGATCCACAGCATATCCTTGATAATGGCAGGCTTGTATCCGGGACAGAAAAGCCTGTTATACGTATCCATGCCGCAAAAGAAATCAATCTGTATAAAGAAAACAGCTGATAAGCTTCTATATTGTATAACATCAGAGACGGATTATTTTCCAAGACAAAAGCTGTCAATGTTAGAAATCCCCAGCAACCTTTTCAGAGTTAAATAGAAGGATGTCTTTTTGATAAAGCAGCCATGTTTGATGAAAGAAAATGTGATGTTCTCTTTTCCAGCGGTCGGCAGCTAATTCGCCCCATGAATGATAGAGAAAACAGAATGCTACACCAAGACAACGGAAATAGCAGACGATTTTGGTATGAAAACCGTCTGCTTTTCATCATTGCATTCGCGCAAAGCTAGAGAGAAACAAGCAGCTGTTTCAAGTTTTTCATAAAGCAATGGCTGTATGAATTTTCAGCTGAATTCCCTGCCTCTGTTTATTACGAATTCTAATGCCGTTTTGAGCACTCATCGCGGCCAGAATCCATCCATATCTCAATTTTAGCTTACCACTATACAGGGAGCGTTTATATATTTGCATCCACTTCATTTTCAGGGGATATCTCACACAATCGTAAACGGATGACACAGCGGTGCAGATATGATTTTGACACCCTTCAGCTTTTCCGACAGAAATGCCGCCATATCCTGGATAAAGATATGTTCAATACCATAATGTCCGGCATCAATCACAGCAAGCCCCTGTGCCACCGCATCAATGCCAATATGATGGGAAATATCACCGGTAATCAAAACATCACACTGCTTGTAAAGCGCATGGGAAATCATACTGTTTCCGGCACCCGGAGAAATCGCAATCCGCTGAACCTGCCTGCTTACATCACCATAAACCTGCACGCCCTGCAGCTCAAAGGTTTGCTTGATCTGTTCGCAAAGCTGAAAAACCGGCATTGCCTCCGGCAGCATCCCATACTGTCCAATCCCCTTCCCGTCTTCACTGGTAGCCTCCAGTACCTTTGTTTTCTTAAGCTGCAGCATTTGCGCAGCCACCTCTGCCATGCGGAGCACATCATAATTGGTATGCATGGCATAGCAGCACATCTCCTTCTGAATCAGCTCTATTATCCTTCTGCCGATAAAATCCTGATCGTGAATCTGCTTGATTCCGTTAAACAGGAGTGGATGATGGGTAATCAGAAGATCTGCATGATTTATCACTGCATCCGCAATCACCGCATCACCGGCATCCAGTGCAATGTAAATCGTTTGCACATCCTTATCGAAGCGACCTGTCTGCAATCCGCAATTATCCCAGTCCAACGCATAGGACAGCGGATAGTGTTCCTCGATAACATGCAAAATGTCAGCACAGCGCATACACATACCTCCCTGCCTTACGGAAACGGATCAAATGAAAAGCTGTCATCAAAGCGAACAAGAAATTCGCTGATCAGTTCAATGATCGTTTCCAAATCCTGATTGCTTGCCGTTTCAATGGAGGAATGCATATAACGCAGCGGGATGGAAATAAGGGCAACCGGCACGCCACCGTTTGTAAAATGGACAACATCGCCATCCGTTCCGGCCTTTCCGGCAAACACCTCCCACTGTACATCCAGCTGATGCTCCTCGGCAATCGCAGCAAGCGCCGCATTCAAAGGCTTGTTGATCATGCTGTTGGAGCATAATACAGCACCCCCGCCAAGCTTCACGGTTCCACTCGCATCACCGCTGACGCCCGGATAATCACTCGCAAAGGTCACATCCACAATCAATGCACAGCTTGGCTGCACACGGGTTGCGACATGATAGGCTCCCCGCATGGTCGTTTCCTCACCACAGGTTGTCGCCGCATAGATTCCACAGGCAGCCTGCTTCTGTTTGGCTTTTTTCAATGCCTCCAAAATGATAAAGGCACCGATACGGTCATCCAATGCACGTCCGGCAAGCTTTCCATGTGCAAGCTCAGTGAACTCACTCGCAGCACATACCGGATCGCCGATGGAAACATAGCGTTCACACTCGGCCTTGCTGTCAAAGCCCAGATCGATAAACAAATCCTCCACCTGCACCTGTTCCTTACTTTCCAGCGTACGGTTTGTCACAACGACACCGGGCAGGATTTGTGAAGCACAGACAACCTGTACATGTGTCCCCAGATACAGAACCGGATGGATACCGCCTGCCTTTGTCACCTTCAGCATTCCATCCTCACAAATCCGGGTGACCAGAAAGCCGATTTCATCAATATGCCCGCACAGCAGAACCTTTGCCTCTGCATGCGGATTCAAAACGCTGATCACATCACCGGTCGCATCCGTCAGAATTTCATCCGCAACCGGTTCCATATGCTGAATCACCTTTTTCTGCAATGCAATTTCATGTCCGCTGACACTTGGTGTCCTCAGCATATCATACAAAAATTCCTTATCCATAAATATCATGTCTCCTTTTTAACATCATCACATCCAGTGAACACGCCAATATACAGCCTGTGCTGTAGCATAGCAAATCACTCCATACAAAGCCCTGTCCCAGCAGATAGCGTAGTGGTGTTGCACGCAGCGTATTGAGCCAGTCATAATCCAGCAGCTGCGAGCATTCGATCAGATAGGAAAACAGCAGCGTAGCGATCAACAGCGATTTCACTCTGGCCTCGGGAAACAGAAGTGCGAAGATTCCATACATCATCATCGACCACAGCGTATCTCCTCCGTATTCCCGAAACCAGTCCGGCAAGGGCAGCGTGCTTCTTGATAACAGTCCTGCCGCAATCACCAGCACAACATAGCCGACCAAAAGGCAGCGGTTTCTTCTGTTTTGTTTTCCCATATAGAGCCTCCTATACAAAAATAGAGTGTTCCCACTCTATTTGCGAATATACTGAACTGCAATACACTGCGGTCCCCCCTGTGTGATAAAGGCCGGTGAAAGCTTTAACAGCTCCAGCTCTGTATCCGGGAACGCATTTTTCAATCGGTCTATAAAGAAGCGTGCATCCGCTAACGCATCTGCATGAGATACAGAAATACGATAGGCCGCATCCACACCATGCTCGCGGAAATAGCTGATGATGGAATCTGCTGCCTTGGACAATGTACGTGTTATTGTAAATTTATCCAGACGGCTTCCATCCTCCACCGCATGCATGACCGGCTTCAGCTTCAACAGCCCGCCGATACTGGCCGCTGCCGGTTTTAAACGTCCGCCGCGCTTTAAGAAGCTGTAATCCTGCGGAATCAGAAAGGAATGCCCATGTGCCATGCTTTCCTTTAAGGCTGCGACAATATCCGCTGCCTTTTTCCCTTCATCACGAAGCTTCACCGCTTTTTCCACCAGATAGCGGTGCGGCCCGCACAGAGTCTGTGAATTCAATACCGTTATGCTGTCTGCATTGGGCGCCTGTTCCTTCGCCATCAGCGCTGTCTGATACGTACCGGACAGACCATCTGCCATACATATGTTGAGGATTTCTTCATCACCATGCTCCTCGTAGGCAGCCAGCACATCGCCAATCGGCGGCTGTGAGGTTGTCGGAATACCTCCTGAGCGAACCTTTTCCAGAAAGGATGACGTGTCAAAGCATAAATCCCGGTAATGCTCATCCTGGATACTGACGCAGAGAGGAATCACATGAACACCCATGTCATTTCCTTCCGCGACCGTAAAGAGTGCAGATGTGTCTGTAATGATATGTACCATAATATTTTTTTCCTTTTCCTAGTTGACCATTTCCATGCGCGTTTTATAATCCGGCATGTAGTTCTCTATAATATTGTAGAACGCCTTGGAGTGATTCGGCTGAATGAAATGAACAAATTCATGCAGCACCACATATTCGATGAACTCGAACGGATAATGAATCAGCTTCCGGTTCAGTGTTATCGAGTTCTTGGCCGGTGTACAGCTTCCCCATCTGCTTTTCATATCCCGAATTTTTACGTCCGGAAATTCCAGATGGTAATCGCTCAAAGAGCGAAATGTCAGTGTGGCAATGTCCAGAAACACATCCCTGCACAGCTTATCGAGAAACTGCCGGATGACCTTTTCCGGGTCTGCCTGCTCTCTGCACTGTACATACAGAGTGTCCTTGTCATAGCTTACGTGATTGTACTTCCCCGTTGTCTTGCGGATTTTCAGAGAATTTCCAAACAATACGATATGCTTGTCGTCGATCATGGATTTCTGACTTCTCTCCTGCATGGATTTCTGATGCTTCACAATCCAGGAAACCTTGCTGGAAACAAAATCGTCGATTTTATCCATAGGCACAAACGGATTCGCACTGACCACGACCTCTCCCTTGGAAGAGATCCTCATGTTGATATTTTTTACCTGTTTTGTAACCAGTGTATAGGTAATCGGATATTTTCTACACTGAACAACCTTTTTATTTACATCCATTTAACTACTACCCCAATCTCTAGTGCGCATCTAATTATCTCATACTTGATTAAAAAAATAAACAGTTTTTTAGTAAGGAATTCTGGAATTTTTTACAATGGCTGAACGTGCAGGAAATGAGCAGATTTTCCATTTGTTTTTTACCGTCTGTGTTATTCTGTGTTACAATACCTACGGTGATATTATGAGCTATAACAATCCGTTTCCATACAGTGATGACAACAAGCGTTATCATACCTGGAATTATTACCTGAAGCACCGCTTTCACAGCAAGGTGTTCAAGGTTCCTCTGAATGCAAATTTCTCCTGTCCCAACCGGGACGGCACCTGCGGCGTCGGCGGCTGCACCTTTTGCAGTGCCCTTGGCAGCGGTGATTATGCAGGAGACATCCATGACGATCTGTTTCGGCAGTTTGATCAGGGAATGCAGATGATGCAAAGAAAATGGCCGGCCGGAATTCCAATGGCATATTTTCAGGCATATACGAATACCTATGCACCGCTGCCCGTGTTAAAGGCTACCTTTGACCCCTTTGCGCAGCGTGATGATATTGCGGCTATCAGTATCGCCACGCGCGCCGACTGTCTGGAGAATGATAAGATCGCCTATCTGCAATCCTTGTGTACTGATAAGGAAATCTGGGTGGAGCTGGGGTTACAGAGTATTCACGATGATACCGCACAGCACATCAACCGCGGGCACACCTATGCACAGTTTCTGGATTGTGTCGAGCGGCTGTCGCATACCGATTTGAAAATTGCTGTCCATCTGATGAATTCACTGCCCGGTGAAAACAAACAGCAGATGCTGGAAACCGCGGCTGCGCTCGCAAAGCTGCCCGTGCATGCGGTAAAGATCCATATGCTGCACATTATGGAGGGCACGCGCATGGCCCAGGAATACAGACAATCCCCCTTTGTCATGCTGAGCAGAGAGGAATATATTGATATCGTCATCCGTCAGCTGGAGCTGCTGCCGGCGGAAATGATCATCCAGCGGCTGACGGGAGATGGCGTGAAGGAAGCGCTGATCACCCCGCTTTGGACTTTGAAAAAGGTAACGATTCTCAACGACATTGACAAGGAAATGAAGCAGCGCAATACCTGGCAGGGAAAGTACAATACGTAACCTTCCCTTTTTTTTCGCATAGGATAAAGCAAGAGGTGACGATCAATGAAGGTACTGGCTGTCCTTATGCGAATTGAAAAGCTGGATCATGCCTGGAAATGGTTTATCAACAAGCCGTATGTAGACCGCGTGGAAGCGCTGGGCTGGAGCCTGTATCCCATCTGCAGCATGGCGGGAATCGCGAGTGCGCTGCAGGTATGCGATGCGCTTTTACTGCCCGGAGGCTATGATGTGCAAAGCTATTATCTGAAGGAGGACCGCAATGAGCATGTCACTACCTATGCGCAGCCGATGGATCATCTGGAATTTCAGGTAATCGACGCATTTATGTGCAACGAAAAGCCGATTCTTGGTATCTGTCGCGGAATGCAGACATTGAATGTATATGCCGGCGGGACACTTCTGCAGCATATTGACACGCAGACACACGCACCAAAGCAGCTGCACACCGTACACAGCAGCTCACGCAGTGTATTGCATCAGCTGTATCCGCAAAGCTTTACCGTAAACAGCTACCATCATCAGGTAGCCGGGCGATTGGGAGAGGGCTTTTATACCTCTGCCTTCAGCGAGGAGAATTATGTAGAAGCCATGGAGCACGAGAATGGTCGCATTCTCGCTGTCCAGTGGCATCCGGAGCTGATGGAAGACGATCAGATCCTTCCTTATTTTCTGGATGTTGTCTGCGCCTGAATTTTTTTCCTGCTCTTCCACCATTTCCAAACAAGCCACAGCATGATGGCCAGAGAAAACCAGGTGCCGAAGGCATCCACATTCATCACGGTTCCCAGATAGCGCAGGGACAGTGTTACCAATAGACTGCGCAGCAATCTGGCAAAGCCGTCACACAGCAGAAACGGAAACAGCCGCATGTTGGTGAAGCCGGCAAGATAGGCCAGAAGAAAATCCGGAATCGGGGTGATGCCGCCAATGAAGACGGCCAATAGACCATAGCGGTCCATCAGCTCCTCGCCATGCTCCACATCCTCTTTTGCGGCGATGTTATACAGCACTTTTTTGCCCAGTATCCGGGCGATGCCATAGCCGATTGCCCCGCCGATACAGGTGCCTACTGCACCCTCCAGCGAATACAGCAGCCATTTCTGCGGTGAATGCAGTACCAGCGGTACCAATATGACCTCCAGAGAAGGAAGCGGAAGAAATGCTTTTAAAACAGAATACAGTATCAGACCGATATCCTGCCATACGATAAAAAAATCCTGTACGTTCATGAAATCCCCTCATTTCATTATACGTGCAGGCTTCTGTTTTATACCAGCTCCAGCAGATTATCGATGATCAGATCCGGGTGAAGACAGCGCTGTTCACAATCCAGACGGGAATGCACACCGCTTGTCACAAAGACGCTCGTGCACCCATGCCGCAGTCCGAAGGCGACATCGGTTTCCAGATTATCTCCAATCACAACAGCATCCTCTTTAGCAATTCCGGCATAGCGCAACGCTTCCTTCAGCATCGGCTCATGCGGCTTTCCGATCATCCATGCCGTTTGCTCACTGCAATATTCCAGCATATGCACCATAGCACCGTTTCCGATGCGAAAATAGTCTCCATGCGGCAAGCGTCGATCCGGATTGGTGCCAATCAGCACTGCTCCCTTCTGTAAATGATAAAAGGCACGGCACAGCTTTTCATAGGTCACATTGGAATCCAGACCGGCAAATACCGCCTCCACATGTTCCTCACACAGCGTAAAGCCCTGCTCCAGCAGCGCCTCCCGCATCCCATCTTCTCCGATATAGAAGACGCGCTGCAGCTTTGTTTCATGACGGACATAGGCGGCAGCTGCCATCGCACTCGTAAAATATTGTGCATCCCGCAATCCTTGAAAGCCCATCGCTTCCATCTTCTCCCGGTTCTGTGCATGCGTACGCATGGCGTTGTTGGTCAGGAAATAGTATGGAATCTGCAGTGTATGTAAGGCTTCTATGAACAAGGGTGCACCGGGAATGACCTCATCCCCGCGATACATCGTTCCATCAAGGTCCAGAAACAGCGTTTTATGCCGCAGTAGCGGATGCATCGTTATATACTCCTATATAGTGGTGAAGAAAAGCCTCCTGGGAGAACTGCTCCTGATCGAGAAAGGCTTTCATAAGTACACAAAGCAAAGACAGAAGCGCCTGCTGTGTCGTACTCTTAAAGCGCAGCGTGCTGATATCATCCAGCACAAATTCCGCAATCTGTTGTGCGCGGTCAAAGCAGATCACCACACGTCTTCCTGCATGCATCCCGCAATAGAAGCGATAATATACATCGTGGTAAATCAGCTCATAGCCATCCCGACTCTTTTTCAATTCTCCGATTTGTTCATCCCCCTCGTATACGGTGAAATCCATACACGGGCGAAACCGCGAATACCATTTGCGAAGCTGGTAAAAGCCCATAATATCATCGCCATACATATTCTTCAGATATATACTGAGCAATCCGCCTTCCTTTTCATAGGAGGCACGGAATACACAACGCCCCTGCTCCTCAATGCTGTATTCGTCAATGTCCTTACGCATCGTAAATTCCATTGTCTTCACGTCCTTTCATGAAAAAGCTCTTGATCGCACAAGAGCTTTTTATCTCAACCCACTATCGTAGGGTTACACAGTCTTTGGATGTCACCTTTATTATAGGGGATTTCCTCTCATTTTTCAAGACATGAGCGAACGGTGTGTGCAAAATTGTTATTGTCAAACAGCACACAATATCGAAATATCTGTAAATTCTCTGTAAAGCAATCTGCTTACCGTCCTCTGCAAATGTAAATCAGGAACTTCTCTTCACTGTTTTCTTTTGAAAGTAATGAACATAGCAGAAAATCAGCAGCAGCGGCACGATGGAGAAAGCAGCTACGATATACAGGGTCCAGTCATATCCGAAGGCTTTGGACAGATAGGAGGTAATCAGCGGTGTTATCAATCCACTAACGCCGATAAATACGGCCATGGCAAACATCTGCGCACTGCTGAACAGCTTCTGGGGAGTGATTTCCTTTACCAGCACCTTGCTTGTCAGCATGATGATGGGCAGCGTTACCAGCTGCAGTGCTGCCGTCAGAATAATCATCCACGGCTGAAAGGAAAAGCCGTAAAGCAGGAATTTCACACCATACATAAATGTTCCAAAGTATAAGAGTGTCTTAGTCTGAAAGCGTTCCAGTATTTTCGAGGAAAACAGAAAGAGCGGCACCTCCATAAAGGATTGCAGCGCCCACTTAATGCCGACCGCTGTGGTGTCTGCGCCGATATCCAGCATTTTGTCGATAACCACATACTGATCTGCCGTACCGATCATATAGACGAGCAGATAAATCAGCACCAGCAATAAATAGCCTTTATTCTTCAGGAGCTGCCGCACGCTTTCCATGCGAATCCGCTCCCCTTCCTTTTTCTCAGCATCCTTTGCCTTGTAAATGAGCCAGCACAGGATAACGCTTACGATACCAAGTGAAATCAGCAGACTTTTATAATGAAAATGGCGGACGAGGTAGCCAGCAATCGGAGAACCGATTGTAAGCCCCAGTGCCCCGCTTGCCCGCAGCCGCCCGTAGTTTTCCTGATCGATTTCCAGCATCCAGGTTTCATCCAGTCCCATAATGACCTTTACCATACCACCCATCAGAGCCACGGTGAATACATGATACCAGAAGGTCTGGCGTTCTACCAGAAACATGGCAAAGCTGCTCGCCGTCAGCAGCACATAGGCCGCAAAGAAAAAGACCTTAACCCTTTGAAAACGGTCGCACAGGTAACCAAACAGAAACTGGCCGGCGATTGCCACAACCGCATTTGCGGCCAGAATATAACCGCGCTGTACCACCGTATAGCCCAGCTTGCTTAAAAACGGAATCATCTGGGTATTGACCATCGATATGGCAAAAAAGGCAAGAAAGTTCATGGCATAAAGCAGCCATCGCATTTGCTTTTTCATAGTAATCACATCCTCAGATATAGTATGGACACAGCTGCAGGCATCTAAAAATCTTTTCCCTTTTCTTTTCGCATATTGTATAATAGAACTGTTGAAACGGTGGTGTGTATATGCAGGAACATCTCGATACCAAAAGAATACTGGCAGCAGCATTAAAACAGCTGACCTGCCGCAAGAGCTTTGACAAAATCACGATTGCGGATATCACGCAGCAAAGCGGCTACAACCGGCAGACCTTCTATTATCATTTCCGTGATAAATACGAGCTGCTGAAATGGATCTATACGGATGATGCACAGCAGGTGTTTGATGAAAATCTCAGCTTTGAAAACTGGCCGAAATATATTTCCGCCCTCTTGAATCACATGCGCAGCGAGAAGGACTTTTATATCAATACGATCCGCAGTGATGAGACTTGCTTTGAACAATTCCTTTTTGATTTAACGAAGTCCATTTTCCATATGGCAATCGTAAGCCTTGACCAGCATCATCAGATCAATGAGGTGGAAATGAATTTTTATTCCCAGTTTTACAGCTTTGGGATAACCGGCGTGATTATCAGCTGGGTGAAAAGCGACATGAGAGAAAGTGCAGAGCGCGTCAGTGCCAATCTGAAATCGCTGGCACAGGACAGTGAAAAGCTGGCCTATTCCCGTTATCGGGAGGCCTATACGAAAATAACAAATGAGGAGGAAGAGCATGAAGAGTGAAGTAGAGCATTATGAAAACCGCTGTGGCGGCAAGGGTACGATGCATATTGAACGCCTGCTGCAAAGCGAGGAAATGGGAAGCGGCGTGAAGATGTATGCGAAGGTGACGATTGATGTAAATGCATCGCTGGGTGTACATCAGCATATCGGCGATGGCGAGTCCTACTATATTCTGCAGGGTAGAGCACTTTACGATGATAATGGAATCAAGCGTGAACTGCAGCCGGGAGATGTCACCTTTACTCCGGATCAGGGCTTTCACGGCATTGAAAACATCGGAGACGAACCACTGGTGTTTATGGCATTGATCATCAAGGTATAGAAGGCAGACAGCCTTCTTTTTTAATCTTAAGCTCTCCTTTTAGTATAAGAGCGAAAATCCATCTAATAAAGGGGGCTTCCTCCTTTGATAAATCAATCGTTGAAATAGAATCTAAATAACGATATATTACAGGAAGTTCCTTCATACTTTATTTATTTGAACATCAATGTATGAAAATTATAATTCCCCATGGGAATTTCATAGAGCCTCATCCTGATGAAGTTACGATTATGATTTTTCATAAAGAGCTATAAGCTGGTCTTGCTTTTCGATATAACATGGTCAGATAAATATGTGCTGATTAAGTCTTTTCATTATTCACAGGAGCAATGCCTATGCAGGAAATAGATGTTAAAATCATGTTATGTTTAAAATATCTATAATCGTGATTCTGTTTCTTATGTATCATCTACAGCAGCTAATAAATATATTATAAAATCATACGCAATGAGTGTAGCGTATGATGAGGCTAAATCCATTAAGTTCTATGATAAAAAAGGTACTCTGATACCTGAAGAGCATATTCCTGATTTATGAGCAATCGTTAGATTTTTTGAATGCGTACTGTTTAAGGCCGCTTTGAAAACATGCAAGAAAGCCTCCCGTAATCTGGAGGCTTTCTTATATTTATAAACCAGCTATATACATTTCGTGAAGGTGTGACACGACACAATTTTCAAAAAATAACGTTTTCGTAATTTACAATGGACTATCATGAGTATCAGGAAAATGAACATCCACTTACCTACATTGTATGAAAAGTCCTTTCCCCTTTTTGTGAAACACTCTCATACAATGTCACTCACACATCGTTACCGGAACTGCCGACATGCAGAAAGATGCCTGGCAGAGCAAACAGCAGATAGCTGATACCATAGAGTGAAAATAACGGATAACGGATAATGCCGGGAAACCATTGCATGACATGAAAGACATAGGTGTCCAGCGCCAGCAGTGTATAACAGCTCATAAACAGCACACCAACGCCATATAGCCAGAGCGCACTTCTTTGCTTGACATGCAGAAGCAAAAGAACACCTCTTGTCATAAGCATTATCCCAAAAGCCAATGTAAGACAGCGGATCATGGCTTGGATTCCATTCGCAGAATTTGATATAAAAAGGAGAACACTGAGGACAGTGAGTATTCCGCCAGTGCTTAGAAATGCTTTTGCAGTACGCATTTATCGAATGATATCATGGATCAGCTTCTGCTTTTCCACCTTCACCTGTGTGAAGACATAGGTCTGATAGAAGTCCTCCAGCCAGTGCTGCGGTAATGGATGATTGATGTGTACATAGGCAAGAATATCCCCCTTGTTTACATAGTCTCCATCCTTTTTGTTTAACACGATTCCGACAGCCGGATCAACCGGATCCTCCTTAACCATACGTCCTGCACCAAGCTTCATCGCCAGCGTCCCCAGCTCCAAAGCATGCAGCTCCTTCACATAGCCCTCTTCCCGCGATGTTACTTCCAAAATCTCTTTTGCCTGTGGCAGCAGCTCTGGATGCAGAACCTGCTCTACATCACCCTCCTGTGCCGCAACCATGGCAACCAGCTTTTCCAGTGCCTTTCCATTCTGAATGACTTCCAGCAGCTGCTTTCTTGCGTTCTCTTCATCTCTGGCTATTCCTGTCTGCATGAGCATGATGCTTCCGGCCTCTAGACACAGCTGTGTAAAATCCTCAGGCCCTTTTCCCTGTAGCGTTGCAATTGCCTCTTTTACCTCGAGTGCATTTCCGATGGCATTGCCCAACGGCTGATTCATGTTGCTGATCAGTGCCTTGACATCCTTGCCGAAATGGCTTCCGATGGCAATCATCGCTTCTGCCAGCTCCTTTGCCTTTTCGCTTGTTTCCATGAAGGCGCCCTCTCCGAATTTCACATCCAGAAGAATCGTATCAGAGCCGGCTGCCAGCTTCTTTGACATGATGCTGGATGCAATCAGAGGAATCGAGTTGACGGTGGCCGTCACATCGCGCAAAGCATACAGCTTTTTATCTGCCGGCACCAGTGTTGCGGTTTGTCCGATCAGTGCCAGACCGATATCATTCACCTGTGAAATAAACTGTTCCTGTGTCCGCATAACCTGAAAGCCGTTAACAGACTCCACCTTATCCAGCGTTCCGCCGGTATGTCCCAGTCCTCGACCGCTCATTTTCGCGACCTTGGCACCGCAGGCAGCTACCATTGGCGCAAGGGAAAGACTTGTTTTATCACCGACACCTCCGGTGGAATGCTTATCACATTTTCTTCCGGAAATCGCCGATAGATCAATCACATCTCCACTGTACAGCATTTCCTCTGTCAGCCAGGCTGTTTCCTGTGCATTCATACCATTAAAGTAAATCGCCATTAGCAGCGCACTGACCTGATAATCCGGAATATCTCCCCGGACATAACCGGTAATGAAAAAATGAAGCTCTTCCTTTGTCAGTGGCTGCTTCTGTTTCTTTTTTTCTATTAGATCGACAAAACGCATAAAGTTCCCTTCCTTCCTGCTTATCTTCTACGATAATGCATGATGCTGCATCCTTCTTTTTGTTCATTTGAAAGCAATCGGAAATCCCCAATGCAAAACGCCGGAAACCAGGTATCCCCTGTATACGACTGCTCGATTCGGGTAATCCACAGCTCATCTGCATATGCGATTGCTGCAGCGTAAATCTGTGCACCGCCGCATACATAGAGCACTTCCTCTTTCTTCTTCCATTCCCTGCAAAGTGCTTGCACATCACTGCAGGGGAGCACATCGCTATCGGACAGCGGCTTATGACCTGCGACATGCAGAATTCTATGATCCAGTCGTTTCGGCAGATGCTCATAGGTCACTCTCCCCATCAGCAAATGATGATGCAGTGTCAGCTGACGGAAATGAGCTAAATCTGCAGGGCAATGCCATGGCATTTTATGATTTGCGCCGATCAGCTGATTGGCGTCCATTGCAACGACAATACTGATCATGCCACATTCTTCAGGGCAGTGATTTCCTCTTCGCTCAGATACCGCCATTCCCCACTCGCAAGTGCTTCATCCAGCCGCAGCGGTCCCATGGCAATCCGCTTGAGATGGACAACCTCATTACCGATTGCATGCAGCATACGCTTCACCTGATGAAATCTTCCCTCCTGAATATGCAGAAGGATTTGCGTGTCCTCCAGAATTTCCACACGAGCCGGAAGAACAGGTTCCTCATCCAGTACGATACTGCCGTTTTCCAGCTTCTTTTGATCACCTTCCTGCAGCGGCTGCGCCAGATCCACCAGATAGGTTTTTTCAACATGATGCTTGGGAGAGAGCAGACGATGCGCCAGCTTTCCGTCATTTGTGATCAGCAGCAGGCCCTCCGTATCCATGTCCAGTCGTCCGACCGGAAAACAATCCTTTGGCAAAAAGGCATCGATGCAGTCCAGCACGGTTTCATATGTGGGATCACTGGTGGCACTGACAACATCCTGCGGCTTGTTCAGCATGATATAGACAACAGCCTCATAATAGATTTCCTCTTTATCCAAACAAACGACATCCACACCCTCCTGGATTTTCCTGTCATCCTTTCGGCATACCTCACCATTGACACTCACTCTTCCCTTGCGAATAGCCAGCTTGACCTCCTTGCGGGTACCCAAACCTGCATGGGCCAGATATTTATCCAGTCGCATATGCCTATCTCCTTCTTCCGCGCTTCAGTAAGCGGGACAGGTCAAGATGCAGAATGGTCTGCGGTATGGAAAAGAAATACGTGATGCCAAAGTATACCAGCATTGCAAGACTTCCGTTGACAGCAAGCTGTAAAAGACTCAGCATCCGCCCGGAGCCATAGCCCTTCAAGCCAATCAAATCGCAGCCTCTTGCGACTGCAAACAGGGCTGCCATCGCCAAAAGGATAACCAGAAGCTTATGCAGCGTATATTTCCAGCGAATCTTATAGTGTGATGTCAATGCATAGATATCCAGAATGATAAAAATCCCCATTGCAAGAATACTTGACATGACGACTCCCTGATAGCCGAAATATTTTAACAGTGGATAGGCCACCGAAAATTTCACCACCATCATGATGGCAAGGTTGCGGATATTCAGCCTGCGCAAGCCTACTGCCATTAACAGTGCCGTGAAAATCGGTCCGATGGTATTTAAAAACGCCTCAATGGAGAACCAGCTCAAAATATCGGCAAGCAGCTCCAGATTCTTCGGATCTGCCGGTGGAAACAAGATGGCATACAGCGGCTTTGCGTAAACAAACAGACAGAAGGAAATCGGCAGGCCGATATACAGGACGATATCCACACAGTCCCGGATATTTTTGCGTACCAGCTTCAGGTCATGATTGGTAAGTGCCGTAGTGATATGCGGTATGATGGCGGAGGAGAACCCCGGTGCCAGAATCATCGGAATGGACATCAGCTTTAAAACACCGTAATTGATAGAGCCGCTGATGAGTAAGATTTCCGCATCCGTATTGCCGTGCGCTTCAAGCCCCTTACTCAAAAACAGCGTGTTGACAATCGTGTCGCTGTAGCCCAGTATCGCTACAATCAAATAAGGAAACGCAATGAAAACAAGCTCCTTAAGAATTTCTCTTCGATCATTGTTTCCGGCAACTTCCTGTGTTTTGGCTAGCCTCTTCAGCTCGCGCATCTGCTTTTTATCATACAGCTTCAGATGCATGATCGCCAGAATTGCCGATATACTGGTGGAAATCACACCGAAATACAGCGCCCATACCTGATCCGTATGCAATGCATATACCGCAATCGCACTGGCGCTCAGCAGAAATGCCACACGGGCAACCTGCTCCAGAACCTGTGACAGTGCATAAATTTCCATGTGCTTGAGTCCCTGATAGAAGCCGCGGATACTGGAAAGCAGCGGAACGAAAAACAGGGCAAAGGAAATCAGTATCAGTACCATCTGCATCGTTTTAACGCTGTCTCCCTCATCCGGCATAACAAGTGCAGCCAGCGGAGAGGAAAACAGAATTACGATAATCATCATCCCGAAGCCGAAGCAGGTCATCAGGGATGCGGACAGCTTTTTGATCAGCAGTGAGGTTTGATAGTCCCCTCTAGTGGAATATTTTGCGATCAATGTCGCAATCGCAAACGGAAAGCCTGCTGTACAGATATTCAGCAGATAGGAATATATATTGAAGGCTACTCCGTAATAGGCCAGATTGTCCGCTGTTCCCAGCATGGAATTATAAGGGACTGCATAGAACAATCCAATGAATTTTGCAAAAAAGATGCCGGCAGAGCTGATCAGCCCTCCTGCTATAATCGACTGCTTCCGTTTGGAAACATCCATATTCTTACTCATATAACGTATCCTTTCTAGTTCCGTTAACCATTCGCCTCGTTATCCTTCTGTGCATAATTACATGTGAAGAATACACGGCTCGTATTAACCAGCTTGGAATCCTTCCAGGTTACCATAACCTGCAATGTAAACTGATCATGCTCGGATATACCGTCCAGAAAGATTTTACTGACAAAGTTACGCGCACCGTTTGCCTGATATGGAATCATGTTGAAGGAGGTTTTTGCGTCATCTCCCAGCAATCCCAGACACGGATAGACATTGCTGTTGCTGTCCAAGGCCGGATCTACAGCAATCGCCTGAATATTGTACATCGCCACGCGTGGATTGGAAATAATAATCTCATACTGATAGCTGTTGTCCTTCTGCTTAAATACAGAAAGCTTATAATCAAAGGGTATGATTTTGGATTCACTGCCCTTGTTGTTCAATACAGCGTCTACATAGCTCTCATAATTTTTTATGCTCTCCTGCTCTTCTTTATGCGCATCGCCGCAGCCGGTGAGCAGCAGGAAGCAGAGCAGACACCAAAGGGGAAATTTTCGCATGGAATCACCTCTCGAGATATTATACCATAAAGGCATTATTTAAGCCACATTTTATAATCATGCGGTACTTTATTTGTACATTTAGGATAACAATTGCGTACAAACGGCAAAGGATGAAAAGCAAAAAATGCTGCATCCGTGTACAGCTGCTTACAGGCATCGGGTCGGAAATAAAAAAAGACCCGCCAAAGCGCAGACAGATTTCTACGCTATGATAAGTCTGTATCACCAGCAAGTTGCACAGCCTCAATGCTCAGGTATATCAGTATGTTTATGCAGTGCATAATCCATGCAAATCGGGTAGCCATGTTCCTCGTCCTGCACGATTTTCGCATGAATATCATACAGCTGCAGCAGCTGCTGTTCCCGGATAACCTCCTGTGCCTTCCCGCAGTATAGTGCCCTTCCCTGCTTCATGCCAATCACATGATCCGCAAATTTTGCGGCCTGATTCAGATCGTGGATAACCAGTATGATCGTCGTCTGCTCCTCCCTGTTTAAGTCTCTTAGCAGTTCCAGTATTTCCAGCTGATGGGCGATGTCCAGATAGGTTGTCGGCTCATCCAGCAGCAGAATACCGGTTTTCTGTGCCAGGGCCATGGCAATCCACACACGCTGCCGCTGCCCGCCGGATAATTCATTGACATAGGCATCCGCATGCACAAGAACTCCGGTCTTTTTCATAGCCCACGCGACAATCTCAAGATCCTGTCGATTCAGCGAACGCATCGCCTTCTGATAGGGAAAGCGGCCGTACTGCACCAGCTCTCGTACACGCAGACCTTCCGGAACCAGCGGAGACTGCGGAAGCAGGGCAAGTCGCTTCGCCACCTGTCTGCGCTTCATTCCCTTCAGGGAAACACCATTCAGCAAAACCTCTCCCTTCTGCGGCGTGATGATACCGGCCATCGTCTTTAAAAGCGTTGATTTCCCACAGCCGTTTGGACCGATCATCATCGTGATTTTCCCCTCCGGTATCTGCAGGCTGACATCCTGCAGGATATTGTACCCATCATATCCGGCATACAGATTGTGTACTTCTAGCATTGTGCTACCTCCTGTCGAGTTTCATCATCAGATAAATAAAATAGGGAATGCCGATCATGGAGACCAGAATTCCTGCCGGAATCTCCAGCGGTGAAAACAGATTTCTGGCCAGCATATCCGCAACAACCAGCAGTATGGAGCTGATCAGTGCTGCAAGCGGAAGCAGCAGGCGATGCCGCATACCGGTGATACGCAGTGCAATCTGGGGACCCAGCAGTCCCAGAAACGCAATATTTCCTGCCACAGCCGTTGCCAGAGCCGCAAGCGCCGCACCTGCTGCCAGAAACAGTATCCGTGTCCGACGGGTAGATACGCCTAGTGCTGTTGCCCCTTCATCACCAAGCGAAAGAATGTCCAGCGTTCTGCTGTGTGTCCATACCAGCCCCGCAAGGAACAGAATGAGCGGTGCACTGACAAGAATATAACGCCAGCTGCTTCCCCACAAGGAGCCGTTGGTCCACATCAGCACCTGATTATAATCTCCCCTGCTCATTTGCAGCTGATAAAAGCTGATCACTGCGGTAATTCCTGCATTGACACCGACACCGGTGAGTAAAAAGCGAATCGGGCGGATTCCCTTGCGCCATGAATACGCATATAGAAAGGCCGTAGTGCAAAATGCTCCGGCTATGGCAAGCAGCGGCATGAACAGCACCTTTACATTGGAAAGGGAGCTGTAGTATGCGTTCGCTCCATACGAAATCCACAAGACCACAAACAGTGCACTGCCCGCATTGATACCGATCATACCGGGCTCTGCAAGCGGATTTTTCGTAATCCCCTGCAGTATGGCGCCGGATACACCGAGCGCACTTCCAACAAGAATCGCAAGTACGATACGCGGAAGCCGTATCTGAAAGACTGCAAATGCATGGGTGCTGCTTCCCCCGCCCAGCAGCGTCCGCAATACGTCGGAAGGGCTGATTGCAAAGCTGCCGACCATGATGGAAAGTGCAGCGGCAGCAAGCAGTACGAACAAACAAAAGCCAACGATCCAAAATCGTTTACGCATCAGCCGCACTCCTTTCTCACCAGCAGCAAAAACACCGGTATTCCCAGCAGGGCAGTAAACAAGCCGACCGGTAGCTCATAGGGCGCACTCAGTGTTCTGGCAGCAATATCGGAAAACACCATAAGCACACCTCCAAACAAAAAGCTGAGAGGGAGTGTATGACGAATGTCCCGCGAGAGCATGCTGCGCAGAATATGCGGAACAAACAGTCCGACAAAGCCGATATTGCCGGCAACTGCCACGCACATTGCACAAAGCGGAATCATCACCAGAATGACCTTCTTTTTTAATCCGGCAGCATCAATGCCAAGGGAAATGGCAGCTTCATCACCGAGGGAAAGAAGATTGACCTTACCGCTCAGCAGCAGAAAGCTGCCCATACAGACAAGCGTGACAATTCCCAAACCGATGACGGCACCCCAGTCGGCCTGCCGAAAGCCTCCGGCAATCCAGAAGGCCAGCTCCTGCGAGCGATTTTGTATAAGTGCACTCAGGGAAGCCGCAGATAGAAAGAAAATGCTCAAAGCACTGCCCGCCAGAAGGATACGCGATACATCCGGATGTCCGGCATATTTAACAGCAAACAGAAACACCAGAAGACCACTGAAGCCGGCACCTGCAAGTGCTGTCCAGAAATTACCAGCCGCAGTAAGCAAAGGAAGCATGGGGGCGATTGCCACAAACATAACCGAGCCCTGCGTGATACCGAGAATGGATGGCTCTGCGATCGGATTACGCAAAATTCCCTGCATCATTACACCGCTGGCTGCGAGCAGTCCTCCCGTCAGTAAGGCGCTCAGCGCACGCGGCAGACGCACATCGCGAATCAGCTGATCATGAAGCGTTTCCTGATAATCGAACAGAGCATGCAGGACATCATCGAATGGAATATCCTTCGCTCCCGCCAGAACCGATAAGGCAATGCCAAGAAGCAATAGCAGAATGCCGCTTGCCGTCGCTATCAGAATCCTCTTGCGCATCTTACTTTACCAGCAGGCTTTGAACCTCATCCAGAAACACGTCTCTTCCGATACTGCTGTATCCGATATTGAAATACGGACTCGACGGCAGTTCAAGCACCCTGTTGTTTTTCACTGCCTGCATTGATTTATAGATGCTATTCTTTTTCAGGGCCTTCATATCAGCATCCGTACCGACAACGATAAGATGATCGGCATCCAGATCCGCCAGTCCCTCATAGGAAATAACGGGAAGACTGATGGAATCCTGCCGCGGCATATTGGCAGGCTTCTTCAGGCCCATATCTTCATAGAGAACACTTCCGATACCGGCTGCATCAAATACAAACAGCTGTCCCCCGCTTGCCAGCAGCGCCAGATAGGTGGTATCCTCACCATTCGCCTTGCGTACGGCAGCTCCAGCCTTCTTCGCTTTTTCATCATAGCTCTTCAGCCATGATGCAGCACGGTCCTCCTGCTGCATCATACGGGCAAAGGTATTCACATCCTGCCGCCAGTCTGTCTGTGCCAGCTCCACCATAAGCGTCGGCGCAATTTTTTTCAGCTGCTCATACATTTTTTCCTGCACACCGGAGATAATGATCAAATCCGGATGCAGTTCCAGGATACCCTCGATGTCCATGGTATCCTGCATACTGTAGCCAAGAATTTTCGCACCCTGTAACGGCTCCTGAAGATAGGTTGGCAATTGGGTATAATCATAGGCATCCGAATTTGCCGTACCGGCAACGGAATATCCTAGCAGAGATAAAATATCACTGTTTCCGCTTAGATCAACGATACGCTTCGGCTCTGCCGGAATTTCCACCTCTCCCTTCGCATCCCTTACCGTTATTGTTTTATCGCTTGAAGATGCCTCCTGTCTGCCTTGGCACCCGCTCACAAAGCCAAGTGTCACAAGAAGCATACAAAGCATCCCGATTGTCTTTTTCATAGATGTCCTCCTTCATTCTGTTAGCTTATTCTAACTTACGTGTGCCATTATAGCAAATCGCTCCTGTTCCTGCAAGCATTTCACCCGCTTTCCATATTTTAACAGCCAACCGCTGCCATGCAGCCGGATAAGATGGTGCAGGCTCTTTTCGATATGTATGCGAATACGAATCGACTGCGTATGGGTATGCGTATGTCATTTAAACAGTGTCCGGTGTACGATACATGACCATACCCATAGCACCTCATATTAAACAACGAAAATAAAACAGCCCCGGGGACTGTTTTATTTTGTACATCTGCAGCGGAAGGATTTGCATTCCGTTTCGTGACAATCATTTGGATGAACACAGTTATCACAGCATACGCTGATGGTTTCTGCGTTACAGCATGCATCCTTGTTATAAACACAATTGTGTACGCTGCATAAAATTTCGGTTTTCTTCTGCATGGTTTACACCTCCACGCTGTTAGTATGAACCATTGTCTGAAATCTATGTGCTGAAAATTACCATCGCACTGAAGCAGTAAATCTGTTCCTCTTCAAAATCACTCACGGCTGTTGAAAACTTGATATCCATCAGACGGATATCCGCATGCTCCTGAAGCCAGGCATTGACCACCTCTGTTAAATCATCCTCATGCTCCTCATCAAACACCTTGATTTGTACCATTGTATCACCGATTTCATCCTATCAGCTCAATCCTCCAATCGGTGTCGATATTTCGTGAAATACTCCTGAATTCTGTTTTCCGCTGCTTCACTGACGGCAACCATTGGCAGCCGCAGGATATTTTCACACTCATCCTGCAGATGCAGCATGTATTTCACCGGTGCCGGGGATGCTTCCGTAAATGTCAAGGCTGCCAGCTCATAGAGCCTCCGGCGCAGCCGGTTATCGACGCGTTCATCATCACAAAAGGTACGAAGCTCCTTCATACATACATGTCCCATAACAGAGACAAGTCCATCCATTCCGGCATCAAAGCCCTCATCAAAGAAGCCGTCCTCTCCACTGTAAATCAGAAAATCCGGATGCTGCTGCTTCAGTCTGCGCACCATATCCAGATTGGAACAGGCCTGCTTTAATGCCGTTATGTTCTTATGCTTCTCAAGCAGGGCATGGATTGTTTCATAGGTAAGCTCCACCCCGGTTCTTGCCGGCACGTTATACAGCATAATATTGGTATCCACAGCAGAAGCAAGTGCATCAAAGTGTGCATACAGCCCGGCAGCATTCGGCTTGCTGTAATACGGCGTTACAAGCAATACACCGTCAATTGCCTCCTTCTGCGCCTCCCTGCATGCCAGAATCGTCGCAGCTGTATCATTGCTGCCGCAGCCATACCATATCTCTGCGCGATGCTTCACGCGTTTGATTACATGGCGAAGAATGGAAAGCTTCTCGTTATGAGAGAGTGTCGGTGTTTCTGCCGTTGTCCCGCACACGATGAAGCCGTCGCACCCCTCCTTCAAAAGCCGGTGAAGGATGCGGTCCATCGATTTGTAGTCCACTTTGTTATCCCTGGTAAACGGTGTAACCAAAGCAACCATCAGTTTTTTCATAGTTTATCTGCCTCCCAGTAAGATTGGCTGCAGCTGTCTGTCGTTTAAGGCCTGATCCATCGTCTGCTCCATCAGCTCCCAGTCGGACACAATGCTTCGCTCCTTGGAAAAAGGGGCATCCTGTCGAAACGGTATGATATAAAAATGCTTCATATTGATCAGAGAAAAGATATTCACCCCGCTGATTCCCAGACCGTCATTCGTCGCGATGCCGAATACGATATTCCTCTGATTGCGAATCATGGCCTTTGCAGACAGTGTAACCGGATGATCGTAAATACCATGTGCCATCTTTGCTGCAACAGTGGCTGTCATGGGTGCAATCACCATTATATCATATGCGTTTGCCGGCCCAACTTTCTCTGCTTCCACGATTGTATGGATGATGTCGTGTTTTGTCACATCCTTTACTTTTCCCAGGAATACGTCCTTATCGAAAAAACGGGTGGAGCACGTATATACATTTTCACTGACGACAGCCGTCACATCGTTGCGCTCACACAGTGCTGTCAGCTGCTCGAGAACTGCCGCATGGTTACAGAAAGAGCCGCAGATACCGAACAGAATGCGTTTATTTTCCATTGTTCAGTTTCCCCCTTATACATTCCGCGATAATATTTCCTGCACTGATGCAGGCAAAGCGTCCCGGCAGATTTCCCGCCTTGATCACGGTAATACCTTCCTCATGTGCCGCCTTGAGATCAATCAGATCCGGTGTGGATATATCGATGATGACCGGCTTGTTTTTCCAGCTGCGCATTCTGGATGGTGCAATCATGACACCCGTTGCCGTATGGATGATAACATCACCGCAGGTTTCCCAATCACGAACCGGCAGAAAGTCCCCCTCCTTTTTACAATCCCTTCGTATGATGCGAACACGGACATGCAAATTCTTCAGCATGTCATAAATCACCTGTCCGCAATGACCATATCCGACAATATCGACCTGTATATCGTAAATGCTCTTACAGATACAGCTGATCAGCTCATTCAGCACACCCTCAGCCGTCAATACCGCATTTTCATGAATCACGCTCTCCTCCAGCATGTAATAGATTTTTCGCTGCGGCAGAGCATCCAGCACTGCATTTCGAATTCCGCAAAACAACAGACAATCCTTACCCTGCATTTCGTAAAAGGCGTGCGGTATGTGAATCGCCTGCTCCTGTATGCGGACATATCCAAACTCATCGACGCCCTTTACCGGGAAGACCACTGCCTGATACTGTGGCAGATTCAGGAAATCCGTTTGTGCATCCAGACGATCTACCATAAAGTCCCTGGACAGATTGTCATATACCTGTATCATTCTTTCATCACTGCATATCACTGCAATCTTCACACTATCCCTCCTTACGCCATTGTATGTCGCAAACAGGCTTTTGCCATTAGGAAAGCCGTTTGCGCATGGAAATAGAAGGAATTTCGTGTCGCAATTCATCAAGGCTTCACAAAAAAAGCAGACTGCAATAGATTCTTCGTACTGCAGTCTGCTATCTTCTTTTCTCTGCTCTATTTCTGTGAAATCACAAAATAATTCCGTTTTCCCTTTTTGATCAGTGTACGTCCCTTCGAGATGGCATTTTTAGAGGATACGATAAACTCCACATCCTTCACCTTATCCCCATTGATCTGAATAGAGCCCTGATTGATCCATTCTCTGGCTTCCCGCTTGCTGCTTGCAATACCGGCCTGCACCAGTGTATCCGTCAGAGTCAGCTCATCAGCAATTTCCGCGGCTTCAAAGCCCTTCAAAGCATCCTGCAGCTCTCCTGCATCCAGCTCCTTGATATTTCCCTTAAACAGCGCGTTGGTGATTTTTAACGCCTTGTTGTATTCCTCCTCCCCATGCAGGAAGGTAACGACCTCTTTCGCCAGTGTTTTCTGTGCCTCTCTGAAATGCGGCTCGGTTTTCACCTTTTCCTCCAGTGCGTCGATTTCCTCCTTGCTCAGGAAAGTCAGCTTCTTCAGGTAATCAATTACCTTTTCATCCTCGGAATTTACGAGGAACTGATACATTTCATACGCACTTGTTTTATGTTTATCCAGCCATACCGTACCGGACTCACTCTTTCCAAATTTCGTACCGTCAGCCTTGGTAATCAGCGGCATCGTCAGTCCATAGCACTCCACATCCGCACCATGCTTCTTGCGAATCAGCTCCAGACCGCTTGTGATATTTCCCCACTGATCCTGTCCGCCAAGCTGCAGTGTACACCCCTTATCCTCATACAGATGTAAAAAGTCCAGTGCCTGTAAAATCATGTAGGAGAATTCCGTATAGCTGATACCGGCATCCAGACGGCGTTTTACCGTTTCCTTGTTGATCATGTAGTTGACATTGAAGTATTTTCCATAATCCCGCAGGAAATCAATCACGGAAATATCCTTTGTCCAATCCAGATTATTGACCATTTCAAAGCCGAACAGCGCTTCAATCTGCTTGCTCAGACACTGGTAATTGTGCTCCAGCACTTCCTTTGTCAGCATATTGCGTTCACCGCTTGCCTTCGGATCACCGATAAATCCGGTTGCGCCTCCAACCAGCATGATTGGGTGGTGCCCATGCTCCTTTAACCGTTTTGCACACAGCAAAGAGGAGTAGTGTCCGATATGCAGGGAATCACCGGTCGGATCGGTTCCGATATAGAAGGTCAGTCCTCCGTTGTTCAGTTTCTCTTCCAGCTGTGGACTTGTCACATCATTGATCAGTCCGCGGTATTTCAATTCATCAAATAATTTCATCATCGTCTTCCTTTCTGAAATAAAAAAACGTCCCTGTCATCCAAGGACGCAACATAGCGTGGTACCACCTTAGTTCTTCTTTACAGAAGCACTCAATGCCATAACGGGGCAGTCCGGTCTACCTTTGCAGTAGACAGCTCCAAGGTGTATTTCTCAAGGCATCCCGCAGCTTTTCACCAGCCAGCCGCTCTCTGAAGGGATCGTCCCCAAGCTCTTTTCTTATCAACGCTTTCCTTATTCAGGATATCTGTTATTGTAAAAATTGTCAATCCTATTTTGTAGATTTTCTCGGTGTGTAGATGTAGCTCAGCTCGATTTCCTTATCGGTAACTTCGTTTTCATCGTGCAGCATCTTTGTCAACAGACGCATTGCCACAGCTCCTAAATCATAATCCGGAATCTTAAATCCGGAAATCTGCGGACGTGCCATTGCATTGCATTTGCTGTCCAGAATACAGATCAATTCCATTTCATCCGGAATACTGATACCTGCTTCCTTTGCGGTATTCATCACGGCCATCGCCTGGGAATCACGATAGGTAATCACGACATCATGGCGGATTCCCTGCTTCATGTATTCCTTCAGGAACAGATAGGAGGAACGGTATTCCTTTGGAATCTGAATAAAGCTTTCAAATTTCATCCCCTGCTCTTCAAATGCTCTGTTTAAGCCGTCCAGCAGCTGCTTGATCATCTGCGGATTCTTGCGATCCTCCACCAGTGCGATATTTTTCTTGCCCTGCTTAATGCAGCCGCTTGCATATTCATATACAAGGTTCGCATAATCCACGTAGACGCTTCCCACGGTATCATCACTCATCTTATTACCGATGACAACGATCGGTACCTGATATCTGGTCAGCTGGTTCAATTCTTCCTTATTCAGCTTGTCATTGAAAATCACAACACCGTCCACACGGGATTTGATGATATTTTCAATGATATCGTTCATTTCCGTGATACCCTCGGTTGTGGTATGCAGCATGATGTTGTATTTATATATTTTTGCCACATCGATCAGACCATTGATGATCTGTCCGGTATAGAAATAGCTTGCCTCCGGAACAATCAGCGCAATCGTTGTGGTTTTCTGCAATGCCAGTCCCTGTGCGATTGCATTCGGCTTGTAGCCCAGCTTTTCAATGGCTTCCTGTACCTTGATACGGGTATCCTCACGCACGACCTCTGAACCGTTGATTACACGGGATACTGTTGCCAGAGATACATCGGCTTCCTTTGCTACATCATAAATCGTAATTCTTTTCATAACCTGTTATCCCTTCCGACTGTCGTCTTCATCTGTGTCCAAGACACGCTTCAATCCCTGAAATGCAGCCTCCGCCGCTTTCAGTGTTCCTTTTTTCAGCTTTCTTACGCCTTTTTTCACCTGCTCGTCATTGCGAATGGTATCCACCGTATCCGCTACAGCATGAACGGATCGGCGTACATATTCGTTCTGACGAACCTCCTGTATGCCTTCCTGTACATAGCCTGCAAGCTTATCTGCAGCCGCGGCAACCTTTTTACTGCCTGCCTGTACACCCTCCCGCTGTGAAAAGCGCTGCAGACGATCATGTGTTGACGCAAGCAGCTTCTGTGTCTCTAGTTTCAAACGTTCCATTCGCTCGTTCACTTCCATGGAATCCGCATGCTCACGCAGCCAGTCACGCATTTCCTGAAAAAGGCGCTGTAGCTGTATGGCAGCATCATCCAGAATTTTCTTTGAACGACCGTTTTCATCATCATCGTCACATTCCATGGTGATAATGGTGAACTTCGCCTTCTGTTCCAGATCTTCGACTTCTTTTTCTCGTTCGTTATCCATGATTATTCACTCACTCCATCCTCTTCATCACGATCGTCTTCCTTCTTCATACCGGCAAACACCCAGTCCTTGATGGAAGAAAAATTCTCTATGACAGCTACCAGAGTGGAACGTACCGCATGCTTGCTCGCCTCATGAACACAATCTACCGTTTCACTCAGCTCATTCAGCGTATTCAGCGGCTTGTCCAGTGTTTCTAATTGCCGGTTTGTCGTTTCCAGCGTCTTTGACATTTTCACAACGGCATCATTCGCATTTTTCAGCAGTACAATCAGATGCTTTACAAAAACAGCGAGGAAAATAAGCACAACAACACCACAGATCGGCAATGCCTTGCTGGCGACACTGCTTGTTAATTCCAATAATTGATCTAAACCCATAGAAACACCTCTTTATTTATTCTAAAACAATTTGTAAGTTTTTTCAACTTCTATTGAAAAGTTTTTACAATATTTTTTAATTTGTATATATCCTTGCTGCTCATAAACAGATATACGGCCGGACCGCGCTGTGCAAGCATTCTTGCCGCTTCCTCATCCTCATTGATGACAGTCGCCTTCTCACATTTATCCGCAAGGTCCGAAATCGTGATATCAATACCGTCTTCTCTTGCGGCATTCTCCGGAAAATGACACAGATACACTTCATCCGCCTGATTCAGCTCTTCCGCAAAGCGATCCATGAAATAATAGATACGGGAATAGCGATCCGGCTTGAACAGGGCAATTACCTTCTTCCCCGGATACTTGATGCGTGCCGCCTCGATCATATATTTCACTGCAGTGGGGTGATGTGCATAATCATCGATATATACATTATCCCCGTTTTCTTCAATTGTAAACCTGCGTTTTACACCGGGAAAGCTTTGCAGACCCTCCTGCAGCAATTCCCCGCCCAGTCCCTCCATGATACCGATAGCGATAACGCCCAGACTGTTCCACAGCAGTGGCTTACCGACAAAGGGCAGATCAAAATGCGCAAACAGCTTCTTGCGATACAGCACATCAAACTGCATGCCGTCCTCATGTTGCTTCACATGCACCGCCTGCACATCGTTGTGATCCTTTAAGCCGTAATATAAATGTTCTGTTTTCACATGCAGGGAGCGCACAGCCGCATCGTCTCCGAAGAGCACGACACCCTTTTGAATCTGATTCGCAAAGGCTTCAAATGCGTCGCAGTAGTCCTCCATGTCCTTATAATAATCGACATGATCCAGCTCGATATTGGTAATGATGGCATATTCCGGCTTATATGCCAGAAAATGACGCTGATACTCACAGGATTCCAGCACAAAATAACGGCTGTCCTTCGGCATTTCGCCGGTTCCATCACCAATCAGATAACCGGTTGGCGCCGCCAGACTCATTACGTGGGAAAGCATGCCGGTCGTTGTCGTTTTGCCATGTGTACCCGCTACGGATATCGATGTGTATTCCTTCGCAAGACTGCCGAGGAACTCATGATACCAGTAGGTTTTCACAGTATCCATAGCCAGGGCTTTTTTCACCTCCGGATTGGATTCATTAAAAGCATTTCCGATAATCACGGTATCTCCCTCATGAATATTATCAGCGGAAAATGACGTAATCGGAATATGACGCTCCTCCAGTGGCTGCTGGGTAAATATATATTTTTCAATATCGGAACCGCTGACCTCATCTCCGCGATCTGCAACGATCGTCGCAAGAGATGCCATCCCGCTCCCTTTGATTCCAATGAAATGATAATGCATAAGAAACACCTCTTTTACTCTTTATCGCTTGCATCATCAACGCTGCTGATCGGTGTAGATTCTCCAAACAGAGAAATCTGCATCAGATCATCGCCGTCCTCACCTGGTGTTTTCTCGATCATATCCTCAAGCGGAACGCTGTTGATTTCTTCCTCCAGGTCGTATTTTTCAACCTCCTGCTGTGGAAGCTCTTCCTTTTTCAGCTTTTCTTTTTCTTCGATTTTTTCCTGTGCCTTTGCCTCAAATTCCTCCAGCTCGCCGACACCGTAGTATGGTGAGATAATGGTTCCTAAAGGATTTTTTTTCTTTGAGCGCTGCGGCAGTGGGGCTGCACTTTTCTTTTTCGGCTTGCTTTCCTCTTCACTGGAACCGAAAATCGGAGATATGACTGGAGAAAACTCAAACTCCTTTTTCTCCTCGCGCTTCACAGGCTTCTTCACACGCAGCGGCTCCTCACTCAAAACGATTGCTTCCTTTTCCTTCGGCTTTTCCTCCAGATCAATGGTCACAAACTTCTTTTCTTCCTTTTTCGGCTCCTTCGCTGCGGCTGCATGCGGATTGAAATAAGACTCCATCTGCACATGCGTTTTTTCTTCCTCTACGACAGGAGAAGCCGTTGCTTTCTTTGGCTTTTCCTTGATTTCAATCGGTTCCAGTTCATCCTCTGCCAGAACCTCGGCATCCGCTTCTTCAAACAGAAGGCCTGCAAGTTTTTTAAATACTGACATACATCATCGTCCTTTCGCTATTTCTGGGCAGCCAGAAAGTCGTTGATCTCTTTTTCAGTTTTTCTCAGCTTGGAAACAAAGCGGCCGCTTTCCTTACCGTCCTTGTAGGCAACAAAGCTTGGAATCCCCATTACCATCAGTGCCTGACAGATATCGATATTTTCATCGCGGTCCACATAATAAAACGTGTAGTCGCTGAATGCCTCTACCAGCTTCGGCATAAACGGCTCAATAAAGCGGCAGTCCGGACACCAGTTCGCAGAAAATGTAAAAACGCTGACACCGCCTTTAGCGGCAGCCTCCTGAAATTCCTCCATGGAATGTATTGCAGTCATATATTCTTTCATCGTATCGCTCCTTTTTTAGTATTCTATCCTATTTCTCAGGGAAAGGTGCATCCTTTTCCTTACCGTTCTTCACAAAAACCGCCCGATAGATCGGTTGTCCCTTTTCCAGAAAACGCCGTTCGTATTCCGTTATGACATCCTCTGCATGCTCCTCGCGGCGATAGTCAACGCTGACTTCCTTCAGCCGCCAGCCCTCCTCCTGAAATTCCATGAGCGAATATTCAAACAGAGCACTGTTGTCCGTTTTCATCTGAATTTCGCCATCCGGCTTCAGAATGTGTGCATAGCGCGCAATGAAGGCATGATTGGACAAGCGCTTTTTATGGGCGCGCTTTTTCGGCCAGGGATCGGAAAAATTCAAATGGATCACATCGACCTCTCCCTGTGCAAACCAGGTGTCGATCACCTCGGCATCTCCCTGAATATACAGCATGTTGTCCGGCTGCTGTTCCAGCTGGGTATACTTGCGTACAGCCAGGGCAGCCACATTGATGTTTTTTTCAACGCCGACCCATGCAATATCCGGATACTTCTGTGCCATCTGCACCCAGTAATCCCCTTTGCCGGTCCCGATTTCCACATGCAGCTCTGCTCGCTTCAGGGTCTGCTTCCAGGCTCCGGCAAGTGCCGACGCATCGGGAACCACAACCTCCTGCTCTTTCAGAAAATCCTGGGCCCAGGGCAGTTTTCGCATTCTCATATTCGTTTACTCCTCATATTATTTCGCAAGCTGCTCTACGGCAGCGGTATAGATGGCAACCGCTCTTAACAAATCTTCCACCCGTATTGCCTCATCCTTCTGGTGGCAGCCGCCGATAAACATATCCTTTGGCTGCTCCCTATTTGGTAATTCTGGACCAAATGCTACAAAATTATCAAATTTCTTTGCATATGTTCCACCGCCGATTGTCATATTCGGCGTAAAGGTATCATGGGTGTAATCCCGATAGACACTGCTCAAGGTCTGGACCAGCTTTGAATCCGGATCCACAAACAGCGGCTTCGTGTTTTTCTTCAGCGTTACATCCAGTGCGTAATCAAGCTTCTTCGCCGTATCGGTAAAGCCCTTCATGATGCGCTTTGGATCTGCATCGTTTGGATAGCGGATGTCAATGACAATGCTTGCCTCGTTATGTTCAATGTTTACAATACCGGTATTCATGGTCAAAAAGCCCATGTAGGCACCATCTATATCGATGCCCAGCGGTTTTCCCTGCCAGTCCTTCAGCATGGTATAGGTATCGTGTGCAAATTTATCACCATAGGTACAGCCAATGAAGTTTAACAGATGCAGTGCCGCATTTACGCCGTTGTATGGCATAGCCGCATGTGCAAAGACCCCTTCCATATGCAGAACAGCACTCTCATTGTCCAGAGTTTCCACGCTTCCTTTTAAATCAAAGGCCCGTAAATAGTACAGAAAGGCATCCAGATATTCTTCCTTCCAGTCCCTAACCTGGGCACTTGCCTGTCCGATTACGATATTGCTGCGCTCTCCCGCATGCATACTTGTAATTACGGTATCACACGTTCCGCTCAGTTCCACATGCAAGCCGCCCTTTTCTCCATAGATAACCGGGAAATCCGCATCCGGTGTAAAGCCCAGGGTAGGAAGCTCACCATGCTTTGTATAGTAATTCATGCACTCCATGCCGCTTTCTTCATCACAGCCCAGAATCAGCATGACCTTGCGGTTCAGCTTGATTCCCTTATCCTTCAGCATTTTAAGCGCATAAAAGCCAGCCATGGCAGGGCCTTTATCATCCAGTGTTCCGCGTCCGAACATGTAGCCGTTCACGATGTCACCGCCAAAGGGATCTCTGCTCCAGCCTTCACCGATCGGCACAATGTCCAAATGCACCAGCACACCGACGCTTTCTTCCCCTTCCCCATATGCAATCATACCGGCATAGCCGTCGTAATCCTTTATCTGAAAGCCTTCTCTTTTCCCAAGTTCCAGCATATAATCCAGTGCTTTTCTACAGCCTGCCCCAAACGGTGCATTGGCTGTCTTTGTTTTGTCATCCCGCACAGAAGGAATGGCAATCAGACCTCTCAGGTCTTGGATAAACGCATCCTTGTACGTTTCCAATTCCGTTAACCAGTTCATTCGATTCACCTCATGCATATATTCTACCACAAAGGAATGTGAATACCTATGATTATTTTCATAAATTTTCATAAAAGTTTCGAGCGCCGCAATCCAGAAAAATTCCAACAGTTTAAAAAGGTCAAGGTATGAAAAAACCGTTCGTGATTTTAAAAGAAAAGAGGCAGTCCGTCTGGATTGCCTCCGTAATGATTTTATGCTTCTTTGTTATCCTCCGCAGCAGCTGCAGGCTTCGCATCCTCTTCCTTCTTTTCCGTTCTTGGTCTAGGAAGCAGTGCCTTGGCGCTGACATTCACACGGCCGCGGTCATCGATTTCCGTAACCTTGACACGAACGGTATCCCCGATGTTTAATACATCCTCCACCTTGTTGACACGCTCATGATTGATTTTGGAAATGTGCAGCAGTCCATCCGTCCCCGGGAACAGATTAACAAAGGCACCGAATTTTTCAATACGGACAACCTTGCCCTCATAAATATCGCCGACCTTGGCTTCCCGTACGATGTCACGGATCATATCCGCTGCATGATTGATTGCCGCACGATCCATATGGTAAATGACCACATGTCCGTCGTCCTCAATATCGATTTTAACATCATCGCTCGCCTCAATGATCTTGTTGATCATCTTGCCGTTTGGCCCGATAACCTCACGAATCTTTTCCGGGTCGATATAGAACTGCTCGATCTTCGGAGCATAGGTTCCGACATCTTCTCTCGGTTCGCTGATGGCTGCCATCATATTTTCCAGAATCTGCGCACGGGCAACCTTCGCCTGCGCCAGAGCTTCTTCAAATACTTCTCTGGTGATTCCTGTCACCTTGATATCCATCTGCAGTGCCGTGATACCCTTGCTTGTACCGGCAACCTTAAAGTCCATATCACCGAAGTGATCCTCCATACCCTGAATATCCGTCAGTACGGTATACTTTCCATTTTCCTCATCCATGATCAGACCCATGGCAATACCAGCCACCGGCGCCTTGATTGGAACACCGGCTGCCATCAAAGACATGGTTCCGGCACAGATGGATGCCTGAGAGGAGGAACCGTTGGATTCGGTTACCTCGGCAACCGTACGGATTGTGTAAGGGAAATCCTCAACACTCGGCAGTACCTGGGACAGTGCACGCTCACCCAGTGCACCATGACCGATCTCACGACGGCCGGGGCTTCCCATACGTCCTGTTTCCCCTACGGAATACGGCGGGAAGTTATAGTGATGCATGAAGCGTTTTGTTTCCACTTCCGTTAAATCATCAATGATCTGATTGTCATTCATCGGTCCCAGCGTCGTAACGCTTAACACCTGTGTTTCCCCACGGGTAAACAGCGCACTGCCGTGTGCTCTTGGCAGGATGTCAACCTGGGAATCCAGCGGACGGATTTCATCAACCTTACGACCGTCCGGACGCACTTTATCTTCAATGATCAAGCGGCGCACCTCGTCTGCCTCAATACTGTGGCAGATCTGTTTTACCTGCTTGAGCACCTTTGCCTTTGCGGCTTCGTTTTCATATTCCTTAGCATCAAAAACAGCGACAGCTTCCTCTGTCAGCTCGTCAATTTTGCCATAGCGTTCCAGCTTCTTTTCGATGGATACCGCATCACGGATTGCCTGTTCAAACTGTGCACGTACCTCGCGGTCGATGTCCTCGTCCACGGTATACAGCTTAACCTCCATCTTTTCTTTTCCAACGGCTGCTGCGATTTCCTCCTGGAAGGCAACCAGCTGCTTAATGTGCTCATGACCGAACATGATAGCACCCAGCATTGCTTCCTCGCTAACTTCCTTCGCACCGGACTCTACCATATTTACGGCATACTTTGTACCGGCAACCGTCAGGTTGATATCACTCTTCTCCAGCTGCTCCGGAGTCGGGTTGATGATGTATTCGCCATCCACGCGTCCTACCATTACACCGGCAATCGGACCGTTGAACGGGATGTCGGAAACGCACAGTGCCAGGGATGCCCCAAACATTGCGGTCATTTCCGGTGTACAGTCCTGATCTACGGATAATACCGTATTCACAACCTGTACCTCATTGCGGAAGCCGTCCGCAAACAACGGACGGATCGGACGGTCAATCATACGGGCCGTCAGCGTCGCATGCTCGCTCGGTCTTCCCTCTCTGCGTAAAAATCCACCGGGAATCTTACCAACTGAATACAGCTTTTCTTCAAATAAAACGGTCAGCGGAAAGAAATCAATGCCTTCCTTCGCCTGCTTGCTGGCTGTAGCTGTTGATAATACAACGGTGTCATCATATCTGACCAGGACAGCTCCACCTGCCTGTTTTGCCACTTCACCAGTTTCCACTGTGAGCCCACGCCCACAGAAATCTAAACGAAATACCTGTTTCGCCACGTTCTTCACCTCTATTTTTCTTATCTTTACCATGATATCATATTTTAAAAGCCAATAAAAGAAAAAAAGCTCTTTTCGAGCTTTTTTACTACTTCCGCAGTCCTAAACGAGAAATCAGTTCCTTGTAACGGTTCAGATCTTTATTCTTCAGGTATGCCAGCAGGTTTCTACGACGACCAACCATCTTCATCAGACCACGCTGAGAGTGGTAATCGTGCTTGTGCTCCTTGAAGTGCTCCGTCAGCTGGTTGATTCTGTAAGTCAATACAGCTACCTGTACCTCCGGAGAGCCTGTGTCTCCTTCGAAACGTGCATACTCTTTCATAATCGCCTGTTTTTCGCTTTTTAATAACATGTTCTTTCCTCCTGTTTTCTTATTCGTTCCATACTGAGTGAACCGCTGAGGAATATTGCGCGTAGACCAAGTATAAAACCTTTGCTATCATAGCACAGTTACTGCTTGGATGCAAGCATTTTTTAGAAATCCGCCCATATGATTCGTGCAGGCTGAAGCAGTCGTTTTGCTGCTTTTTCAACCTGCTGCCTCTGCAGAGCATCAAAGTCCTCAAACGACTGTAGCTGCAGGGTTTCCTTTTCCAGCTTCCAGCGTCCTGCAACATTTCCCTTATACAGGAAGCAGGGATATACGATTCCCTGCAGATTGAACACCCTGCGCAGATGGCGCTGCGGCAAAAACGGGTTTTCATGCTTTTCATAGCCCAGCATCAGCGGATCAAAGCCACTGAGAAACACGGCGGTGGGGATACGGGGATAGGCGTCGATTTCCTCAGGAAGCTCATACACGGCAGATCCACTGCAATCACTCATCTGTACATTATGGATCTTTTGCAATACAGCCTCCAGCTCTTTCTTTTTCCAGCCGAAGAAATAACAGGCATCCCGCAGCGTTACCGGACCATAGCCCTTCAGATACCGGTATACAAGCTCTTTGCGGCAGGCATCCAGATCGCTTCGCAGTGATATCGGAGCATAGGCAAATTCCCGTGATGCCGCATGCTGAAACATCACCTTTCCCTGAATATTCAGGACAGCAAACAGGCCGTCCCAGCTGGAGCAGGCCAGCTCACACAGCTTTTCATCCAGCCCCATCGCAACCAGCCTTGTATAAATTTCACGGCGTCCGCAGATGCCCTGCTGCAGCAGATCAAGGATCGCATTGCAGAAAAGCTGTTCCTCCTGCGGTGTATAATAGCGGGCCATATAGTACTTGCGATGCTCATAATCCTTCCACAGAGCCGAGGTGATCAGCAGGCGGTCTTCCGCATCCAGCAGATGCAGCGTTCCGCGAAAGGCGCGTGTTTTCACACTCTGCTTGACCCATTGCTTCCATGAATCATCCCTTGTTCTGAGGCGCAGTGACATTTGTGCATGCCGCAGAAACTGCGCCTGCAGCGCCAATACATCCCGTGCAGCTGTTTGTGCATCACAGCGTGAGGTCAGATGCTGATGATAGAGTATTTTTCGTTTGCGTTCCGCTTCCTTCATAACGTTTCCTCCGATAAAAAATCAACAAGTACATCATGGAGCAGCAGCATGCCCTCTTCCGTTGTACGAACATGATCGTCCTTCACTTGCAGCATGCCATTTGCGATATTCTTTTGAAGCGGTGCAGAATAGATTGTTTCAAAATCAGCCGCAAAGCGTTCCCGAAACAGAGAGAGGCTCATCCCCTTCTTCATCCTTAGCGCCATCATCAGCATCTCAAACATTTCATCCTGTCTGCTCAGCTCAATGATATCCGGACAGCTGCCCTTTTGCAGATAGGTATGCAGATTGCGGGTGTTATCATAGCGGATATGTCCGCTCTTTCCGCTGGCACCGCATCCGATTCCACAGAAATCCTCATAGTTCCAGTACATCTGATTGTGCAGGGATGCTGCGTTCGGCTTTGCGAAATTGCTGATTTCATATTGTATAAAGCCATGCTTTTTCAGATAGGACACTGCATACAGATACATATCCGTTTCCACATCCGCATCGATATTCTCTACACCGTCACGCCCGAACTGAGAATGCTCCTCGATGGTAAGGGCATACAGCGAAATATGAGATATCTGAAAATGCTGTACGATGTCCTGCAAATCGTCCTGCCACATCTCCATCGTCTGCTGTGGAAGACCATATATGAGATCAATGGATATATTATGAATACCATACTGGTGCAGCTGCCGAATCCGCTCCACCACCTCTTCTCTTGTATGCCTTCGCCCGATGATGGACAGAAGGACGGGCTGCAGAGATTGCACGCCCAGTGAAATACGGTTGACCCCATACCGCTTCAGCAGCTTCATTTTATCTTCATCCAGTGATTCCACATTCGCTTCCACCGTATATTCCTGTACCTGTGTCGTATATGGGGCGAGCAGCTTCAGCAGCTGCTCCAGCTGTCTGCTGTTTAATGCACTCGGGGTTCCACCTCCGATATACACTGTTTCTACCGAAACCTGCGCAAGCTTTTCCTGCAGCTCCC
The DNA here is from genome assembly GCF_019132535.1 of Erysipelatoclostridium sp. DFI.2.3. Lineage (NCBI taxonomy): Bacteria > Bacillati > Bacillota > Erysipelotrichia > Erysipelotrichales > Coprobacillaceae > Thomasclavelia > Erysipelatoclostridium sp. DFI.2.3. The sequence goes on along the minus strand of NZ_JAHOOJ010000008.1, from coordinate 45,922 downwards.
GCTCCACAGCAATCAGCCACTGGTCCGCAAGGCCCGCATGATAGCGGCACCGGGTAAAATCACAATAGGCGCAGATATCTCTGCAAAAGGGCACATGGACATAAACAGCTTTCATACAAACCTCCTAAACCGTATAATATACGTATTTTTTACCGATTTTCCGCCGCTGATAGCAGTGCTGCTTCACCAGAAGCTCCATGGCACAGCGCGCTGTTTCATTACACACGCCGGCATATTCCATAAACTGCCGTATGGTGTAATAGCGGTATGGCTGTCGATGATCGACATAGAACATCAGCTGCTGTACACTGAGCATCGGATACTGCTCCAGCAGCTCCTGTAGCTGCATCGTCTGACAGGCGGTGACATCCATTTCCGTTAATGATAGCATGGATCGTGAGATTTGCAAGCGGATATCATCCAGAAAAGCCAGAAAGCGTACACTCAGATCTCCTGCAGCTTTTCTGTTTGGCTGTTCCTCCATCGCTAAAGCAAACGGTGCATGACAGCGCTCATGTACCAGCAGGCAGTCCAGATAGGCGCTCTCTCCTGTAAACATGGATAGAAAAAAGATACGCAGCAACAGCGGCTCCTCCTCCTGCTCCAGAAATGTCACAAGTCCATGCGGCAGCGGTGTAAGCGCCAACAGCTCGCCTGCCTTATACAGCCAATGCGGATAATTTCCTGCAAGCAGGATGCTTTTTTGAACAGTCGCAGAAAAGGGGCGCTGCAATGGACAGCGATACAGCAGCTCTGTTGTCTGCTGCAGCTTCGCACACAGGGCTCTTGTCATAACGATATCCGCATGCAGATCATCAAAGCAGAAGCTGCGGCGAAGCAGTGCACGGTAATCCTCCACCTGCTTCCATACCGCATCCAGCACAACTCCTGTTAAATCAAGCCTTTGTGCCAGCTCCTCTTTGCTGACATAGACCTCCTCGGTATACTTCCTGGTTTCTTCAAACATATGTTCACCTCGCCACCAGTGTAGCATGGATTTTCAACCAGCTGGTAGCAATCGACAAAAGAAGAAAAAAACAGATCATTTCCGACCTGTTTATTTGTCATCATCATCCATGGAAAGCACGGCCATGAAGGCTTCCTGCGGCACCTCTACACTACCGACAGACTTCATGCGCTTCTTTCCCTCCTTCTGCTTCTCTAAAAGCTTTTTCTTACGGGAGATATCCCCGCCATAGCATTTCGCCAACACATTTTTACGCAGGGATTTAATATCTGCACGTGCAACGATCTTTCCATTGATCGCAGCCTGAATCGGAATTTCAAACTGCTGCTTTGGGATCAGCTTCTTCAGCTTTTCACAGATAGCACGTCCTCTTGGATAAGCAAACTCCCGATGTACAATACTGCTTAAGGCATCTACGATTTCCCCGTTTAACAGAATGTCCATCTTGGCAAGCTTATTCGTCTGATAACCGATCAGCTCATAATCCAAAGACGCATATCCCTTCGTGCAGGATTTCAGCTTATCGAAGAAATCAAACACAATTTCTCCCAGCGGCAGTTCATAGATCACATTCATACGGCCCTCATCAATATAGACCATATCCTTATAATTCCCACGCTTGCGCTGACACAGCTCCATGATCGGCCCGACATAATCATTCGGTGTCATAATGCTGGCACGTACAAACGGTTCCTCAATATGATCGATTTTCTGCACATCCGGAAGCAGGGATGGATTATCGATGGACAGTACGGAGCCGTCCGTCAGATATGCATGATAGACAACGGAAGGTGCAGTCGCAATTAGATCAATGCGGTATTCCCGCTCAATGCGTTCCTGAATAACATCCATATGCAGCAGCCCCAGAAAGCCGCAGCGAAATCCAAAGCCCAGTGCCTGTGAGGTCTCTGCTTCAAACTGCAAAGAGGCATCATTCAGCTGCAGCTTTTCCAAAGCATCCCGCAAATCGTTGTATTTACTGGAATCAATCGGATATAAACCGCAGTACACCATCGGATTCATTTCCCGATATCCATACAGCGCTTCTTTTGCGGCATGATCCGCATGGGTGATGGTATCTCCGACACGCACATCCTTAATGGATTTAATAGAGCCGCAAACCCAGCCTACCTCGCCGCATTCCAGCACATCCTTCTTGACTTCCTTCGGATTGCGAATACCTACCTCCAGCACTTCGTATTCCGCCCCGCTGGCCATAAACCGGATATGATCACCAACCCGCAGGGTTCCTTCCTTAACACGAACATAAGCAATAACACCACGGTAAGCATCATACAATGAGTCAAACACCAGTGCCTGCAGCGGTGCATGCGGATCTCCGGACGGTGCCGGCACATTGCGTACGACCGCTTCCAGCACATCCTTGATGTTCAAGCCGTTTTTCGCCGATATGAGCGGTGCATCGCTGGCATCCAGTCCGATTACATCTTCGATTTCCTTGCGCACAACATCCGGCTGTGCACTGGGAAGATCAATTTTATTGATCACCGGAATGATTTCCAAATCATTATCCAAAGCCAGATATACATTGGCCAGTGTCTGTGCCTCGATGCCCTGTGCCGCATCCACGACCAGAACGGCTCCCTCACAGGCCGCAAGCGAACGGGATACCTCATATGTAAAATCGACATGTCCCGGTGTATCTATCAGATGGAAAATATAATCCTGTCCATCCTCCGCTTTATATTTCAGCTGAACGGCATTCAGCTTGATCGTAATGCCACGCTCCCGTTCCAAATCCATGGTATCCAGCAGTTGTTCCTTCATTTCCCGCTGTTCAACAGTATCTGTAATTTCAAGAATACGATCGGCCAGAGTTGATTTCCCATGATCAATATGGGCGATGATTGAAAAGTTTCTTATGTATTTCTGATCCATATTCTCACTCCTAACGCAAGGACTATTATAACAGGAAAGTTGTGGGATGGAAAGCAAATTTAGTGTGTAGAAAGCAATTCCTCTTGACCTTTTCAGCGAGTAGTGCTAAAGTTTAGTGGAAAAGGATGAGAGAGCCTTTTTACGTTAGAATTTATCTAACAAAGAAGGACCCGCTGTAGGAGGCGGGTCCTTTCTATGTTCAGCAACCATGTAGAAAGCATAACCGTTATATGAAACATAGCCCATCCCTTCGTTTTATAGCTTTTCTAACAACAGAATACGCAATGGCGTCAATACAGTTATGTTACAACATATTTTCACGAACCGAGATATCGTCTTCTCTGCTTCGCTTTTCACAAAGTACTCCCAGAGTATCCATCAGCATCATAAAGCTCTGTTTCTGGTCGTTTGTCAATTCATCATAGAAATTCAATACTTCTATTTTATTCATATAATCTCGATTCATTTCTCTGATATTGCCTCTACACTTATCTGTCATCATTACCATCACTTTCTGCTATCACATTTATTTTATCGTGTTAACAAAGAATATACAACTGTTATTAGTGAATCATATTATCATATCTCTATCGGAGAATTGCATATGATTACTTATTATAAGCTTTGGGACTATTGTAACAGGAAAGACATAAACAAAACTGAATTGAAGGAGGGCGCAGGAATTTCCAATGCCACCATCAGTAAATTGAGCAACAATCAAATTGTCACGACGGAGACACTAGATAAGGTTTGCACCTTTTTGAAGGTTCAGCCCTTTCAGATTATGGAATGGGAAGAAAATAAAACAGCTAAATAATAGTGTGATTACCCACAAAAGAAGGCATCCCATCGGACACCTTCTTTTTCTATTTCATTAGTCCACGATATAGCCAATCAGATTTTTCCCGCTGCCGTTAAAGAAGACCTTTGCCTCCATCTTCGCTTTTCCTTCCAGCTGCAGCTCATCTGCCAGAATCAGTCCGTCGGCACAGGCAATCGCATAACCGCCGTCCACCATACCGATGATTTCTCCGCAGGCGGCACTTCCCTTTTTGCTCAGTCTGCGCACCTTATGGAATTTCAGCTTTTTGCCATTTACAAGCGCATAGGCACAGGGTGCAGGAATCAGACCACGGATATGATTATAGACGCTTTCTACATCTCTGCTGAAATCAACATGCTCCTCTTCCTTTTGAATGGTGTAGGCAAACGTTGCTTCCGCTTCGTTTTGTTCCACGAAGACAGCACTTCCGTCAATGATTTTCGGAATGCTTTCACTCAGCAGCTGTGCACCGGAAACGGCCAGCTTATCATACAAGGACCCCATCGTATCCTCATCTTCAATCGTCACATGACTTTGCGCCATGACAGCACCGGCATCCATTTTCTTCACCATGCGCATGATGGATACACCGCTTTCCGCATGCCCTTCGATGACCGCCTTATGAATCGGTGCTCCGCCTCTCAGCTTTGGCAGCAGCGATGCATGCACATTGACTGAGCCATAGGTCGGATGCTCCAGCAGCTTCGAAGGGATGAACTGCCCGTATGCACAGGTTACAATCAAATCGATATCCAGCTGCATCAGTTCCTCATAATCATCCCGTATTCGGATTGGCTGATACACAGGGATATCATGTGCCAAAGCTGCCTGCTTTACCGGCGGCATCTGCAGCACCTGCTTTCTTCCTACCTTTTTATCCGGCTGACTGACAACACCGATGATCCGATAGCCGTCACTCCACAGCCGTTCCAGCATAGACACGGCAATTTCCGGCGTGCCCATGAACAGAACTCGTATTTGTTTATTATCCAAGCTAATCACCTCAGTAGGCATTATAACATGTTGTGCGTTCGTTTGCATCTACTTTAACAAACTGTCTTCCTCTTGGGTATGACAGCTAATGCAACAGTCCATCGAATACATCGGAAAACATCTGTACACATCCCTTCATTGTGGATACAATTGCCTCACTGCTGCTCTTCGCAAGCTGGGAAGCGCGGTTTTCCTCAATATCCTTTAATGCGACCGGATCGTTCTGTGCTTTCACAACTCGATTCTGCGCAACATCCGATTCAAAGCTCTCCACCTGCTCCTGAACGAGATTTCGCGTATCATCTGACCCCTGCTGATTGATATAGGAGCCGATCGATACAAGAATACAAATCAGAATGGCATCCGCCAGAAATCGCTTCATATAAAATCACTCCTTTGTCAGTACATCATGAATACCGTCTGCGATAACATCCAGGGAGTTTGAAACCTCCTCGAAGGTGTTTACATCACCGCCAAGCTCCATCAATACAATGTTTTTGGCAACCTCCTGATTATAATAGGCCTCCCTTGTCATGACCCCCTTCATGATACCATTCTTCTTTGCATTGATCGTGTCAGTTAATGTCGTGGACAGCTTGGTTGCCGTCTTGGCATTTTTCCCAAGACCACCGACAACAAACATCCCCTTGGCATAATTCTTACCATCGATATTGATATAGCTCGCTTCCCTTGGAATGCTGTCACGATGCAGATCCAGACACATATCAAAGCCACCGTAATTCACAAGCGCTTCGTTTAGATATTTATAGGATACTACATAGGATTCATTATACGTCAGTCCATGCGTATCACGGTAACGGATGAAATCATTGGTTTCCAGAACCACCTTGATGCCGCGGTCCTCCAGCTTCTGCGCCAGAATAGCCGCAGCATCCAGCACCGTTTTGCCACCCTTATAGCTTTCATCCTGGTGGGTGTCGTAGATATATACCCGTTTTCCGGTACTCTTTACTTTTTTATCCTCGGATTTTTCTTCCGTTTTCTTGTCACTGCTTTCAGCCTTATTGTTCTTACCGTCATCCTTGCTTTGCGAGGTATCCTTTTGCTCGTCTGTCGTCTTCGGCACAACACTCGGATTATCCTGTGTCGTTTCCACCTCACTGATGTCCTCCTTGGGAATCGTCAGATTGGAATTGTAGGACAATACATTTAAGGAATCCTTCAGTGAAAGGGAGCTGTTGATCGTCTTCTGCTTATAAACAAAATTATTCAAAAGATCATCTGCATTGCGGAAGCAGTGCTTCAAACCGCTGGCAAAGGGTGTCAGATAGAGAAAGGCAATCAGTACGAATACTTTAACGAGAAGCTTACATGTAGATTTCATAGAAAAAAGCACTCCCTTCTCTACCACCATATGTGGCCGGGCGTGCTTTCATGTTAAACTATGGATGACAAAATCCGACATTACAGCTGTTCATAGTTGGGATGCAGGAAGCGATTCAGACTTTCGGAAACGATATAGACCAGATGCTTCAATTCATCATCCATGGATTTTGGCGTTACGACAAGATTCAGATAATTGCTGTCCTGTATCTTCTGCAGAATATGCTGCTTTTCCTCTCCGCTGACCTCGAGGGTTTCATGCAGGATGGCACCGATGCTGGTAACCGTTGCCACACCGATGGCGATAACGGGAATATGCAGGCTTTTCTCACAGAGTGACATCCGGTGATTTCCAACGCCGCTTCCCGGCTGAATACCGGTATTGTTGATTTGAACAACGCGGTTGATCCTGGCGATGTTACGGGTAGCCAGTGCATCTATGGCAATGACCAGATCCGGCTGATAGCTTTGCGCAACGCTTTGGACAATGGACAGCGACTCCAGACCGGTCTGTCCCATAACACCCGGCTGCAGCACCGCAACATTGCGTGTTCCCTTTAAATAGGCAGGGTCCTCATGCTCATACAGATGGGCGGTCACTAGGATTTCATTTGCCGCCTGCGGCCCCAGTGCATCCGAGGTAATGAAGCGGTTTCCCAATCCAACCACAAGAATTTTTTTCAGCGTCACATGCATGTTATCACTCATATGCTGCAGATTCTCCTGAATTGCATCAATCATATTTTCCCGGACGACATGATCATCCAGATCACGGCATTCAATGGAAACATAATCCCCCTTATGCTTGCCCAGCTCATTTTCATCACAAAGGACCTTAATATAATTGCTGCGAATGTAATCATTCTTTTTTTCGATATGCTCATAGGTTTTTGACTGGATATCTGCGGATATGATTTCATCCGCAAAATCACTACGTATCTGATATGGTTCTGCCATTTTTATACACCTCTTCCATAGTATGGTTTTTTTTCACCTTATTATTGCATTTTCATATTCTTTTTGATATAATTTATTGGCAATTGAAAACTAGGAGGTGCAACATGCCACAGATCCAATCACAGAAAAAACGTGTAAAAACCAACAACAAAAGAAACTTGGCTGTAAGTGCTCAGAAATCTGCATTGAGAACTTCCATCAAAAAAGTTCTGGCTGCTGTTGACGCAAAAGACGCAGCTGCCGCAGCTGCTGCTTACAACGAAGCAAGTACTAAATTAGATAAAGCTGTTGCGAAGGGTATTCACCACAAAAACTACGCAACAAGACAGAAATCACGTTTGGCTAAAGCAATCAACGCTATTGCTGCATAAGAAACAGGACAGAGGTTCTGTTTTTTTTCATTTCATGCTATGATAGTATAGATGGGAAAGGAAGGATTATATGAAACGCTATGGCATAATCTTGCTGACTTCCCTTATCTTGTTCGGCTGCAGTGCCACGCAGAAGGCGGAAGAGAAAGAGCAGAAGGATCCTGCTGTTGAATTGAAGCAGACATCCATTCAAAACAGCAAGGCAATCAATGAGGATACCTGCTACAAATACCAGCGCTCCCTGCTGCATGAAAATCTGCAGGATGATTATGACCGGCTGTACGGCGCTCTGCTGCATCATGAATCCTCTGTACTGCTGGATTGCAGTATGCCCTATGTCATGAAGCTCTTTGATGCCGTTACCTTCGATCATCCCGAGCTGTTCTGGTCGAACTACGAATACAATTACAAAGAATCCGATGATAAGGAAAGTGTAACACTGTATCCCTCCTATGCATACGATCAGGAGGAAACAGCAAACCTGCAAAAGCAGGTGGATGCCGTCGCTGAGGAGATATTACAGAAAGCGGAAGCAAAGCAGACTGATTACGAAAGAGTGAAGCTTCTGTATGACTGGATCATTGATCGCAGTGATTATGTAAACAAGGAAGAAAACAATCAGAATATGCTCAGTGTATTTCTGGATAAAAAGGCAGTCTGTGCCGGGTATTCCAAAAGCTTCAAATATCTGCTGGATCAGCTGCATATCCCCAATGCGATTATTTTGGTACAGGTCATTGAAAACCCGGAGGAATATCATGTCATCAATATGGTGCAGATGGATAAGCAGTGGTATTATCTGGACCCCACCTTTGGTGATATCAAGATTGAGAAAAGCTATAACAATTACCGCTACGCCTATTTTGCAATGACCAGTGCGGAGGTAGAAAACATCTATGCCCCACAGCAGGAAATCAAGCAGACTGCTGCATATAAGGACAGCTTCTTTTATCAAAGAGATGCGTATCTGAAGGGCTATGATGAAAATCAGATCATCGCGATCATTGCCTCCAATATCAACAATCCCGATCCCTGCCTGGCCATCAAGTGTGACAGCAGGCAGACATATGAGCAGGTCAAGCAGCTGCTGCGCTCCCAGCATATCTTTGACCTCTTCCAGAGTGCAGGCTATAATCCGCAGGAATTTGAGTATTACAGTCTGGATGAGAATTACTGCTTCTTTCTGAATTACTGGTAAAGAAAAAGATTTCGAATGTGACCGAGGATAGCCGGACAGCATTTGAAATCTTTTTTTATCCCTTACTCATTCCACATACAGCAGCAAGCCGCATGAATACCAAGGTTATTTTATTCTCCTTATTTTGATTAGAAAATCCTGATCGGCATCCTCTTTGCGGTTTTTACGAGCGATGGTATTCAGTACCTTTACGACCTTTTCAGCTTTTACAATTTCTTTATGGTATTGTAAAGAGCCCTTTTGTACTGTTTCTTTAGATACATACCCATATGTGAAAGTACCATCTGTGAAAAACAGCTTTACACGTACCTGCACCTTTTCTGAACCTGATGAAAAGGCATTTCCTGGCCCGATTCTGCCTATATTAGCAAACGCATTTTCTAATGGTGTTCCAACATATTCCAATGACTTTCTTGCTTTTTTTATAGCATCATAGGAATATATACCCCCATCCCCCAGTATGAAGGTAAAGCGTCTTGTGTGCTTGTCAAACAAAGCGATATTATCATAATTTCTCGTATATGCAAAGGAATCCATTTCACTTCCCCTTTCACTCTCTGCCCTAACCGGAGCCGCCCAACAGGCACCATCCATGTTAAACACCGCCTACGCTTTCCCCTGCTTGCCTTTCTGTTATCAATACACGATGATCCCCGTCATTCTTCATGCCAATCAGGGTGGACAGACTGCACTTCCATAATCAGGAAAAGCTCTGTGGTATCTATCTATACTATAAATCAATACTGCAACGTCTGCAAGACTTTGATTGCAAAGCCGAAAAAGAAGATAAAAGGAAGCAGAATTTTAACTGCTTCCTTTTACAATACGATATGTTAAAACAGACGCGATATATCATTCCAGGTTGCCAGAACCATAATACCGACAATCATCAGCAGACCGGCCATCATGATGGCACTTTGTATACGCTCGTTTAGCTTACGCCCGATGAGGGTTTCAATCAAAACGATAAAGATACGTCCGCCGTCCAGAATCGGTATCGGCAGCAGGTTGAAAATGCCGACGTTGACAGAAAGCAGTCCAATCAGTGCAATCGTTGACAGCAGACCGGTCTGCGTGATCTGGGCCGTTACCTGGTAAATTCCGACAGGCCCGCTCAGATTTTTCAAGCCGACACCCTGTACCAGCTTTCCAAGGGATTCAAAAATAGTCGTTACCGAATCCACCATTTTTTCTGTACCGTAGGGTATGGATTCCAGCAGTGAAATCTCTTTGATTTCATTCTGCTGAAGAACTCCGAGGATATACTTGCTTTCATCCTTGACATACGTTGGTGTGAAATGCAGCGTTACCTGCTTCCCATCCCGCAATACGGTAAATTCCGTATCACCATTATAATACTGGATAAATTCTACAACATCGTTAAAGGTCTTCGGCTCCAGAACCTCATTACCGTTCTTCACACGGATGATTTCATCCCCGGCCTTCATTCCACCCTTCTCTGCTGCGGAATTCTCCTGTACAGAGGCAACCAGTGCCTTTCCCGGGACACTGACAGCACCCTGATACGCGGTAATGCCGATAAACAGCACCCACGCCAGCAGGACATTCATGATAGCTCCTGCCGCCATAACAACAATCTGCTTCCACGGCTTGATGCCGTTTAATGTGCGCTCATATGGAATATCCAGTTCCTCTGCCTCATCATCATCCTCTTCTCCGGCCATTGCCACAAAGCCGCCAATCGGAAGAGCACGGATGGACCATGCAGTTTCACCGACCTGCTTCTGATAAACAACAGGGCCCATACCGATGGAGAATTCCTTGCAGTAGACACCGAAACGCTTGGCAGCAATCAGATGTCCCAGCTCATGAACGATAATGATAACACTCAGAATCAGAATAAAATAAATAATATTTACTATATTGCTCATACCGTACACATTCCTCCTTTCCACGCCCTGTGCACGAATTCCCGTGCCCAGGCATCACTCTCTATAACCTCTTCCAGAGAAGGATGCGCGATGTATGCTGCAGCTTCCACTGCCTTTATAATATAGCGCTCGATATCCAGAAAACCGATTTTCCCATCGAGGAACAACGCAACGGCCTCCTCATCCGCACCATTCATAACTGCGCCCAGGTTTCCTTCTTTTCTGCCAACCGCAAAGGCCAGCTTCAGCAGAGGATAGCGCTCCTCGCTGGCAGGCGTAAAATGAAGTGCAAAGGTCCGCTGAAAGTCAAACGGTTCGGCATTTTTCATTTCCAGACGGGAGGGATACGATAATGCATACTGAATTGGCAGGCGCATGTCTGCTGTTCCCAGCTGTGCCATGATCGCATGGTCACGATACTGCACCATAGAATGGATAATACTCTCGCGATGGATCACCACATCGATTGCATCGTAAGGAATATCAAACAGATAATGTGCTTCGATCACCTCAAAGCCCTTGTTCATCATGGTAGCGGAATCAATGGTAATGCGTCCGCCCATGTCCCAGTTGGGATGCTGCAGGGCCTCCTTTACGGTGACATCCGCAAGCTCAGCACGGCTGCGGTCACGGAAGCTTCCCCCGCTTGCCGTAATAATCAGCTTATCTACCTCTTTCAGCGCATTCCCCTGCAGGCACTGGAAGATTGCGGAATGCTCGGAGTCAATGGGATACAGCGCAACCGGATGCTCTTTTAGGGCACGCTTTACCAGCGGACCCCCGGCAACCAGACTTTCCTTGTTGGCAAGGGCTACCGTCTTGTCATGATCAATGGCTGTCAGTGTCGGTACAAGTCCGCGAAAGCCGACGACAGCATTCACCAGAACATCGTAATCCGGATTTGCGGCAAGCTGCTTCAGTCCGGCATCGCCAAAGCAGAAGGAATGGCTGGGATAGTGTTTCTGCATATCCTCCATATCCGCTTCCTCCGCCACGCAGACTTGACGCACCTTTGGCAGGGCATCCAATATCTCTGCCAGCTTTTTCATATTATAGCCGACACTTAATCCTATGATTTCAAATTCAGAACTATGATGCTTTACCACATCCAGAGTCTGGGAGCCGATACTTCCGCTGGCACCAAGCAGCATTATTTTTTTCATAACATCAACACCACCAGTATCAGATCAAAACAAATAAAATTAAAGACAAGAGAATCCACCCGATCCAGCACACCGCCATGTCCAGGCAGCAGATCGGAAAAATCCTTAATACCGAAGTTGCGCTTAATAGCGCTGAACGCAAGATCACCAATCTGTCCGGTCACCGTCAGAATTGCGGAAGCAATTATCATCTGAAGCGGCGTCATCGTATCGATCATAAACCAGGCAAAGGCAAAGGATAACAGAGCGCCGAAAAGCCACCCGCCAATGGAGCCCTCCCATGTCTTTTTTGGAGAAATACGTACATTCAGCTTATGCTTCCCTAAAAACCGTCCGCAGAAATACGCAGCGGTATCACACGCATAGGTGGCGATGATGATAAACCACACATACATGCGATTGGTTCCGTAAATATGCAGAAAGCAGCGTGCGATTGCAAAGAAGAACATCACATAGGCAATACACAGGAAGCCATCCTTGGCATGAAAGCGATCTGTGAATACCGGTATGGATAAAAAGATAAGTGCTGAGACACCAAGCAAGGCAACATGCAGCCGTTCATCGCTTAAAACCAGTACAAAGACTGCCACAATCGCAAGTGTCTTGATTCCCAGAGGCCATTTTGCATCCTGTTCCTTTAGATTCAGCAGCTCAATGCCGCCTGCAACAATAATAAACGCAATCAGCAGATCAATCAGCCAGCCGCCGTATACCAGTGGCGGGACTACGCAGAGGATGATCAGCAGCGCTGTAATAATCCTGGTCTTCATATTACAGACCTCCAAATCTGCGGTTTCTGTGATTAAATTCATCGATGGCTCTATTCAGCTCCTCCTGTGAGAAATCCGGCCAGGCCACCGGTGTGAATATAAGCTCCGCATAGGCCAGCTGCCAAAGCAGAAAATTGCTGATACGCAGCTCTCCACTCGTGCGGATCATCAAATCCAGCTCCGGCATATCCGCTGTCATCATATAGCTGCCAAAAGCATCCTCGTCGATTTCCGTGCTCGCCTTCCCCTGCTGTACATCCTGTGCATATCTCTGCGCGGCCAATGTGATTTCACGGCGGGAACCGTAATTGACAGCCAGACAGAGAATCAGCCCCGTGTTCTCCTGCGTCTGCTCAACGGCTGTGGTAATGACACGGCGTGTCTCATCCGGGAAGCGTTCGATTTCCCCGAGAAAGGTTACCTTGATATTATTCTTTTTCAGCTCTGCAAGATAGCGGTTAAAAAAAAGCTTCGGAAGCTTGCACAGATAATCAACCTCATCCTGCGGACGTTTCCAGTTCTCCGTGGAAAACGCATAGCAGGTCAGTGCTTTCACTCCCATCGTATTGCATGCGATGGCGATTTTTCTTATATTTTCCGCGCCCTGCTTATGTCCGGCAGTTCTCGGCAGACCTCGTTTCTTAGCCCAGCGTCCATTTCCATCCATGATGATGGCAATGTGCTGCGGTATGATTCTTGTATCCATAAGGATTCATCCTCCTACAATCATTATCGCGTGTTCATCAGAACAGAATTATTATACCATACTTTCCATGAACTACCATACTTTTACAGCTATACAGCTGAATTTGATTCCCTTTTTTTACATATGGCACAAGAAAAGAGATGCTGCTTGCCAGACATCTCCTGTATGTGTTTAAACCTTCATGATTTCCTTTGCTTTTGTATCCACAGCAGAATCAATGGACTTTCCGATTTTATCCGTCAGCTTCTGGATTTTCTCCTGTGCATCCTTCTTCAGATCCTCTGTCAGCTCTTTATCCTTCTTCACTGCATCATTTGCATCACGACGGATATTACGGATAGCGATTTTTGCTTCCTCTCCCATTTTATGAGCGGATTTCGCCAGCTCCTTACGGCGTTCCTCTGTCAGCGCTGGAACATTCAGACGAATAACTTCTCCATCACTCTGTGGAACCAGACCGGTATCGCTTGTCTGAATCGCACGTTCAATGTCCTTCAGCGTGCCGCGGTCATACGGCTTGATGACAAGCTGTCGTCCCTCAACAACCTTAACGGATGCCACCTGATTGATCGGTGTCGGGCTTCCATAATATTCAAACTGCACATGGTCAAGCAGAGATGCGTGTGCTATACCGGTACGAATCGTTTTCAGATCCTCCTCCAGTACGGCTACAGCCTTCTTCATTTTTTCTTCCGCATGATTTAAGATTTCCATAGTATTACTTCCTTTCCTTTGTGATAACGGTTCCCGTAATATCCCCCTGTACAGCCTTCAGGATATTGCCGTGCTCATTCATATTGAACACCACCAGATCGATGTCATTGTCCATGCACATGCTGGTAGCTGTCGTATCCATGACAGCCAGCCCCTCCTGAATCAGGTCCATATACGTAAGCGTGTCATATTTTACTGCATCCGGATTGGTCTTCGGATCCGCGTTGTATACACCGTCCACGCCGTTTTTTGCCATCAGAATCACATCGGCTCCGATTTCGCTCGCACGAAGAGCTGCTGTGGTATCCGTTGAGAAATATGGATTTCCTGTTCCGGCACCGAAAATTACAACACGGCTTTTTTCCAGATGACGGTTTGCACGACGCACAATAAACGGTTCAGCAACCTTCTGCATTTCAATCGCTGTCTGTACACGGGTAGGAACACCTTCCTGCTCCAGCGCACTCTGTACTGCCAGTGCATTGATTACAGTTGCCAGCATCCCCATATAGTCTGCCTGCACACGTTCGATGCCCATGGTTTCCGCCATCTTGCCGCGGATGAAATTTCCCCCGCCGACAACGATTGCCAGATCCACACCAAGCTCATGCACCTGTTTCAGTTCCTTTGCCAGTGAAGCAAGAATTTTGGGATCAAAGGAATTCCCCGGAGAGGACAATGCTTCTCCGCTTAATTTCAGCAATACTCGTTTGTACATAATTACGTCCACCTTTATCATTTTTCGTATGTATGGATTATGAAATCCTTCCGTTCTTATTATAAAGAAAAAGCTTTCAAAAAGGAAGAGGAATGTGCTGTTTTTTTCCATTTTATAAATGTTGTCACAAGCACACCCGTCTGCTTCTCTGTATTGGTTTACGTTGCCTTTCCTTAAAAAAAGGACACAAAGAGTGTCCTATTTACCAAATGCCTGGCTCATTACTTCTTCAGCAAAGTTATCTTCACGTTTTTCGATTCCTTCACCTACTGCGTAACGAATAAAGCTTGCGACAGTAGAAGCATGTTCCTTCAGATACTGTCCTACCTTCTGGTCAGGATTCAGGAAAAATTCCTGTTCAACCAGACAAGCGTCCTTCAGGTTCTTGGAAACCTTTCCTTCGATGATTCCGGCAAGAACCTTTTCCGGTTTGCTGGCCAGCTTCTCATCGTTTTTCACGATTTCAGTCTGTACCTTACGCTCGTGTTCAACAACCTCAACCGGCATGTCATCACGAGAGACATACTGCGGATTCATACTTGCAATCTGCATTGCCATATCCTTAGCGACTTTTTCATCCGCACCCTTTAATACAGCCAGTGCAGAAATCTTTCCGCCCATGTGCATGTAGGAAGCAAATACTTCATCGTCCGCCTTTTCAACTACAGCCATACGACGCAGAGAGATTTTTTCTCCGATCGTGGCTGTCGCAGTTGTTACCAGATCCGCAATGGTTTCACCGTTCACCGTGCAAGCCAGTGCAGCATCCAGATCCGCAGGCTTGTTGGCAATCAGTGCATTCTTAACTGTTTCCAGCAGCTCCAGGAACTGTTCGTTCTTTGCAACGAAGTCCGTTTCAGAGTTTACCTCGAAAATAACTCCGGTGTTGCCTTCCACACCAACGCGTGTCAGACCTTCTGCAGCGATACGGTCGTTCTTCTTGGCAGCCTTTGCAATACCCTTTTCACGCAGCCAGTCGATAGACTTTGCGATGTCGCCATCACACTCTGTCAGAGCCTTTTTGCAGTCCATCATTCCTGCGCCTGTTTTTTCACGTAATTCTTTTACTAATGCAGCAGTGATCATGATCTTTCCTCCATTTATATTCTTATGTTTTTCTGATTATTCAGCAGTCTTAGGTGCTTCACTTCTTGCGGAATCGTTATTCGCCGGTCTGCTGTCTGCAGCAGGTCGTACGTTTTCACGTCTCTGGTAAGGAGCCTTTGCATTGCGTCCGTTACGGTTACGGTCATAAGGACGACGGTTACGACGTTCCTCGTTTCTCTGACGACGACGTCTTTCGTTTTCTGCAATCTGCTCTTCCACATTGATGATAACATCCTTCATCGTTACATCGTTTTCGTTCTCATCGATATTGTGAGCAACGCTTAACAGACCACCCTTAGCCTCTACAATAGCGTCTGCCATCAGCGTTGTAATCAGTTTTACGGAACGGATTGCATCATCGTTGGAAGCAATCGGGTAATCGACTGTTTCAGGATCACAGTTTGTATCCACCATTGCAAATACAGGGATTCCCAGCTTCTTAGCCTCTGCAACAGCATTGTGTTCTTCTTTTGGATCAATAACGAAGATTGCGTTTGGCAGCTTCTTCATTTCCTTGATTCCGCCCAGGAAGTTTTCCAGACGAGCCTTCTGCTTCTTCACCTGTGCGATTTCTTTCTTAGGGTACAGGTCCAGTGTACCGTTTGCTTCCATCTCTTCGATTTCAACAAGACGTTTTACACGTTTCTGAATCGTACGGTAGTTTGTTAACAGACCACCCAGCCATCTCTGATTTACAAAGAAGCTTCCGGAGCGAAGTGCTTCCTCAACAACCACAGCCTGTGCCTGTTTCTTCGTACCTACGAACAGTACCTTTCCGCCTTTTTCAGCGATATCTTTCATTGCCGCATATGCAGTGTCCAGCTGTTCCAGAGTTTTCTCCAGATTGATGATGTAAACACCGTTTCTGCTTGCATAGATGTTTGGTTTCATTTTTGGGTTCCATCTGCGAGTCTGATGACCGAAATGTACACCAGATTCCAATAATTTTCTCATTGTTACTACTGACATGATATATCCTCACTTTCCGTTACGCCTCCATCACTTCCACGCGGCAGCAACTTGTCATTGACGCATACACTGCGTCTCGAAGCACGGGCTGCCGAATCCATGATGTGTGTAGTGTGCGTGTTCGCACCGTTGTTTATTATATCACATTCATTGTTCTTTTCAATAGTTTTTTTACTTTTCTTGTGCACGCGGGTGTGCATGCGTGTAGGCCTTCTTCAGCCGCTCCTGTGTCACATGGACATATACCTGCGTTGTCGATAGCGATGCATGTCCCAGCAGCTCCTGTACCACACGCAGGTCGGCACCGTTATCCAAAAGATGCGTCGCAAAGGAATGCCGGAACATATGCGGATGCACATGCACGGAAAGCGAGCAGGTATCAGCGGCCAGCTGCATGCGGTACTGTATGCCGCGCGTGGTCAGCCCCTTCCCCCGCTGATTGATGAACACGATATCGTGTTCCTCCTTCATCCATTGCGGACGCACCTCCTGAAGATAGTGCTCCAGCAACTCTCCTGCCAGCGCATAAAAGGGAACAATGCGCTGCTTGTTTCCCTTACCGTGTATGGTGAGGATGCGATCGTGCAGATCGATATCGTACAACCGAAGGGATGCCGCTTCACTGACCCGCAGACCGCAGGCATACATCAGCTCAAACATCGCACGATCCCGCAATCCGTCCGGCGTATCCAGATCAAAGCTGCTCAAAAAGGTATCCATTTCATCATAAAACAGAAATTCTGGTATCCGTTTGGCGCGCTTCGGTGTCTTAAAATACAGAAACGGATTCTGCGTGATTCCCACATATTCATTCAGATAGCGGTAAAAGGAACGAAGGGAGGACAGCTTGCGGGCGATCGTGGAGTTTTTCATTTCTCCGCTGACCCCGGGCTTCTCACGCAAAGAGGCGATATAGTTCATGACGATGATGCGATCTGCATCCTGCAGCTCCTCAATTCCCTCTTCCTGTAAAAAAGAGATAAACTCGCGAATATCTCTTTGGTAAGCGGCACGCGTATGCACACTGCCGCTGTTGAGGGAATCCATATATTGAAGAAACCGCGCAAGCAGCTCCTCCATCAGTCAAACTCCTTTTTGTATGTATCGATTACGGATAGCGCCTGATTGGCAAATGCCTCCTTGCGTTCCTTCTTCTTTACCTTTTCCAACAGACGCATAATTCCGAAGTTGGCATTCATCGGCTGAAAATAGCGCTCACTGGCATGGGTGATGTAGTGCGCCATCGATCCAATGACACACGTATCCGGCAGCTCCACGACTGCTTTCTCACGCATGAGGTTGGCCATATTCATTCCAGCCAGAAGTCCGCTGGCCGCACTTTCGACATAGCCCTCCACGCCGCACAGCTGTCCGGCAAAGAACAGATCATCCCGCTGGACATGCTGATAGGTGGGGCGCAGAACCTTCGGTGCACACAGATAGGAATTGCGGTGCATGACACCATAGCGCACAATGGAAACATTCTCTAAGCCGGGAATCATGGACAGCAGACGCTTCTGCTCTCCCCATTTTAAATGCGTCTGAAAGCCGACGATATTATACAGACTTGCCACGGCATTATCCTGACGCAGCTGGACAACCGCATACGGTGTCGTTCCATCCGGACGCTCCAGCCCAACCGGCTTCATCGGTCCAAACAGCAGTGTCTGCCGGCCGCGGCGTGCCATTTCCTCAAACGGCATACAGCCTTCAAAGTAGGTTTCATCCTCAAACTCGTGCAGCTGTGCGGTTTCCGCATGAATCAGCTCCTCGTAAAAGGCATCAAATTCCTCCCTGCTCATCGCACAGTTGATATAGGCAGCCTCTCCCTTATCATAACGGGATTTAATATATGCCTTAGAGAAATCAATGCTGTCCTTTTCAATGATCGGGGCGGCCGCATCATAGAAATGGAAATAATCCGCATGGGTGTATTCCTGTATGGCTTTGCTTAATGCATCGCTTGTCAGCGGACCGCTGGCAATGATGCAGGGACCATCGGGAATCTGTGTTACCTCTTCCTGTACGACCTCAATCAGCGGATGCTGTTTCAGCTGTTCTGTAATACGCCGGGAAAAGGCCTGACGATCCACTGCCAGCGCACTGCCGGCCGGAACCCGTGTGGCCTTCGCACTCTCCATGATGATGGAATCCAGATGCCGCATTTCCTCTTTCAAAATCCCAACCGCATTGTTCAGGGAATCCGAGCGAAGGGAATTGGAGCACACAAGCTCCGCAAAGTTTTCACTGTGGTGTGCCGGTGAGGACGTTTTCGGCCGCATTTCCACAAGCCGTACCGGAATCTTGCGCTTTACCAGCTGCCACGCCGCCTCACAGCCTGCCAGACCGGCTCCGACAACGGTTACCTTATCCATCATGATTCACTGCCTTCTGCCTCTGCTTCCACAGCCTTCTTCACGGATTTCTTCACTGCCTTTTTCACAACCTTCTTGGTCGTTTTTTTGGCGGCTGCCTTTTTCTTCGGTGCTGCCTTATCGTCCCCTTCCGCCTTTTCCTTCTTCGGTTCCTTTTTGATATAGCGGCATTTCGGATAATTGCTGCAGCCGATAAAGGTCGTACCGAAACGGGATTTTCTTCTTACCAGCTCATGACCGCAGTCCGGACACATTTCTCCGGTAGGCTCCGGTTCTTCCTTCGTCTTGTTGCTTTTGATATATTTACATTCCGGGTAATTGCTGCAGGCAAGGAAGGAGCCGTAGCGTCCTTTTTTCGTCACCATCTTGCTTCCGCATTTCGGGCAGACCTCCTCCACAGCATTTTCATCCTCATCCTCACCTTTGGTATAGCGGCATTCCGGAAAGTTGATGCAGGAGATAAATTTACCGAAACGCCCGATGCGATACACCAGATCGTTCCCGCAGTCCGGACATTTTTCTCCGGTGCGCTCCAGCTCCTTCTTTTCCATATTCTCATATGCATTCTGCAGCAGCGGTTCAAATTCATTATAGAAGGTACGAACCTCTTCAATATTGTTTCGCTCTCCTGCCGCAATCTCGTCCAGGTGATGCTCCATATTCGCTGTATAGGATACGTTGATGATGCCGCTGAAGAATTCCTGCAGCTTGGTGTCGGTCAGCTCGCCCTGTTCACTGGGGATGAAGACCTTCGTCTTACTGCCCTCACTTGGGCGCTCCAAAGAGACATAGCCGCGGGCCTGCAGTGTATCAATGATGATTGCATAGGTGGACGGACGTCCGATTCCCTTTTCCTCCAGATCCTTGATCAGGCGGGCCTCACTGTAGCGAAGCGGCGGCTCGGTGAAGTGCTGCTTACCTTCCAGCTCAACATCCTTGAGCGTTTCCTGTTCTTCCATGATTGGCAGCATTTCATCCTTAACGGTTTCATAATCGCTGTAGATTTTCAGATAACCGTCAAAGGTCAAAATGGAGCCGTTGGCACTGAACTCACAGCCATCGGATACGATCTGTACATTGACCACATTGCTTTTGCTTGGCGCCATCAAGGATGCCAGCGTTCTGGCATAAATCAGCTTGTACAGCTTATACTGATCATTTGTCAGATATTCCTTGACTCTTGCCGGCGTATTCAGAATACTCGTCGGACGAATGGCCTCATGCGCATCCTGTGCATTTTCACTGTTTTTCTGACGGGCACGTCCCTTGTAGTCCTTCCCGTAGGTTTCTTCGATATAGCTTTCCGCGTCCTTGACAAACTGATCACTCAGTCGTGTGGAATCGGTACGCATATAGGAAATAAGACCCTCGCTGACTCCTCCCGCAAGCGGAAGTCCCTCATACAGCTTCTGTGCAATCTGCATGGTTTTCTTTGCTCCAAAGCCCAGCTTGGTGCTTGCCTCCTGCTGCAGGGTGGAGGTGATGAACGGCATTCTCGCTTCTTTCTTACGAACCTTCTTTTCAATGCTGCTGACAATGAAGTCATGACAGCAGCGCTCGATGACCGCATTGACCTCCTCCTGCGTTTTCAGGTCAGCCTTCTTGCCGTCAATCTTGTTTAAGGATGCGCTGAACGTCTTTCCATCCTTTTCAATATTGGCAGCCAGTGTCCAGTATTCCTCACTCTTAAACGCGCGGATTTCATTTTCCCGTTCAACGATCAGGCGCAGTGCCACCGACTGCACACGGCCTGCGGATTTGCTTTTTATTTTACTCTGTAACAGCTTGGACAGCTTAAAGCCGATGATGCGGTCCAGCATACGCCGTGCCTCCTGGGATTTCACCAGGTCCTGATCAATCGTACGCGGATGCTCAAACGCCTCCACCACTGCATGCTTTGTGATTTCGTTGAAGATGATACGGTTTTCTTCTTCCATATTCAAATCCAGCACATTTGCCAGATGCCAGGCAATCGCCTCTCCCTCACGGTCGGGGTCACTTGCCAGATATACATGATCGCTTTTTTTCGCGAGGTCCTTCAGCTCCTTAACGACTGCGCGTTTGTCACTGCTGACCTTGTAGGTCGGCTCGAAATCATTCTCAACATCGATTCCCAGACCACCCTTGCCACTTGTCGCAAGATCACGTATATGTCCTTTGGATGAAACAACATGATAGTCGCCACCCAGGTATTTTTCTATGGTTTTGGATTTGGAAGGGGATTCCACAATAACCAGATTTTTCATGTTATGCCTCCTAGCAATTAAATATACGTCTCCTATTATTCGCACAAATTCCTGTTTTGTCAAACATTTTTTAAAAAATAAGACGCAGATCGTCCTCATCCACAAGGATATTTGCCCCCTGTGAGATCAATAGATTGCAGCCGGTTCCAGCCTCATCCAGATAAGCGTGAGGCACACAGTAAACAGGAATATCCAGCTCCAGCGCCTCATTTACCGTCAGCAGCGAACCACTTCTTCGACGAGCCTCCACAACGATAACGGCCTCACTCAATGCGGCGATAATCCGATTTCGCCATGGAAAGTGGTACGCATAGGGCTTTGTTCCGTTTGGATACTCACTGATAATCAGCTGCTTTTTTCGCATAACAGCATACAGGGACGCATGCTCCTTTGGATATACGACATCCAGACCACAGCCAATTACTGCAATCGTATGCTGATCCAGTGCACTGCGATGCGCCTGTCCATCAATTCCCCTAGCAAGACCGGACACGATGACGAAGCGCTCCTTCATACAATCGGTAATACGCGCACAGTTTCTTAGCCCCGCAGCACTCGCCTGCCGACTGCCGACAATACCGCAGCCCGGTTTCTGAAGCAGTGTCATGTCACCCTCATAAAACAATATCCACGGCGGACAGGCAAGCCTTCGCAGCTTGTCGGGATAGGCCTGATCAGCAATCGTCACATAGCTTCCCTCATACGCCATCCGCGTCCAGGGCTCCTGCCTGTCCAGCGCAAGCTTCATCTTTTTCCAGTCGCCTTCATAGCGCAGTGCATAGCACAATAGTTGTTCTCTCATAATATCACCTCATATGTATATACGAAATGAACATCAAAAACTCCTAAAAAAAACAGGAATTTTTTCCTGCTTTTCATGAAAAACATCTGTGCTAAGGTACTCCGCGTGTTTCACTCAGCCCTTTTTCGGCTTAATGACTTCTTCCAGCGCATCCTTCGCTGCATCATCTACCAGAATTTCTCTGGCACTTGTCAGGAAGGAAGCCATATTCTGCATTTCGCTTGGCACAACAATCTTGGTCGCTTTGCCATCCGCCATTTTCTCATAGGTTTCCAGACTCTTCAGACTCAGATATTCCTTCGTCGGGTTGGCATTTTTAATCATCTCAATACCACGGGCCTGTGCTTCATAAATACGCTCCATTGCACGTGCCTGTCCTTCCGCTTCCGCAATCATTGCTTCCTTCTTTGCATTAGCACGCAGCACCATCGCTTCCTTTTCACCCTCGGCAGTCAGGATATTGCTTCGTTTTTCACCCTCTGCACGAAGGATGGATTCACGTCGTTCACGCTCTGCACGCATCTGCTTTTCCATCGCTTCCTGAATGTCGCGCGGCGGGATGATATTTTTAACCTCTACACGGTTCACCTTAATGCCCCATGGATCTGTTGCTTCATCCAGAATCGCACGCATCTTCGTATTGATAATATCACGGGAGGTCAGCGTTTCATCCAGCTCCAGATCACCGATGATATTACGCAGTGTGGTCGCTGTTAAATTTTCAATCGCGGTGATCGGTCCTACAACACCATACGTATACAGCTTTGGATCGGTAATCTGAAAATATACAACCGTGTCAATCTGCATGGTTACATTATCCTTGGTGATAACCGGCTGCGGAGCAAAATCCTTCACAACCTCCTTCAATGTCACCTTATTCGAAACACGATCCACAAAAGGAACCAGAATATGAATTCCTGTGTTCCAAGTTGTATGATAGGCACCCAGTCGTTCAACGACATATGCCTTTGCCTGCGGCACGATACGGATGAGGTAGGCAAACAGCCCAACCAGAATCAGCGCAACTACAACAAGCAGTATAATCTGAAATACACTCATCATCATTACCTTCTTTCTTTTTCTATCTTTCGCTTACTCTTTTTACAAGTAACTTAGCACCTTCAATAGCGACAACCTTGACCTTTGCACCTTCCTCGATGGAATCATCATCCACAGGAACCGCATGCCACATTGTCCCATTCACCTTGACCTCGCCCCATTCATCCTTTGTCACAAGACTGGTTACCTGCGCAATCTCACCGATAAAGCGATCGGCATTGGTAGGCACCGTATTCCCACGCAGATAACGTGAGGCTATCGGACGCACAATCAGCATACTGACAAGTGAAACAACAACAAAGCATACAATCTGCACCCACAGCGGAAGATTGATCAAAGCCGTCAGCGCTCCGATTACACCTCCCACGGCAAACCATATGGAAATCAATGCAGTAGGTGTCGCCAGTTCAACCAGAACCGCGCCTACGCTAATGGCAATCCAGATCAGTACCATAATCCATTCACCCCTTATCTGCAGCCAGCTCATGGAGATCTGCAATCAGCATATTCTCCGTTTCATCATAGGCCGCGTTGATTTTCAGTCCGTTGATCGGCTGATTGATCATACCGGAAATCTCCTCAATGATCATTTTGTTGCTGATTCTTGCATATCCTTTTCCAACAGACACCTTATGCAGCTGATCCATGGATACCAGATGCAGATCAATTTCCCGTTTTGTAACGGGACGTATTCCCAATTTCAGGCTATCCTTATCCAGTCCGATCATGGCCCAGCGCACATCCTCAAAATAAGAGGCAGCGCTGCTGTTCAAGGTAATGTTATTCGGATACAGTGTCAATACAAGCGTATATACATTGCCTTTTACCCATGTAAACATCCTGCCACCGCCTTTCCTGTTCCTTATCCATAGTATAGTACGGTTTCTCTTATTTTGCAACACATTTTTATACACTTCTTATTTTTCTTATTATTTTTTACAAAATTTAAAAAAAGCAGCCTTCACTGCTTAAATATCCAGCACCAGCTGCCGCATGGCAGCTACCGGACCATAGCTTTCCCGATACAGCCCTGTAATCACACCATAGGTATGCAGTGCCTCTATATGAGCCTTTGTCGGATAGCCCTTGTGACGCGCAAAGCCGTATTGGGGATACTGCCGGTCATACGCTTCCATCATACAATCCCGTGTAACCTTGGCCAAAATGCTTGCGGCTGCAATACTGACGCTTTTCTGATCTCCCTTAACAAGGGAAATCACATCCCGCTCATTATGAGGAAGCGGCATGGCATCCGTTAAAACACCGTCCGCATGTGCAAACATATCGCTTATATCCTGCATCGCCCTCTGGGTCGCACGATAAATATTCAATTCATCGATAATCTTCGGCTCGATGATACGTATATGATATTCCAGCGCCTGCGCAACCACCTCATGGAAAAGGGCTCTTCGCTTCTTATCGCTCAGCTTCTTGGAGTCGTAAATTTCCGGATGGGAATACCCTGGTGGAAAGGCAACGGCCGCAACGACAAGAGGTCCGGCAATGGGACCTCTGCCTGCTTCATCGATGCCTACAATGCAGCGCTTTCCCTGCTGCCACCATACCTGTTCATACTCATTCGCTGTCTGCATACGGCATCTCCCACGTAATTCTTCCCAGCTTGTCATCCCGCAGCTCCCGCAGGAAGGTTTCAATGGTACGCTTCTCATCCATTTCACCCTTGCGCATAAAGCCGCGCTTTTCTGCAATTCGCTCCAGCATGATATAGGGATCCTCGCACACGGCAATGTCATAGCGCTGCTGCAGCGCCTCTTTGTGGTTCGCAATCAGATACCGCATCGCCCAGGCCGCAATTTCCTCCAGCGGGAGGATTTCATCACGTATCGCTCCCGTGATAGCCAGCAGAACACCGACGGTTTCATCCTCAAATTTCGACCACAGCACCCCCGGAGTATCGAGCAGCTCCAGATTCTGGTTCACCTTCGACCACTGCAGTGCCCTTGTCACACCCGGACGATCTCCGGTGACAGCCACCTTTTTTTTGGATATCCGGTTAATAAAAGTGGATTTACCGACATTCGGCACTCCGACAACCATTGCACGAATGGCACGGGGACGGATGCCTCTTCGCTTCATGCGTTCGATTTTCGCCTGCATGAGCAGACGGCTTTCCTCCACGATTCTCGCTATGATATTCTCCTTCAGAATATCCAGCGCCACAACGCGTGTGGTTTCATTCTGCAACGCACTGCACCACAGCTTTGTCGCCGCAGCATCCGCCTTATCCTTTTTGGAAAGTACGATCAGCCGCGGCTTGTTCTGACACAGCTCCTCAATCATCGGATTCTTGCTGGCACTTGGAATACGGGCATCCCGCAGCTCGATCACCATGTCCACCATGTTCAGCTTCTCCTGCATTTCCCGCTTCGCCTTGGTCATATGACCAGGGAACCATTGAATGCGTATTTTATCATCCGCCATTGCCTACATACCTCGCTTTCGAAAACGGCTGGTAAACAAACACCCCTCTGGCGATGATCTGTTCCCGCTGAAACGGCCCTACAGCATCATTTCTTGAATCCAGAGATTCATTACGGTTATCACCAACCAGCAGATATTCATTCTTCCCCAGCTTTTTTGATATATAATCCTGTGTGAAATAAAGCTTATTCGCACTTTTTTTCACCTGTTCCACATACTTCTTATCCAGAAACGGTTCCTCCATCGCCTTTCCATCCACGTACAGAACATCCTCACGGTAGCTGATCGTTTCTCCAGGCAACCCGATGACACGCTTGACCCACAAATCATCACTTCGATATTCTCTGGCAACAACCACATCAAAGCGCTTAATTTCACCGACATAGTTTGCTGCCATATTGATGATTACCGACTCACCTTCCACCAGCGTGGGATACATGGAGGTGCCTCTGACTTCCTCCTTGCGTGCTACAAAGACCAGAATGACCATTGCCGCCACTACAGTGATCAGAATCAGTCGGGCAAAGTCGAGGATAGTATATACAATGTCCAGATTGCTTCTGGTTCTTTTGTTTTTGTTCATATCTTATTCCGCCACTCTCATTTTATTAAACGGCAGCACAATGAAAAAATCCACTGCCTTGATATCCCCGCGCTTGAAGGCCCCCATTTCGCGGGAGTCCTTGCTTGCATAGCGATTGTCCCCCATCAGATAATATTCGTCCTCTCCCAGCTGCACCTCATCAAAATCCTCTGTGAATTTATAATTTTCCGTCAACCGGATACTATCCGCATAATCATTGTCAAGATAAGGCTCCTGAATAGCTGTATCATTGATGTATACCGTATCCCCACTGGCGCGGATCCGCTCACCGGGCAGACCGATGACACGCTTCACCCAATAGGTATGCGTCTTCTTCTTGTCATAGACAATCACGATATCACCGCGCTTGATTTCCTGAAAATGACCGGAAAACGCATTGCCAAATCCGAATTCACCCGTTTTCAGCGTCGGATACATACTGCCTCCCTGTACACGCAGCGGCCGCACAAGATAATTGGCTGTTAGATACACCAGCACAAAACAGACAAGGAATATTTTCAGTAATGAAAACAGGTTGGAAAAAATCACGCCTGCCAGTGATTCGTGTTCTTCCAGTCTGTGTCTGTCCTTCTCCTGCTTCTGCATCGTACACCCTCCAGCCTAAAATAAAAAGTCGAGCAAGACCCGACTTTTTTCCAGCTTAACGAACTTCTTTAATACGAGAAGCCTTACCAGAACGTCCGCGTAAGTAGAATAATTTGTTTCTTCTAACCTTACCGTTACGTACAACTTCGATTTTTTCAACAATTGGAGAGTGAATCGGGAATGTTCTTTCTACACCGATCTGGTTAGAGATTTTACGAACAGTGAATACTTCGTTGATTCCTCCACCCTGCTTTGCGATAACCAATCCTTCAAATACCTGAATACGGGATTTGTCACCCTCTTTGATCTTAACGTGTACTCGAACGGTACTACCTGATTTAAAGAATGGGACATCTTTCTTCAATTGTGATTTTGTTACTTCATTTACTAACTGCATGTTCATAATAATGGCGCTCCTTTTCTATTCATCATAACGTAGAGGCTCTTGAATCATACTGTTCAGCGGAACCGCGTGCCATAAAGGCTTATATATGATATCACAGATCTGGGATATTTGTAAATACTTTTTCAGCCATTTTTTTACAGCGGTAAAGAAGAAGTCGTTTTCAGAAAGGTCGGGTCCTTTCTGCTATTATCATACCATTTTCACCAACTAAAAAAAAGGAGAATGCCGAATTTTACAAAGAAAATCCGAACTGCTCTCCTCCATTTTCAGCCTGCGCTATCCAGCGTTTCCAAATAGGCGAGCATTTGCGAAATATCCTCTGCAATCATCGTCCGTTTACTGCGTTCAATCTGCAGATTTTTTCCGGTCATAATATAGGAAGGAAACAAACGGATATCTCCATCCATCCAGATGCTGCTGCGCAGTCTGTAGGTGGAACCGGCAGGAATGCGCGCTGTATGATTACGCCTGGCAATCATGGTATGCACGCGTATCGCAACATCCCCCATCAGCATAATCACACGCAGATTTTCAAACAGCTTCAGCTCTTCCTCCAGAATGACAGAGCTTTCCTGCAGCTGCTGTTTGGTAAAGCCTTCCCTTGGTTTTGGCAGCTTGCAGGCATTGGTTACGTAAATCCCCCGCGCAAGCAGATGAGCAGGTTCTGAATCCGAAAAAAACGAGCGCAATGATACAGCATATTCACCATCCGTATTCCCATAAAAATCATCTTCATTCCTTAATGGTGCACATTCATTCACCATTACCACACGTATGTGTTCAGGCAGTATCTCTATGTCATTCATAGCCAGCGCCGTATGGGAATACTGTTCCAGATAGCTCTTCATATTCATTTTGAATCTCTCCTTTTCCCAAAAGTATAGCACACCTTCATCGACAGCGTATTGTCATATTCCAAAAAAGGCTAATACAGACCGTATAGGACTGATGGCCTTCATTATGTATTTCTAACCAGTCTTATACTTATCTCCGACATATTTTACCATTGAGATACAAATCCCAGACAAGCTGTCATGATTATTACTTATCAATATAGTGTATGATAATACAGCACGTATCGATCTGTTTCAGTAACTAGCAGTGTTTATTTAAACAGACGCCTTATCTGATACCAATCGTTTTACACGTACTTATACTGCAGCAGATAGAACCAAGTAGTATTGTAAAAAGGCAAAGGACTTCCTTTTATCCTTCACCTTGTTCCTTCTCAGCTTTAATTTCATCCAGCAGCTTCCGTTCTTCTTTTGTAAACTCACGATTTTTCAATAAATCCGGACGTTTCTCCATCGTCTTCTTCAACGATTCCTTTAGCCGCCATTTACGGATATTGGCATGATGACCACTCAGTAAAACATCGGGTACCCGCATTCCCTCATATTCGATGGGACGGGTAAATTGCGGATACTCCAGCAGACCGTTTTCAAAAGAATCATCGCTGTGACTTTCTTCTTTAATAACGTGATCCAGCAGTCGTATGACTGCATCGGAAATCACCAGCGCAGCACCTTCTCCTCCGGTCAATACAAAATCCCCAAGAGATACCTCCATATCCACAAAGGAACGAATGCGCTCGTCAAAGCCCTCATAGTGTCCGCAAAGAATGATCAGATGCTTGATTTCGGAGGCAAAGCGGTGAGCCAGCTTTTGATCAAAGCGATTCCCCTGCGGTGTCATCATAATGACAAAGGAATCCTCACTGCGCACCGATTTCAGACAGTCAACGATTGGCTGGCAGGAAAGCACCATCCCCTGTCCGCCGCCGCACGGTGTATCGTCCACATGATTGTGGCGGTCTAACGTAAACGCCCGAAAATCCACCGTTTCAAATTCCACAAGCCGCTGCTCCAGTGCCCGCTTGATTATGGATGTGGAACGAAAGCTGTCAAAAAACTCAGGAAACAGTGTCAGAACTGTTATCTTCATACAAGCCCCTCCATCAGCTCCACCTTCATCACCTTGTTTTTACGATCAAACTCCTTGACAAAGGCTCTGACAAAAGGAATCAGAATATCCTTATCTTTCGTTTTGACACGCAGGATTGCATTGGCTCCGGTTTCTATGATTTCGCTAACTGTCCCCAGTTGTACACCCTCCATATCATAGACCACGGCATCCTGTAATTCGTGAAAGTACGCTTCAAATTCATCCAGCTCCTGCAGCTCCTCTTCCCGTATGGTCAGCATGCTGCCCTTCCAGCCTTCCACCTGATTGATATCATCATAGCCTTCAAATTTGACAAGCAGCTGTCCCTTGCTTTCCCGTACATGCTGTACCTTCAGGTCAAACTGTCCCTGTGCCAGCTGCAGATGCACAACTGCCCCCTTTTGAAATCGCAGCTGCGGAAAATCCGTAAGCACCTTGACCTTCATTTCACCGCGAAGACCATGTGTATTCACAAGCATACCGATATTGATTTCTTTCATATGTCCTACCTCCAAAAAAAGGATGCGAAAGGCATCCTAATATGATTCAAACTTAATGGTAACTCTTTTATCCTCTTTCCTTGATGCCACAGACATCATCTGACGAATAGAAGAAGCCATCATGCCACGACGTCCGATCAGGCGGGCAACATCATCGCTGTTGGCATATACGTACAACAGAATTTCATTATCCTCCAGTGTCGGCATCATTTTGACAGATACATTGGTCTTATCCTCAACCATCGGTGTTACAAGATCCAACAATACTTTTTCGTAATCGATCATACTCTTTTACTTAGCGTTTTTTTCTTCGTGCAGACGTTTCATAATTCCTTCTTTAGAAAGAATGTTACGAACAGTATCAGAAGGCTGTGCTCCTTCTTTCAGCCACTTTGTAGCCAGTTCTTCGTTCAGCACTACGCTTGCAGGATTTGTTGTTGGATTATAAGTACCGATGATTTCGATAAAACGTCCATCTCTAGGTGCGCGGGAATCCGCAGCGACAATTCTGTAGAAAGGTTTTCTCTTGGAACCCATTCTCTTTAATCTTAATTTTACAGCCATATAATTTCCTCCTATTGGTTATTTTCTTAGCATTACCTTGATAAGTATACCATAGATTATCCGTCTGTCAAGGTTTTTTACTTGACACCCTTGTTTTTTTTTGTGACTATGTTATATTCTTTGAATTTTCTCTGTCAAGATAATTGATAAAAGCGTAGAAATTAGCAGCAGGGACATTCTCTCAACGTTATCAGCAGTCTCTGATGATCCTTTTCTGATTGCTGAATATTTAATGAACGGCATCTGCATACAGACACTGCTGCCATGCAGTGGCAGCTTTAAAGACACTAAGGATGCATCACTTCTCCTGTAAACAGACAACAAGCAGCATGTGCATCAGTTGTCTAATCATCAATTTATTACTCCGCACCCTTTTTGTGCTTTTTTCGAAGGACAACTGCCATAAGAAGTACGGCAAGCGCAACCGCTGACAGCCATAAGGCTTCATTTTGCATATCGGCGGTGCTGACAGCAGCAACTTTCTTTTTTACCGGTTTCTCTGTTTTTTCATGTGTAGAGGATGGTTGCTTCGCGTCTGTAACCGGATGCTCTGGTTGAGTGTTCGGCTGCTTGGGTTCCTCGGGCTGCTCATGTGGCTGCTTCGGCTTTTCTATTGGTTCATTGCCCGCATCCACCTTCTTTTCTGCAACCAGTGCATATAATGAAAACTGATCGGTGGAAAAGGTCATAGTTCCATCCGCATTGGTATGCAATGGGATTTTGGTGATGTTACCGTTATGCAGCCGCACCATATAATAGCTTGTATCCTGTTGTGCTGTTCCCTTAGACAATACAACAGCATAGGAAATCGGCTGTTTCAGCTGCTTAATTTCTCCCAATAAGGCTCCATCATCGCTCACAAGGTGGAAGCTGAAGTCAAAATATTGCAGGGCGGAATGCTGAGCGTCCGTTATATTTGAAAGATACTCCTGTATTATACGCAGATCCGCTGCATCAATTTCCTCTTCTCCAAGCACCTCTGCATTTGCTGTCAGCTGGATAGCTTTTCCTTCATTCATTGCCTGTAAAACGGCAGTTCTAGTTGTTTCATCAAGGACATCCGAAGCAATTTCTCTTCCTTCCGCTATTTCAGAAAGGATATTATCAACTGTACTTTCAATGATATCCTGTGATTTTTCATCCATAATACCTGCTTGACTTGTGCTGGACGGCCTTGATGGATCTAGCGGCTCAATATTCGCTTCCTTGACTTCATAGACAGACACATCACAGGTCGCAGTCACATGATCGATGGTGGCAGTAATGGTACTGGTTCCATTTGCAACTGCTGAAATACTGCCATCCGCATGCACAACAGCAACATCTTCATTCGAGGATGTCCATATGATTTTCTGTGAATCCGCATCTGCAGGAAGTATCTCCGCTTGCAGCGTATGCGTATCCCCCTTTTTCATCAGCAAGTTTTTCTGCATATTGATTTTCTGTACCGGATTCGGCTTTTCAACGGTTACTGTTATGGTTTTCTGTGCATACAGCTTCGTACCGAATCCATACATGGTCACTGTGACCTCTGCATTTCCTTTTTTATCCTTACTGCTCAAGCAGCCGTTGCTGTCAACCTCTACAATACTCTCATCACTGGAGGTCCATTCAATCTTATTATAGTAAATAGATTCCCCTTCCGGCAGCACACTGATTTGCAGCTGCTTCAGCGAGCCGGGCTCCATTACAACGTTATCCACATCAATATCAATGACCTTACCCTCCGCTTCCTGTGTATAAATCACACCTGATTTGGGGTCCGTGATTTTTCCGCTAATCTTTGCCGTCCCACTCTTCTTCGCTACATAATAAGCTGCATCCTGACGTTGTTCGACAGCAATAATACGTTCATCAGCGCTGCTCCACTGTACGGCAGGCTTATCAAAATCCTGGTCCAGCATCACTATGGTTGCGCTCAGCATTTTCTCTTTGTCCGTTCCGCTGTTGTAAAGCGTGGAAATAGAAAACCGAAAGTCTCCAATGCTTTGCTGTGTTACATTCATATGCTCATCACAAACAGATTTTACAGTGACATTTGCATACGTACCTCCAGAAATCACCTTGTATGGATACACCTCGTTCCAGTAATTCGCCGAAAGATCAATCGCGCCTTTTTTTAAATTACAGCGTGTCGCAAAGCCTGCAGAGCCTGGCAATTCTTTTTCTCTTGCAATATAATTGTGATTCACTTGTACCGGTACTGTCTCCGGGGTACTTCCCTTGGGAAGGTAAATCCCATCTCCCTGGCTTCCCTGTGCACCTGTCCCGGCGATTCCATCCTTATTCCAATTTAAAATATGATTTTCTGTTATTGAAAGCAGTTCTTTCACTGTCATGCTTCCCAGCTGAATTGCAGTGTGATTGACATTTCCTATATAATTTCCGGATATATACATCGCACGAACTGGAAGCGTTGAATATACACCGTTTGCCGCATAGCCTTCTTCCCCGATATTATCTATATAGTTGTTTTTTAATTCCACAGTATCGATATACTCATCAGAACCACAATTGATATGTATCGCAGAAATGCTCTTATCTGTGATATTTGTTATCACATTATTCACAATTCTTATTGACCCGCTCGATTTGATTGGAGTACCCCATCCAACGATATTGATTCCCTTGCCATGCAGTGTCAATCCATTGATTTCCAAGGAGTCATCCTCTAAAAGACCGTTTACCTCTATACCACCGGTCAGGATGGTTTCCTCGCTGCTTCTGACACCACCGTTGCTATAGGCACTGACATCAGCACTTGCCCCTTTCAGTATAATCGTCCGAGAAGAAGTATTTGATATTTTCAGCGGCTCGCTATAAGTCCCTGCAGGAATTTGTATTATAGCGTCTTCTCCGGCAGCAACAGCATCTATCGCAGCTTGAATAGTATCATAGTTTTCTTTAGAAGCTAGTTTTAACAATACGATTTTCTTATCAGCCGCATGAATATATCCCAAATCCTGAACCGAAAGAAACAGAAAGGCTGACAGCATTACTGTCATTGCCAGCTTTACAGCATGAACACATCTTTTCATTACAGTACCTCCCTTTTATTTCACAAGGTATACTGTATGAGACATTCCAATATCTGTACTTTTTTTAATAAAACAGCTGTACAGACATCAAATTACAGCTATTATTCTATGGTTTTATGGATGTCTTCAATTGTATACATTATTAAATATTAAATTTATATACTACCCTGCTTTTAACGATTTTGCAATCGTTTACATCAATTTCTGTTTGAAACCTTATGTCCGGCTAGTCTTTATCGTGGTGTTCTCAAAGAAACGCCGTACCAGATACGCGGTTTCTTTCCTGTATGATGTAAAAAGCTTCAGCTCTGGCAAGTGCCACACAGGATAGAAAAAGCATAATCTTTTCTATTCAGACCTAAGAGAAAAAAACAACAGGTGATTTTTACTTGATAATAAAGAAAACAGAGGAATCCACTTAACAGAAGATTGGATTCCCCTTTTTTTATGAACATTTCAGTCCGCAAGAAATCAGATTTTCTCCCTGACATTCCTTAACGAATCACCCTACAAACAGTTATCCCAGTCCCTCGCTGTAGGCGTCTCTTCTAAATCCTTCTGTATAAAATGATGAACTGCCTGTTCCCTGTCCTTTCAGATTTCCATTGACTTAGCTACTGCTTTTCCAACAGAAACATACACATCCTACAATCGAGCATAAAGCCGCATTGTATCAGATTTTTTCGAATAGCGATATTATGAACATCAATATCCCCTATCAGCTTATGAATATCGTGATGCCAGGCCATGTCCATTGCCTTTTGCAGCAGCACGCTGCCAAGCCGCTTTCCCTGATAATCGGCATGTACCCCAATACATCCGATTCCTCCAACATCATCCAGCAGACGATTTACACTGATAAAGCCTGCAGGTTGCCCTTCAACAAGCAGAATCTGAAATAAAATGTCGCTTTCTTCATCATCCAGCAGCTCCTCCATCTGCTTTTGGACTGCCGGATACAGCCCCATACTGGTATGTTCTCTTTGCAAAAGCAAATCCGGTGTAGTTCTGCTTGCGCTCACCATCAGCTCCAGCAGATTTTCCTTCGTCATCTGCTTTGCCGATACGAACTCATAGGAATGCAAATCCCGTTCAGCAGTCATCACTGTGTAGCTTTCCCTTTTGATTTCTATAGGAAACCAGCGCTTCAGCGCCCGATATACGAGTGTATAATTGATTTTGTCCGAATACAGGTCGATGCGCCATTCTCTGCTTCGATCCAGATGGCCAATAACATCCCTTACAAACTGATCAGCCTCCGTCTGCTCGATCGCCTCCAGTGTCAGATTGCCAATGTAGGAATGCTCATCATAAATAACTGCTCTGGCAACCACCTGCTCCTTACGAATCATCACATAGCATTGCTGCAGAGACAGCTCCTGTCTGCTTAACCCCCGTTTCAGGGAACGATTCTGTTCCTTGCTGCTTGCCGGCATCGCTGTCATAGATGCTGCGTACTGCTCTTTACAAATTTCTGTTTTCATTCTTTTGTCCTTTCCTTTCATAAATTTGCTGCATAGGAAAGAAAAAAGCATCCCAAGGGATGCCCAGAACATGCGCTAGCTATCAACACGGCAGTCTGTATCTTTCCTCAGTTTATACGTTTTGAATGTATTCATACAAACCACCTGCCTTTCTTATTATATACGGTACCTTTAAGGTATAACAGTACTATAGCATACTATCCTATACTTTTCCAGATTATTTGTGAAATTCGATCAAATATGTCTGATTGAGCAAAAGCGTGTGATCATCCAGCGGATACGCAAAGAGGACAGCTGTCTCACCATTCAATATCTTTGCATCCAAATGAACCCATCGCTGCTGCGATACAATATAGATATCCAATGCACTGCTCAGCGTACTCTCACTGATATAAAACCCATCATACGGATACAAAATACAGTCTTCTGCCCGCATGTTCTTCGGTAATGGAATCGAATGCTTTTCCTGTGTACGGATATTTAGCAGCTCTATGGAAGAGTCTCTTGCACGATACAAATAATCACTGACAAAGGGAACAGCGCACTGGTAGTCACTGTACTCTGTCCAGGTATTCTTACGGTAATTATACACAATCGGGTAATTCGCTTCGGTCGTAGCATCCACTGCATAGCTTTTTGTTGTAATGATGTGCGTATCGCCAGCCATACGCAGCTCATTTCCCAGCAGATAGCCAGGCAGCCGTTTTGTATCCAGCCTACGACGGGTATTTTCCACCCTGTCCAGTAGCACCCATTGTGCTTCTGTTTTCTCCTTCGCCCATCCCTGTGCCAATGCATACGTGCGATATAGCAGAAACCGCCCGGAGGCACTGCTTTGTACGGTGTTGGCATAGATATGCATTCCAGATTCCGCTTCTGCATGGTAGGATAAATCTCCAATGGATTGCACGTCTGCTGTTTCCGGATTTACCAGATAGGCATTTTGAAAGGTATCCTGCACATATTCGATCACCAGCATTCCGTCCGCCAGTACACGGAATGACGAATCCGGTATTCCAGTGCCCTCCTCCCCTTTTAGATACAGAGGGAGGCACTCGTTTTTCAGATGAACATATTGTAATTGTACGGTCACGGTGCTGTTTTCCACTGGCAGCTGCAGCTCTAAGCTTTTCTTTGGAACAGCGTCTTCTACGATTCGTCCTTTTTCATATACGGTCAACGTATCTTCCCCCGCAATTTTTTCTTCCGGCAGTTTTACATAATAGCGGCAGTCGGCATCCAGATAGGTGATTCCATTGAGGGCTTGTACAGAAACAGGGTCTTCCTTTACCTGCACCTTCTCCTGTCCATTGCTAAACAGTGATAAAAGCCAATCGCGTACCGTATCACTGCACGCATATGCAGTACCTAAGGAAAGCAATGCCAGCAGAAATAAAACAGCAATTCGCCATATATAGACGCTTTTTTTCTTTCGGAGGACTCCGCCTGATCCATCACCTGTTCTTTCCAGCTTTGCGGGCAGTGTATATCATCAAAGCCCCTGAATTTTTTCTCACGCATCCTCTTCACCTCCCAAAAGACTGCGCAGCTCCTGTTTCCCGCGCCGCATCCAGGACTTCACAGTATTCTCGCGTGCGTTCATGAGTCTACTGATTTCCCGTATGGAATAGCCCTCATAATAATATAAATACAAAGCATTGCGATGGTTGGGTACCAGCTCCATCAGCTCATACAGCTCATTGCGTTCCTGTACATCCTCCACCTGAGCAAAGGCTTCACATGCTGAGGATCGTGAAATTCCATCGTCTGTGTATATAGCTTCAAAAAGACATTTTGAAAGATATCCTTTGCATCCTGCTCATTTCCCATCCGCAAATATGCAAGACGGGTCACAGTATCCGCAAAGGCTTCCATAACTTCTTCAAATGTCATATCCGCATAAGTTCTCATGCCGCACTTCCCTCCTAACAAGGAATTTTATCCCCTCTATTATAAACACGATTATATGAGCAAAAAAGTTGCAGTGAAAAACAATTAGCACCTGTAGGACATAATCAGCCTACCGCTTGTATGCAGTCATGCTTATGTAAAGACCTATACAGCTGCTTCAGCTTTTCACAAATAGCTAAAACAGGCTATTTGCAGGCTGCTGCAAAGGGAAAGCATGCACTCCACACCAAGGATAAGTTATAGCTGCAAGGAGGAGAATCATGCATTATGTTCACTTTCTTTGTTGTAACCGTGATCAAAAAACTAGACCAAGGCTTTGATTCTGGAAATCATCCTAATCATGTGAAACAAAAAGGATCAATATAAGCTTGACCCTTTTCATCATATATATCGATCGACTCCTAAGCTGAAAAAAAGCGCGAAAGCCTCTCATCAGGTTTTGCAGTCTGATTATTCATCACTCTACTGAATAAGCCATGGATTTTCCTCGCCGTGCATAAACAGATAGCAGCTCTTCATCGAATGTGTCACCATATCCCGATAGGAATCATCGGTTAAGAAAGCGAGATGCGGTGTTAGCAGTACATTGGGAAAGGAGTTTAATACAGCCATATCATGCTGCTTCAGTATCTTCCCTTTCCTTCGATTGTAATAGATACCGGTTTCTCCCTCGACGACATCCAGCGCAGCTGCACCGACCTTTCCTGATTCTATCGCAGCAATCAACGCCGTATTATCGATCAGAGGACCGCGTGCTGTATTCACGATGATTACACCAGGCTTCATCCGGGCAAAAGCCGCTTCATTGAGCAAATGGTAGGTGGCATCGTTTAACGGTACATGCAGCGTGATAATGTCGCTGTTTTGATACAGGGTATTCAAATCCACATAGGTCACATATTGCTCCATTTCCTTTCGCGGATGTGGATTATAGGCAAGTATTCGGCACCCAAAGCCGGCAATATGACGAATGAGTGTCTGTCCGATGGCTCCCGTCCCAATCACTCCGAGTGTTTTTCCCTTCAGATTGCTGCCCAATACCGCATCAAAGGAATAATCCTGACTGACCGCACTCTGCAAAATCAGCTTCATTTTGCGCAGCGCCATCAGAATCAGCATAATCGTATAGTCCGCCACACTCTCACTCGCATAGGTTGCATTTCCAATATGAATACCGATTTTTCTGGCATAAGCAAGGTCAATGTGATCATAGCCGACAGTACGTGTTGACAGAAAGCGGACACCTACCTCCTGCAATTTCTGCAGCAATGCAGCATCGATCGGTGTTGATAGCACACTGATGCATTCATAGCCCTGACAAAGTTGTGCATTTTCCAGTGTCGGTCGCTGTGCACAGGTATCGATTTCCAGCTGCATCGCTTTTGCACAGGCACTGAAATAAGCAGCTTCCTCTTTTCGATAGCCATATACAAATACCTTCATAAACACCCTCCTCACAAAATACGTATTGCATTCATCAAATCTTGGTTAATATCACTGATTGTAATCTCCTTTTGAAATCAGAATCGTAAGCACCCTTTGGGACCAACAGTTAACTACGCCTTCCTTTTAATAAAAACAAGGCAGTGTATGCCTTGTTATCGTTTTCCTCGTTTTCCGCCCTGACGCATCATCTTATTCATGCTGCGCATGTTTTTCATTGCCCCCATGGCTCCCATACCGCCCATGTTCGGCATTTTACCGGACTTGGTCATAGCACCCATCTGCTTCATGACCTGCTTCATTTTCTCATATTCATTCAACAGTCGGTTTACATCCGCTACCGTTGTACCACTACCTTTGGCAATACGATTCTTTCTGGATGCACGAAGGATATTGGGATTCTCCCGCTCCTCCATCGTCATACTCTGAATGATTGCGGTGCTTTTCTTCATTTTGTTGCCGGCTTTGGCTTCGTCGATCTGCCCTGCCAGCTGGTTCATCCCCGGAATCAGCTTCATCATACCGCCCAGAGACCCCATTTTTTCAAGCTGCTGGAACTGCACAAGCATGTCTGTCAGAGTAAACTGTCCGCTCATCATGCGATTCGCAGATTTCGTGCTCGCTTCGATATCCATTTTATCCTGTGCCTGCTCGACCAGAGACATGATATCTCCCATGCCCAGAATACGATCGGCCATACGATCCGGATGGAACACATCCAAGTCGTCAATTTTTTCACCCAGACCGACAAACTTTACCGGAACCTGTGTGATGGAGCGCACAGACAGAATACCACCGCCTCTGGAATCACCATCCAGCTTCGTCAATACGAGACCGGTAACCTCCAGCTGTTCATGGAAGCTGCCTGCAACATTCACAATATCCTGTCCGGTCATTGCATCGACGGTCAGCAAAATATCATCCGGATGTACAAAAGCCTTGATATCGGACAGCTCCTGCATCAGCTCTTCATCAATATGCAGACGCCCGGCAGTATCAAAGAGCACGGTATCATAGCCGTTTTCCTTGGCATAATCCATTGCCTGCTTCGCTGTTTCCAGCGCCTTGGTCTCCACACCAAGTGAAAAGACCTCAACGCCAATGCTTTCCCCCAGTGTTTTCAGCTGTTCAATCGCTGCAGGACGAATAACATCACAGGCTACCAGCAACGGCTTGCGGCTCTGCTTTTTCTTCATTACGTTGGCGATCTTTGCGGATGCCGTTGTTTTACCGGTACCCTGCAGACCCACCATCATGACAGTTGTTATTCCACTGCTTTTATAATTTACCGGAGCATCCTCGCTTCCCAGCAGCGCTACGATTTCGTCATGAACGATTTTTACAACCATCTGCCCCGGATTCAGAGAGGTCATGACCTCCGTTCCCAGTGCCTGTTCCTTTACGCGGGCAATGAAATCCTTAACGACGCCGTAATTAACATCGGCCTCCAGCAACGACATACGCACCTCGCGCAGCATGTCGTTCATATTTTTTTCGCTCAGCTTTCCCTTTCCGGTTATATTTTTAAACGCCTTTCCCAGACGTTCACTTAGTGATTCAAATGCCATACCTGTTTACCGCCTTTCTCCTAATACCTGTATCACATTATAGCATAGCCTGCTCTTGTTTGTTAAGCATGTTTTCATCTTTGCGATAGATTTCGATTTGAAACTGAATTTTCGTTTTCAGCTCATCCAGCTCCTGCAAGCGCATAGCCGCATCCTTTGGTGTTTTCCAGTAATAGGGCGTCATATGAAACAGTGCCTGAATATCAGCTGCATCCCGAATACAGATAGCAGCTTCCACCGTCTGCGTTTTTTCCAGAATGAAGCCCTCCTGCTGCAGCGTTTCCGACGGATTTTCATAGGGCACATCATACAGGATTTCCTTGAGCCCCATCAGATGCTGCGGACCGGGACCGACCTTGATGAAGATACCACCCGGCTGTAAGACACGCAGAAATTCCTCTGCCTGAAACGGCGCAAACACAGAAAGCACCATATCGGAACAGGCATCACACAGGGGCATATGGAAAACACTCGCCACCGCATATACCGCACCGCTTCTGGCCTTGCACGCTTCATCGACTGCATACTTGGATAAGTCAAAGCCAAGCAGTGTATCCGTTTCCTGTTTCACTCTGTTCGTATAATACCCCTCTCCACAGCCTGCATCTATGACGACTGACGGATGATAGCCCCGTACCAGTTCAACCAGTGCAGCCTGCAGCGGTGCATAATATCCATGGGATAAAAATCGTGTGCGTGCCTTTACCATTTCCCGATCATCCCCGCTGAGTGCTTTATGATGCAGCGCCAGATTGACATATCCACGCTTTGCAATGTCATAGGAATGGTTATTCTGACAGCGCCAAACGCGTTCCTCCCTGACCAGTTTATTTCCGCATTTCGGACATAACAGCATATACCTACCTCATTTCCTATCTAAGTATACCACAGGCAAAATAGGAAAAGTTTGCTTAATTACGGAAATTTAAGGAAAATTGTAGTAAAATAAATACAAAGAGGTGATTTTAATGGAATTTAATGAAGTTGCAGTCACAAGAAAAAGCATCCGTAAATATGCCGCAAGACCGGTGGCAAAGGAGGATATCGAAGCAATGCTTCGCTGTGCCATGGAGGCACCGAGCTGGAAGAATTCCCAGACAGCACGGTATCATGTCATTACATCTTCGACCATGCTGCAGGCTATGAAGCAGGAAGGTCTGGCTCCCTTTAATGCAGAGAACACAAAGGATGCTCCGGTACTCATTGTCACAAGCTTTGTAAAGGATGTGGCCGGCTTTGATAAGGACGGTACCCCGAGCAATGAGCTCGGAAATCTGTGGGGTGCCTATGATCTGGGCCTGCATAATGAAAATCTTTTATTAAAGGCAAGGGATCTTGGGCTTGATACCCTTGTGATGGGCATCCGTGATGCAAAAGCCATACAAAGACTTCTCAACATCCCAGAGACGGAAATTATTGTCAGCGTCATCAGTGTCGGCTACAAGGCCATGGACCCTGAGAAGCCAAAGCGTAAGAAGCTGGACGATATCGTAACGTATTACGAAACATAAAAAAAACCACTCCTGTTTTCCAATCGGAAGAGGAGCGGTTTTTTTGTGCCAGCCTTAACGATTCTGATTCTGGTTGTTGTTGCGCTGGTTCTGGTTGTTTCTCTGGGAGTTGCTCTGGTTGTTGTTATTGAAGTTGTTTTTGAAATCCTGAGAAGAATGCTCTTTGTCGTATTCATTCTGATGATTTCTCTTTTCAGCTTCAACGTCAGCACCTAATTCAATACCCATTTCGTACTGATATAAGTCCTGCTCAACCTGTTTTTCGTTGTACTGTTTTCTTCTTTCCATTTTTCTCACCTCACATTGTTAGTATGGGTGAGTGTTTTCAATTTATACTAAAAAATATCCTCATCAAGCTTCGCTTTCGGGTATACATCCACATGCTCTGTCTTCTCGATGCATTCCTGCAGCAAAGACTCATAATCAAAGCGCGCCTCCAGCCGTTCTGAGCGCTGAATCGTCGGTTTGGTTACCGGGTTTTTCGGCGTAAATATCGTACAGCAGTCCTCAAAGGGCTGTATGGAGATATCATAGGTGTCAATGGCACGGGAAACATTGATGATTTCCACCTTGTCCATGCAGGCAACCGGACGAATAACCGGTGTTGTCGTTACACAGTTAATGGTCTGCATACTTTCCAGCGTCTGACTCGCTACCTGTCCGATGCTTTCCCCATTGACAATGGCAAGACAGTGCTGCTGCTCGCAAAGCCGCTGTGCAATGCGATACATCATACGGCGCATTATCGTAATGGCATAGCTTTCATCACAGTTTTTATAGATGGCAAGCTGTAAGTCTGTGAAAGGCACCACATGGACACGAATATGTCCCTGATACGGGGCAAGCTGACGGGCAAGCTCAAGTACCTTGTCCTGTGCTGCCTGACTGGTGTATGGCGGTGATGCATAATGAACGCATTCGATCGCAACGCCGCGCTTCATGGTCAGATAGGATGCGACCGGGGAATCAATTCCACCGGACAGCATGACCAGCGCCTTCCCGCCGACACCGACCGGATAACCGCCTGCCCCGGCAATTCTGCCGGTCATAATATAGGTATCCTCCTGATGCACCTCGATCTGGATGCGTAACTGCGGCTCCCGCACATTTACCTTCAGTTCAGTGTTCCGCAGAATTTCTCCGGCAACAGCACGATTGATTTCATCGGAAATCATCGGAAACAGCTTGTGACTTCTGCGTGCTTCGATTTTAAAGGTCCGTGCATCGCTTTCCTTCGCCACCTGCAGTGCCGTTTGCTTCATCGCCTCAATATCGGAATCCACGCGGATTGCGAAGGAAAAGGAGGAAATACCGAATACCTTCTGCAGATGCTCGCTGACAGCGTGCGGATCTTCTCCGTTCAGCATGATGTACAGTCTGTCATGGGTACGCTCATAGCTCAGTCTGTCATAATCCCGAAGCGCATTTTTCACATTTGTTAATAAGCGCTTGATGAAATCCTTTTTATTCTTTCCCTTCGTGGACAGCTCTCCGAAGCGGACAAGAATATGGTTATATACAATGTTATTTTGTTCGATAGTCATGATTGATCTCCTTTAAAGCCTGTAAAAAGGCATCGACTTCCTCTCTGGTAGTCAGATGCGACAGGGATATGCGTATTGCATGGGTTGCACGCTGCTCCCCCAACCCCATAGCAAGCAGAACTGCGGAAACCGCTTTACTGTGTGATGAACACGTGCTTTGGGCAGAAACAGCAAAGCCTTTGGCATTCAGTGCATTGAGCATAATTTCACTGCCAATGCGCAGATTGGATATATTGAGGATAAACGGGCTGCCTTCCTCCGGGGAATTGATCACGATATCCTCCATTGCGGACAGCGCTTTACGAAGGTAGCTGTTCAGCTTTTGCACATGGGCATAGGCATCCTCACGCTGTTCCATGGCAAGGCGCAGCGTTTTCGCAAACACAATATTTGTCGGTGCATTGCTGGTGCCGGCTCGTAGTCCGTTTTCCTGCTGACCGCCGCTGATAAGCGGGACCAGCTCTACATTTCTTTTCTTATATAGGATAGCGCTGCCCTTCAGTCCGTAGATTTTATGGGCGGAAAAGGTTGCCAGATCAACACAGGAAAGATCGACCTCCAGCTTTCCCAGCGCCTGTACACCATCCATGTGAAAGAGTGCCCTGGAATTGGCGTGCACGTACTGGGCACATTCACGAATCGCATTCACTGCCCCGGTTTCATTATTCACCATCATCATGGATACCAGAACAGTATCCTTTCGTAATGCTTGCTTCAAATCTTCTACTTCCACGCAACCCTTCGCATTCACGGGAAGATAGGTCACCTCATATCCAAAAACCTCCTGCAGCTGTTCCATGGCATTATGAATGCTAGAATGCTCCACGCAGGTGGTAATCAGATGCTTGCCGCGATTGGCATATTTCCAGGCTGCCCCCTTGATTGCCGCATTGTTGGATTCGCTGGCACAGGAGGTAAACAGAATCTCATCCTTATAAACGTGCAAAAGCTGTGCAATCTGTGCACGGCTTTGTTCCATCAATTTACCGGTTTCCCTTCCCAGCTCATGCAGAGAATCACTGTTGCCGTAATGCTTCTCCAAAAGCCTGGTATAGGTTTTTAAAATTTCCGGGCAAATCGGCGTGGTGGAGGCATAATCCAGATAAATCATGCTACTCCCCCGCATTCAGGATACTTGGATCCTTCTTGTTGATCAGTTTTTCATAAGCTCCCGGATGCATTTTCTCAATGCACTGGATGCCGATTTTCAATGCCTTGGTATACTGCCCGTTTCGAAAGCACAGCTCTGCTCTTGTCAGCTCACTGTCGATATCCGGAAAGGAGGAGCGATACCGGTTTCCAAACACAATCGTATTTTCCACCATAATTGCCATTCCCACCAGATTATTCACACTGTTATATAATGTATAAATATAATCAATCGCACTGCGCAGCTCGGCGTTCAGGCGTTTGACATCCAGCGGAGAATTATCCAGAATCACCTGAATGTCCTTGATCATGATTTCCCCTTTATGCAGGTCATCCTC
The DNA here is from genome assembly GCF_019132535.1 of Erysipelatoclostridium sp. DFI.2.3. NCBI lineage: Bacteria > Bacillati > Bacillota > Erysipelotrichia > Erysipelotrichales > Coprobacillaceae > Thomasclavelia > Erysipelatoclostridium sp. DFI.2.3. The sequence continues at coordinate 1,818 of NZ_JAHOOJ010000008.1, read as the reverse complement.
ATATTTTTGTGAAACACTCGGCAGCCGGTGCTTGGACATTTTCACACGAATTTCATTCACAATCAGCTGCAGCTTGATCAGCTGTTTCTTTGCCCGCTCCTCATCACTGCAGGCATTGTCGAGCTTCTGCTTCATTTCACCAACCTCATTGGTGAAGGCAGCCGCACTCTGCTCCAGCTCCTTATATGCAATCAGTATTGTGGAGTATGGCACCTTGTTTTGTGCGATGACCGCTTCCAGCTTGCGCTGCATGTCGTTTAATACGGAAAGGCGCTCATGCACCTCCTGCAGCCGTTGGGTCCAGTTTTCAAAGCCAAACCGTTCATATACGCGGTTATACAGCTCCTCGATAGCTTCCACATCCATATTGATGCTGCGAATCGTATCAAAGAGGATGTCGACATTGTCGCTGACCTCATCGAAGGCAGCCTCTTCCCTGCTCAGCTGTTCGGCAAGCTGGGAAATGCGTTTTTCACAATCGTTGAGATCCTCATGAACGTCCTTCGGATTTCCATTGCGAAGCTTATTCAAATCATTTTTCAGCATATCGCTGATGATATCCAGATTCTTGCGAACCTCCAGATGCTCGGTATACACACCCTTGTTTTTCGCCTGTGCATACTGATAACCGACTTCATCGATTGCTCGCGGAAGAACACCTCTGGCACGTTCATACATGGAAGGCAGGACATCCACCAGCTCCTTTAAATGAGCGACAGATTCCCGTATTTCCTTCTGCTGATCAGCAGCCTTGTTGAATTCGGACGCAAACATCCATTCCTCAAAGGCTGAAAACATCTTTTCAATAGCTGCGATCTCCATTTCCAGATATTCATAGCTCTGGGAGAAGGAAGCACGGTTCTCATTGATATTGCGCTTGATGATACGAAAATCATCCTTCAGCTTATTGATATGTACACGCTGCTCGTTTTCCTGCTCCAAAATGCTGTCCAGTGCCTGATTGACATCCTTTGCGACACCCTCCAGCTCTGCCATCTGTTCCCGCAGCTTCTCCATGCGCCGCTTTGCAGCCTTGGCTTTATGAACATAGATCAGATCATCCGCCTCGGCCAGGGTAACGCTGCATTCCTTCAGCTGCTCCTGAATATTGTCAAAATCCGTACGGCAGCTTTCCACACGCTGACTCATTTCCTCATTGACCCGTGACAGTGCCACAGCCTTGTTCAATTTAAAAGCAAGTGGAATTCCCTTCAGCGAGTTGTAGCTCAGCTCCAGTTCATCCAATTGCTTTCTTGCCTGCTTCTGACGCAGGACCATCATGATGATCGTAAGTATGACGATGGCGACCAGCGCAATCACTATATAGATTAAAACATCAAGGGAAACAACATTTTTGACATTGTTGATAAAATTCTCCATACAGACACCTCTTCCATTCGAATTCACTAGGTATATTGTATCATAATTTATACGATTAAGAAATCAGAAATTATGCTTATTCTAGAAGAAATGATGCGTGTCTTATTTTTCTTTCACACAATGCCGCATCACACATTTATCACTCCTCATGGAAAGGATAGCATTTATAGATAAACAACGCATGTTTCTCTGTCCGTCGAGCTTTTAGAAATCAAAGCTTCAAGGTATTATCTTTAACAGGTTTGTATATGCAGGGATGACGAGCATTCCACAATATGCTAACGATAGGACTATCTGAAAAATTGAGTCATAAAGCTGAAGTGAAAAGTTAAATTCCACTTTCAAAAGGCGAATAAAAAATGTGGAACTTTCTTCTACAAAAGTCTATACAGAGCATAAATATAGCGTTAGAAAGGGTTTCAAATAGGTAGAAGTAAG